>CAJWVY010000089.1 GCA_913048135.1 uncultured Verrucomicrobiales bacterium
CTACGGACATCGTGGTGGGCAGTAACACGCCGGAGAGTTTGCCGCCGTTACCAAAAGATGCCCCGCGCAACCGGTTGGGATTGGCGGAGTGGCTGGTCAATCCCAAGCACCCGTTGACCGCTCGTGTGACGGTGAACCGGATCTGGCAGCAGTTCTTTGGTACGGGATTAGTGAAGACCACCGAGGATTTTGGTGTGCAAAGTGAACGGCCGAGTCATCCGGGTTTGCTCGACTGGCTGGCGCAGGAATTTGTTTCCGATAACTGGAACGTCAAGGGGCTGCATCGACGGATCGTGCTGAGTGCCACCTACCGCCAAAGCTCAGCGGTGACATCTGCGTTGCACGAGCGCGATCCGGAAAACCGACTGCTGGCACGCATGACACGCTACCGGTTGCCTTCGTGGATGATTCGTGATCAGGCCCTGGCGATAAGCGGACTGTTGGTGGAAAGGATGGGAGGCCCTCCGGTGAAGCCTTATCAGCCGCCGGGCGTTTGGGCCGAAAGTACGTTTGGCAAAAAACGCTACGCACCAGACAAAGGCGAAGCTTTGTATCGACGTAGTCTTTATACTTTCTGGCGGCGTATTGTAGGGCCCACAATGTTCTTTGATGAGGCCAAACGCCAGACCTGTGAAGTGCGCCGCGCGCGGACGAACACGCCACTGCATGCATTGATCACCCTCAACGATGTTGCCTATGTAGAAGCCGCCCGCGCAATGGCCCAGCGGGTGCTTCTGGAAGGTGGGGTCGATGACGTAGCCCGCGTGGCGTATGCCTTTCGCCTAGCGACTGCCCGCCCGCCATCCGCCGCTGAAGCGGTCGTGCTGCAACAGCGCATCCAGCAATTGCGCGTCACGTACGCTGCCAAACCTGAGGCTGCGCAGCAGTTGTTAAAGGTCGGCGAACATGTCCGCGACGAAACCCTTACCGTGACCGATCATGCGGCATACACGGTGCTGTGCAATCTGCTGTTTAATCTCGACGAAGTGATCACGCGTGAATGATATGAATCCACTGACTGAATCCCAACTCATGATCAATCGTCGGCAGTTTTTCGGCCGGACGGCGACGGGGATTGGCGCGGCGGCTTTGGGGAACCTGTTGCAACAGGACGGCTTGGCGGGCCAGACCGGCGGGGCGTATGGCGGGCTGGGTTCGCTGCCTCATTTTGCGCCCAAGGCGAAGCGGGTGATTTATCTGTTCATGAACGGAGCGCCAACGCACACGGATTTGTATGACTACAAGCCGTTGCAGGAGCAGCTGCATGGCAAGCCGGTGCCTCAGGATTTTGTGGAGGGCAAACGGTTCAGCACCATGACGGGAAATCCGCAGGGCAAGTTGATGCTGGCGCCGATTGAGCCGTTCAAGCAGCACGGGCAAAGCGGCGCGTGGGTGAGCAACTTCATGCCCCACGTGGGCAAGGCGGCCGATGATATTTGCTTCATCAAGAGCATGCACACTGAGCAGGTGAACCATGCGCCTGCGATTTCGTTTTTCATGTCCGGCGCGGAAATGCCCGGTCGACCGACGCTGGGCGCTTGGCTCAGCTACGGGCTGGGTAGCGACACGGACAGTCTGCCGTCGTTTGTGGTGATGACCAGTGTTAGTAAGGGGACGACCTGCGGTCAGATTTTCTATGATTTTTACTGGGGCAGCGGGTTTCTGCCCTCGCGCTTTCAGGGTGTAAAATTTCGTGCGGGCGGCGATCCGGTTTTGTATTTGCAAAACCCCAACGGCATCACAGGCCAAGAGCGTCGTGGGATGCTTGATGATCTGGGTAAACTCAACCGCATGCGCCATGCGGAGTTTGGTGACCCGGAAATTCTCACGCGCATTGCGCAGTACGAGATGGCCTACCGTATGCAAACCAGCGTGCCGGAACTCACCGATGTGGCCAAGGAACCGAAGAGTGTGCTGGATCTCTACGGGCCCTCGGTGAAGGAGCGAGGCTCCTTTGCCTACAACTGCCTGATGGCGCGCCGGTTAATCGAGCGCGGTACACGATTTGTGCAGGTGATGCACGCGGGCTGGGATCAACACCGCAGCGTGACCACCGAGCTGTACAATCAATGCCGCGACACGGACCAGCCGAGCGCGGGGTTGATTGCCGACCTTAAGCAACGCGGGTTGTTGGAGGACACCTTGGTGGTCTGGGGTGGCGAATTCGGTCGCACGCCGTTTATTCAGGGCGACATCCGGAACCGCAAGCAATGGGGGCGTGACCATCATCCGTACGCCTTCACCACCTGGATGGCCGGTGGAGGAGTGAAACCGGGTATGACCTACGGTGCGAGTGACGATCTGGGAATCAACGCCGTACAGGACCGCGTGCATGTGCATGATTTCCAAGCTACGCTGCTGCATTTGCTGGGCATTGATCATGAGCGGTTCACTTACAAGTTCCAGGGCCGGCGATATCGCCTGACCGATGTGCACGGAAAAGTGGTGAAACCGATTTTGGTATGAATCTTTTTCGCCCAATCTCATCCAATCTTTACACGCCTCCCCACGGGCGGCATGATTGATTTTTAGCATGAAAACTTGGCGGATTTTATTGAGCTTCGGGTTGTTGACGGCGATTGGTTCGGCGGCGCCCAAGAAGATTTCCTTTAATCGCGATGTCCGCGCGATTCTTTCGGAGAATTGCTACACTTGTCACGGACCAGATGCCGCCGCACGTAAGGCAAAACTGCGGTTGGATAAGCGCGAGGCTGCAGTTGCAGAAAATAAGGATGGACTATTCGCCATTAAGCCAGGGGACGTGGAGGACAGCGAGCTGATCTATCGCATTTTTGCCAAAGACGCCGATGAACTGATGCCGCCCAAGGAATCCAAGCTCGCCCTGACGGCGGAGCAAAAGGCGATTCTTAAGCAATGGATCGCCGAGGGCGCGGAATACGAGCCGCACTGGGCGTATGAAAAACCGAAACGTGAAGCAGTGCCGACGGTGAAGAATTCCCAGTGGAGCCGCAACGATGTGGACCGCTTTATCCTCGCGCAACTGGAGAAGCGCGGCTGGGCCCCCTCGAAGGTGGCGGACAAGCAGGCGTTAATTCGACGAGTGAGCCTGGATCTAACAGGGTTGCCACCGACGCAGGCGGAGGTGGCGGCGTTTGTGGCGGATACCTCGCCGGACGCCTACGAAAAGCTGGTGGATCGTTTGCTGGCCAAGCCGGCGTATGGCGAGCATTGGGCGCGGCAATGGCTGGACCTTGCGCGGTACGCTGACAGTACCGGCTATGCGGATGATCAGCCGCGCACGATCTGGGGGTATCGCGATTGGGTCATCCGCGCGCTCAACAGCAACATGCCGTTTGATCAATTCACGCGCGAACAGCTGGCGGGCGATCTGCTCGATCAACCGACCAACGATCAGCTGATCGCCACAGCATTTCATCGTAACACGCAGACAAACAACGAAGGCGGTACAGCCGATGAGGAGTTTCGCAACGTGGCGGTGGTCGATCGCGTAAACACCACCATGCAGGTTTGGATGGGCACCACGATGGCCTGCGCGCAGTGCCATGATCATAAGTACGATCCGCTGAGTCAGGAGGACTACTTCCGCATGTTCGCGATTTTCAACAACACCGAGGACAGCGACAAACGCAACGAGGCGCCGTTTGTCAGCCTGTTTACGGATGAACAGAAAAAGCAACGGGCGGCTACCGAGCTGAAGGTGACCGCGTTGGAGAAGGAGCTGAATCAGCTTAAGGCCACGGCGTTGGATGGGCTGGAACCGTGGGCCAAGCAATTCGAGCAGCACGTGCCGGTGAAGCGGTTGCAGATTCAACGCGAAGGCAATCAGCTGAATGTGCGGCCGCCGCCCGGCAAATTCGATCGCCTGCAGGTGGCCGGGGTGGATCCGGCGCGCGTGACGCTGAAGCTGCGGCCGCAGGGCGCGAAACATTTGAAGGGCCGCTTTGTGCGCGTCACCAACGTGGGCAAGGGTGTGTTTCTGCATCTGGGCGAGGTGCAGGTGTTCAGCAACGGCGCCAACATCGCGCCCAAAGGCAAAGCAACCCAGAGCAGCACGGATTTCGGTGGCCCGGCGAAGTACGGCAATGACGGCAACACCAGCGGCGATTTTGCCAAGAAAACCGTGACGCACACTGCGCAGGAAGACAACCCGTGGTGGGAGGTGGATCTCGGCAGCGAACAGCCCATCGAGAAGCTCGCGCTCTGGAACCGCACCGGCTCCGGCCTAGCCGAGCGGCTCAAGGTGCATCGCGTGGAAGTGCTGGACGCCGATCGCAAGGTGGTTTGGAAACAGGAATCCAACAAGGTCTTCAAGGTGAATGTCGACTACGCGCTCGACGGCGCGCGGTTGCTGCCCTTCGTGTCCGTGCCCAACACGCGAGATCCGGGTTTCCTGAAATTCAAGGCCGCTGTCGACGTGGCCGAGGGCGATGTCGCGGAGGTGACCATCAAGGATCTCAAGGACGAGGAGGTCATCATCTCCATCATCGCCGGCGCGTTGCCCAAGCTGGAGCAGGCGCTGCCCAAGGACGTGCATGGCATTCTCAGTACGCCGGTTGAAAAACGCAGCGTGGCGCAAGTGAAACGGCTCAAGGATTATTTCGCCGCCAACAACCCCAAGACCCTCGCCAAGGCGAAGGAGCTGGAAGCGGCCAAAAAACAGCTCGCCGGTATGAAAGGCACCACCACCGTGCCGGTGATGCGCGAGATGGCCAAGGGCCGCGAGACGCATATTCAGTTGCGCGGTAACTATCAGCAGAAAGACAAGCGCGTGTACGAGGGCGTGCCGGAAGTGTTCGGCTTGCCGACCGCTGAGAAGCCCAACCGCCTGCAGCTGGCCGACTGGATTCTGGATGAGGGGAACCCGCTCACCGCGCGCGTGATTGCCAACCGTTATTGGGAATCCATCTTCGGTACAGGCATTGTACGCACCAGCGAGGAGTTTGGTTCGCAGGGCGAATTGCCTACGCATCCGGCGTTGCTCGACTGGCTGGCCACCGAGTTGGCGCGGATGAAGTGGGATACTAAGGCGTTTCTCAAACTGCTGGTCACCAGCGCCGCGTACCGGCAGGACTCGCGCTCCACACCGGAACATTTGGAGAACGACCCGGCCAACCGCTTCTACGCGCGCGGACCGCGCCTGCGGTTGACCGCCGAGATGATCCGCGATCAGGCAATGTCCGTCAGCGGCCTGCTCAGCCGCAAAATGTACGGCGTGCCGGTGAAGCCGTACCAGCCGAGCTTTGGTGTGTCGGCGGCGTTTGGCCCGGGTATGGACTGGAAAACCAGCGCGGGCGAGGATAAGTATCGCCGTGGTATTTACACCCACTGGCGCCGCACCAATCCGTACCCCTCCATGGCGGCGTTTGATGCGCCAAACCGCAACGTCTGCACTGTGCGCCGCGTGCCCACCAACACTCCGCTGCAGGCATTGGTGACGATGAACGATCCAGTGTACGTGGAGGCCTCACAGGCTCTGGCCCGCCGCATGATGAAAGAGGGTGGCGACACGGCGGCCGCGCGGGTGACCTTCGGTCTGCGCCTATGCCTCTCGCGTGAGCCCAAGCCCGCCGAGGTGGGTCGTCTCGAGGAACTCTTCAACGAATTGCTGGCCGATTACCAACAGGATCCCGAGGCCGCCAAGATGATGGCCACCGACCCGCTTGGTCCGCTTCCTGAGGGCATGAAAGCCGACGAGCTTGCGGCTTGGACCATCGTCGGCAATGTGCTTTTGAATCTCGATGAGATGTTCATGAAACGTTAACCTGATTACCAAAATGAATCTGCAACACGAACAGCTTTTACATCGGACGCGCCGACAGTTTCTCGGCGAGGCGGGGATGGGTCTAGGCGCGGCGGCGCTGGCCTCGATGATAGGCGGCGCGCAAACGGCCTCGGCCGATGTGGCGTTTGATCCCACGCAACCGCTCAAACCACGCCGCCCGCATTTCGCGCCCAAGGCCAAGAGCGTCATTTACCTGCACATGACCGGGTCACCGCCAGTGTTGGACATGTTCGATTACAAGCCGCAGCTGCAGAAGCGGGAAGGCGAGAATTGTCCGGACGAATATCTGAAAGGCCGGCGGTTTGCCTTTACCTCGGGCGTGCCGAAGCTGATGGGCACGCCGCACGATTTCAAACAGCACGGACAAACCGGCGCGTGGATGAGCGACGCGGTGCCGGAGCTGGCCAAGCACGTGGACGATATTTCGTTTATCAAATCCATGACGACTGATCAGTTTAACCACGCGCCGGCGGAGCTGCTGCTCTACACCGGTAGCGCGCGCGAAGGTCGACCGAGCATGGGTTCGTGGGTCACGTATGGGCTCGGCAGCGCGAACCAGAATCTACCTGGCTTCGTGGCGCTCATCTCCAGCGGCGTACAGCCCAATGGCGGCAAGAACTCCTTCGGCAGCGGCTTTTTGCCCAGCGTGTTTCAGGGCGTGCAATGCCGGTCCAAGGGCGATCCGGTGCTCTATGTGTCCAACCCCAAAGGCATGAGCCGTGCGTTGCGCCGCAAGAGCCTCGATGCGCTCAATGACCTGAATCGCATCCAGGCCAAGGAACTCGGCAGCCCCGAGACTATCACGCGCATTGCGCAGTACGAGATGGCTTATCGCATGCAGGCAAGCGTGCCAGAGGTCATGGATATTACCAAGGAGCCGAAGCACATCCTCGAGAGTTATGGCGCCAAGCCCGGCGCTGGAAGTTTGGCCAACAACATTTTGCTTGCTCGGCGCTTAGTGGAAAAGGGAGTACGTTTTGTGCACCTCTTCGATTGGGGCTGGGATTTCCACGGCACCGGCGCCGGAACCGGCCTCGGCGATGGCCTGCGCAACAAATGCAAGACGATGGATAAACCCATCGCCGCACTAATCAAGGATCTCAAGGAGCGCGGATTATTTGAGGATACCCTCATCGTGTGGGGCGGCGAATTCGGTCGCACGCCCTTCCGCGAAGGCCGCACAGCCAAGGGTAAAGTGCTTGGGCGCGATCATTATCCGGACGTGTACACTCAGTGGATGGCCGGCGGTGGAACCAAGCCTGGCACCTACGGCGCCAGCGACGAGCTGGGCTTCAAGGTCGCCGAGGACAAGGTGCACGTGCACGATCTACAGGCCACCATCCTGCATCTCATGGGTATGGATCACGAGAAACTCTATTACCGTTTCCAAGGCCGCAAATATCGCCTCACCGATGTGCACGGCAAAGTGGTGAAGGGCGTACTGGCTTAGAAGCAATTTAGTCCTCCTCAAACCACAACACGCCGTCTTCCTCCACCACCTCTAGGGGAAATAAACTCGCCCCCGCACATGGCCCGCGCGTGCAGAGCCCCGTGTCGGGTTCATATACCGCGCCGTGTGTCTGGCACATCAGCGCATCGCCTTGGTTGGTGAAAAACCGGTTATCGCCGTAATCGAGTGAAATTGGAATGTGCCGGCAGGTATTTTCGTAAGCAAATAGTTTCCCTTTAAATCGTCCAACAAACCCTTCCACTAGTCGCTCTCCACGTGTGAATGAGAATTTGATGGTTTTGCCCTCCTCAATTTCTTCCAGTGTTGCGATCCGAATGCGTGACACGGCCGCATCCTATTCATTGACCGGTAACGGAAAAGACTTTTCGACTTTTGTGTGTCTTTGGCAAACTGCGTGCGTGAAACCTCTACTGATATTAATAATACTGTTTGTTGCTACAGGCAGTCAGGCCGCTTTAAGAGGTTGGCCAGCGGAAATTAAGGAAATCAAATACCGCAGTGCAGCAGATAAATCTGATCAGCCATCGCTACATTTTGCGCCAAAAACTAAAAAAGCGAGACCGTTGTTGGTGGGGTTGCATTCGTGGTCTAGCGATTATCGGCAGGCGAACACCTCTTACGGTCAGTGGGCTGTGAATCACGATTGGCACTTCATTCATCCTAACTTCCGTGGGCGTAATCGTACGCCGTCGTCGATGGGCTCGGAGCTTGCAGTACAGGATATTCTCAGTGCTGTTTCGTGGGCTAGGCAGCAAGGGAACGTTGATCCTAATCGAATTTATGTAATTGGAGCATCGGGCGGTGGTTATGCGAGCTTACTGATGGCGGGGCGTGCGCCTGAACTGTGGGCGGGTGTCTCGGCGTGGGTGCCGATTTCAGATTTGGTGAAGTGGCATGCAGAAACGGCCGACCGCAAGCTGCGATATGCGGGCGAGATTGAGGCGGCGCTGGGCGGTCATAAACCTGTGCCCGGCACGCCGGCGCATGCGGATGCCTTGAAACGCTCGGCCATTACCTACATGGCACGCGCGCGCGGCGTGAATCTGGACATCAACGCCGGCATCACTGACGGCCACAACGGCAGTGTGCCGATCAGCCATTCGCTGGAGGCCTTCAACGCGCTGGCGGCGCCCAAGGATCGGCTCAGCCCGGCATTGATTGGCGAGTTTGTGAAAACGGCCAAGGTGCCGGCGGCTCTGCGAAAGGAAGCGGCAGTCGATGCGCGTTATGGGCGAAAAACCGTACTTTTCCGAAGAAAATCAGGCGCCGCACGGGTGACGATTTTTCAGGGCGGCCACGAAATAATTCCCGAAGCTGGCTTGCAATGGTTGGCCGAACAGAACAGGATTCGCGCCCCGAAAAATGAGTGACGTGAATCTTTTGCCCGAACCGAAGTTTCTTCCTGAACTCCATCCCACCTTTCGCCCGGCGATACTGGTGAACCGCGCCTTCGAGGCGGCGGCTCGTGACACCGGCGCGGCAGTGGACGTCGGCATCGGCCTCGAGCAGGCTGATGGTTCCGTGTTTCATCACCGCACCGTGCTGTTCCCGGCCGATCATGAGCTGGAGCCGAACAATTTCCGTCACCTCGAACGCATGGTGAAATTTCTCCTGTGGCAACGCGGCGGCTGGAAGATTCACCTGAGCGGCGCGGATGCTTATGTCGATCGGCTGCAGGATTATTATCGCACTAACGAGTTCGGCAAATTTGACGACGACGTGATTGGCGTGAAGAACAATCGTCACTCGCTCGAGGTGGTGGCTTGCGCCGAATTG
Organism: uncultured Verrucomicrobiales bacterium; assembly: GCA_913048135.1. GTDB lineage: Bacteria > Verrucomicrobiota > Verrucomicrobiia > Limisphaerales > UBA1100 > UBA1100. The sequence continues at coordinate 9,012 of CAJWVY010000089.1, forward strand.
CCCGCGGAAAATTCTCAGGCTCGTCCGATTGGCCGGCACCTGGATGGCTGCCGCATTGGCTTCGACCTGGGCGGCAGTGACCGCAAGGCGGCTGCGGTGATTGATGGTGAAGTGAAGTTCAGCGAAGAGATCGTGTGGGATCCATACTTCGAGCCGAACCCGGACTATCATTACGAAGGTATCATTGATTCCCTTAAGCGCGCCGCCGAACATCTGCCGCGTGTGGACGCCATTGGCGGCAGCGCCGCCGGCTGTTACTCACACAACAAGGTGACGTGGGCCTCGCTCTTCCGCGGCGTGGGCCCGGAGGATTTCGAGGCCAAGGTGCGCGATATGTTCACCAACATTGCCGAGGAATGGGATTGCCCACTGGAAGTGATCAATGACGGCGAGGTGACCGCCTTGGCCGGCTCAATGGCGCTACGCAAGAAGGGGGAATCCGGAAACGGCGTGCTCGGCATAGCCATGGGTACGAGCGAAGGCGGCGGGTATGTGGATATGGATGGCAACATCACCACGTGGCTCAGCGAACTGGCCTTTGCGCCGGTGGATTTGCATCCCGAGGCGCCGGCCGATGAATGGAGCGGCGACCTTGGCGTGGGTGCACAGTATTTCTCGCAACAAGCAGTCGCCCGCCTGCTGCCGGCCTCGGGCATTGAGTACGATGCCAGCCTGAGCATGCCTAAGCAGTTGAAGATCGTGCAAAAGCTGATGGAAGCAGGCGACGAGCGTGCGCTGAAGATTTACGATGCCATTGGGATTTACCTCGGCTACACGCTGGCGCATTACGCGGAGTTTTATGAATTCCAGTACGTGCTGCTGCTGGGCCGCGTGACCACCGGCCCCGGCGGTGAGCACATCATCACGCGCTCCAAGGAAGTAATGGCCTCGGAATTTCCGGAACTGGCGGAACGAATCAAGTTCCACTTCCCGGATGAAACCGAGAAACGCCACGGCCAAGCCATCGCTGCGGCGAGCCTGCCGAAGATTAGCTAGGCAAACGCAGACCGAGCTTGCAATCGTTCGTGGTCAGCCCATCATCGGGCCGTTCCACGAACGATTTTTTTGTCATGAAACTGATGAAACTCATCCCCGCATTCCTCCTCGCGGCCGTCACTGTGACGGGCGCCGACCTCAACCAGCCGCCCAAGGGATTCAAGGCCCTGTTCAACGGCAAAGACCTCAAGGGCTGGTGGGGGTTGAAGACTGAAGACCCCGCCAAATGGATGGCGCTGGACAAGAAGGCGTTGGCCAAGAAAAAGGCGGACAGCCTCAAGGACATCCAACAACACTGGTCCGTGAAGGACGGCATCCTGATCAATGACGGGCATGGCCTCTACCTGAGCACCGTGAAAAACTACGGTGACTTTGAGTTGTACGTGGACTACAAAACCGTCGCCAAAGCCGACAGCGGCATTTATCTGCGCGGCGTGCCGCAGGTGCAGATTTGGGACACTACCAAGGAAGGCGGCAAATGGAAGATCGGCGCGGACAAAGGCTCCGGCGGTCTGTGGAATAACGGCCCCGCCGGCACGCCCGGCCGCGATCCGCTCGTGCTGGCCGACAAGCCTTTTGGCGAATGGAACACCTTCTACATCAAAATGGTCGGCGACAAGGTCACCATCAAGCTTAACGGCAAACTCGTCGTGGACAATGCGCCCCTCACCAATTTCTGGGACCGCAAAACGCCCACGGCGAACCGCAAACCACTGATTGCCCGCGGCCCGATCCAGTTGCAAACCCACGGCGGCGAAATCTGCTGGCGCAACATCTTCATCAAGGAATTGAACTAACATGAAAAAACAACTCATCGCACTCACTCTGCTGCTGAGCCTGAGCCTCAGCGCGGTCGCTGAGGAGAAAGGCTTCAAGCCCCTCTTTAACGGCAAGGATTTCACCGGTTGGGCCGGCCCGATTGACAACTATCAGGTCACCGACGGCACCATCCAGTGCAAGCCCGGCAAAGGCGGCACCATCTACACCAAGGACAGCTACGACGATTTTGTCGTGCGCCTGGAGATCAAGCTGCCCGAAGGCGGCAACAATGGTCTCGCTATTCGGTACCCAGGCAAGGGCGACACCGCCTACGTGGGCATGTGCGAATTGCAGGTGCTCGACAACACCGCAAAGAAATATGCCAAGCTTCATCCGGCGCAATACCACGGCAGCGCCTACGGCATGGCTGCTGCAAAGCGCGGGCACCTGAAAAAACCCGGCGAATGGAACACGCAGGAAGTCACCGTGAAAGGCCACACTATCAAGGTCGTGCTCAACGGCGAAACCATCCTTGATACGGACCTGAGCAAGGTGGAGAAATCCATGGCGCCCATTGCCAAGTACAAGGGTCGCCTGCGCACCGAGGGCCACTTTGGCTTCGCCGGACACGGCGCAGCGGTGCAGTTCCGCAATGTGCGCATCAAGCGCCTGAAGTAAGCGCGGGAAGAATCAAACTCATGAACGGCGGCAGTGCGGCATCAGCCCGCCTGTCGCCGTTCCTGTTTTTTCTGGGCCAACAACTGCTGACAGCCATTGGCCATGTTCTGGTAAATCACAAACGACTCATCGGCCGCCAGTTTCTCCTTCACCAACTCGCTTAACGCATCCTTGCGCAGTGAGATCAGTTCCGCCTCCAATTCATCCACACACTCCTCATTCTCGCGCAACCGGCCAATGATGCTTTCAATCGCCTGATAATACTTATCAATCCGATCCTTCCGTTTCTGCAGCAACCACTTGCGCACGCCACTCCCCAGACCCCAGAGAAGAATGCAGGCGGACAAAATAAAACCCATGGCCTCCGCGTACTTTACCAGAAAGCCCGGTTCATCGCGCCGGAAAAACTGTTCGGCTCCCGCGTGAGTGGGGAATTGCAGCCGGGCGGTGGCCTGTGACTCATCCAAGTTACTGAAAGCCGAATGCTTTTGTGACAACACCGCACGATGCTCAAAGATTGTGCGTGTAATTGTCTCGGCCAATTCTTCAGGCAACTCGCGATGGCAGGTGAGCACGGCTTTCACGCCCACCGTGGGGATGGGGCGAATGGGATGGCCGGGTTTGCCATCGGCTCCCGGGTAGGCGAGTAACGGCAACGTGTGCGGAGTGACATGCGGATAATGAACACGGAATCCTTCCGCCAACGTCTCGGCCCAAGTGCCGGCGTGAGACCAATCCGAATCGGGGGCTGTGACCAGCGGGGTCAATTGCACTTTACCCGATTGCAACGCCTGCGCGCAGGCTGCATTGCCAAGACCGGTCAGAAACAGCAAAGCGTCCACTTCCCCGGCGACCAGTTGCCGCGTGGCCTCGGCCAAGGACAGGTTTTTTAAATTCAATTCGGCTACTGGCAGGCCGAGGTAATGGAAAAGTTCATGAGTGAACTGCTCGGATCCGCTGCCTTTGGGGCCGACTGCGATGGTGTGTTCGGCCAGATCATGGAGAGATTGGATGCCGGCATCGCGGTGGCAAAGGAAGTGCAGTAATTCTGGGTGAATGGCGGTGAGGCTGCGGGCTTGTGCTCCGGCTTGCGTGTCATTTTGCAGAAGCGCCAGATCAGCATTCCGGTTTTGCAGGCGTTGAGCATTGTCCAAACTACCGTCGGTCTCAATTACCTCAATGCGCAAGCGCGGATGGGCGGCTTGGAGTTCCGTGGCCAGATGCTGCGCGAGCTCGTGGTACAATCCTCCGCGCTGACCGGCGGCAAACACCAGCCGTTTTTCCTCAGGCAGCAACCATCGCTGGCCCATAAATCCAACCAGCAACGCGCCCAATACACCAAAGCCGATCAGCCATTTGCGAATAGATTCGTTTTCCATGAAACGGAATGAAAGGCGCTATTGTTGAGTTTGAGGCGCATCGACCGGGGCAAACGACTGGACACGGTCTATGTATGGCGTGATGGGGCCCGGTGAGTATCCTTGGCGGCGATCCAAGATCTTGCCGTTTGGATCCAAGAGAATTTGGGTGGGATAGGAGGTCACATTAAAACTCTTTGCCAA
>CAJWVY010000090.1 GCA_913048135.1 uncultured Verrucomicrobiales bacterium
CTTCGGCAGTTGCCTATTATTTTGGAAAGAAACTGCATGAAGAACTCAAGATACCAGTAGGCATCATCCAGCGGGCCTACGCCGGCACACCGATTGAAGGCTGGATGCCTTGGAACATCCAAAAGAGCGACCCTCGTGCCCAAGCGCAAAGACAACTCCTAATTGATTTCGCCGAACGCCGGCGCCGTAATCAGGGCGAGACCATAGAGAAGGCGCTCGCGACGTTTGAAAAAGAGTTGGCCGAGTACAACGCTATGATCGACGCTGGAAAAACCATGAAGAATGCCTTTCGTCCATTGATGCCACCCACCATCACGCGCCCCGGCACACTGGGCCATCAATATCCGGCCAATATCTTTAATGCCATGATTCACCCGGTTCGCCCCTATGGAATCCGCGGCATCATCTGGTATCAAGGCGAACGCAACTCAAAGGACGTGCCTCAGGCGGTTCATTATCAGAGTCAGTTGGTCAAACTCATTGGCTACTACCGTAATTCCTGGCATAAGATGTCCGATGGCAATATCTCCAAAGACTTCCCCTTCCAGTTCACCCAATTACCAAGCTGGAATCCGCCCCAAACTAAGCCAGTTGAAGGATTGGAGGCCACTTGGGCTGCAAACCGTGAATCCATGCGACTTGCAAATCGAACGGTTCCTAATACGGCGATGGCAGTGACTATTGATACCGGGGATACAATCGCCTTACATCCAAAGAACAAAAAACCCATCGGCCAGCGTCACGCCTATCTCGCCCTTCAGCAAACCTATGGACGCAACATCCCAGCATCTGGTCCTGTTCTGAAACGACAGGTAATCAACGGAAACAAGGTAATTCTTGAGTTTGACTCTGTTGGCTCAGGGTTGGTGTCCGCACGGGCGGGAGCACTTGATGCCTTTGCAATTGCGGGCAATGACGGCAAGTGGCATTGGGCAAAAGCTGAAATCAAGGGGGACAATATTATAGTTTATTCAACAGAAGTCACGAAGCCTGTAGCTGTTCGATACGCTTGGGCAATGAACCCCTCACGACGAAACCTGCTTTATAATCGTGAAGGCTTCCCCGCATCTCCGTTCCGCACGGATAATGAGCCACTTTTTAATCCTGAAGCTGAATTGGTAACCGTACTAAAGCCAGCCAAGCCAAAAGGATACGAGCCGGTCGACTGGAAGCGTCCGCCGATGCACCCCTAGCTTCTTGTTATTCATATCTCGGCATGCTAATCCAAGGGCATGCCTTTTCACTTTTTTGTCCTGCTTTGTATCACCGTATTCACCGTTTCAGCCAAGGACAGACCCAACGTCATTTATATCCTAGCAGACGATCTCGGTTATGGTGATCTGTCTCATGCTGGAGGCAAGGCTGCTACGCCACATTGTGACCGGTTGGCGCGTGAGGGCATGCGCTTTACTGACGCACACACTACGTCGTCCGTTTGTACCCCCACGCGCTATGGAATTCTCACCGGCCGTTACAACTGGCGTAGTACACTGAAGAAGAGTGTGCTCTGGGGCTTGTCCGAACCGCTCATTGAAAAGCAACGCCTGACAGCGCCCGGCTTTCTGCGGCAACAGGGATATCACACCGCCGTGGTTGGCAAATGGCATCTTGGGCTTGGCTGGGAGATGTTGCCCAACGGTGAAAAACGCACCTCGAAAACCGGCCCCACTCGCGGCGATGGTTGGCAAATTGATTATGATCAGAAGGTGACCGGCGGCCCGTTGGCGATCGGCTTTGATGAATCCTACATTATCCCCGCGTCGCTCGATATGTTTCCGTACCTGTACCTGAAAAACGACAAGCTCACCGCCTGGGCTAACACCACCAAGGCCTTCCATCGGCCTGGCCCGGCAGCAGAGGATTTTGAAGCGGTCAATTGTCTCATCGATTTCGCCCGCGAAAGCCGCGCGTACATTGCCTCGAGAGTGGAAAGCAAGAAGCCCTTCTTTCTTTACGTGCCGCTCACCAGCCCGCACACGCCCATTGTGCCGTCCAAAAAATGGCAGGGCAAATCCGGTCTCGGCATCTACGGCGATTTTCTGATGGAAACCGACTGGGTCGTCGGCGAAGTGTTGGCTGAGCTGGATCAACAAAAACTCGCCGACAACACGATCGTCATTTTCACGGCTGACAACGGTTGTTCGCCGCAGGCAAAAATCCCCGATCTCATCGCCAAGGGCCACAAGCCGAATGCCAACTGGCGCGGGCACAAGGCCGACATCTACGAAGGCGGTCATCGCGTACCGTTCCTCGTTCGCTGGCCCGGCAAAGTGAAAGCCGGAAGCACCTCCGGCGAAACCATCTGCACCACCGACCTCTACGCCACCCTCGCCGACATCCTCGGCCAACACCACGCCATCCCTGCCCACGCCGCTGAGGATTCCTTTACCATCCTACCAGCACTGGAGGGCGTGGCACATCGCAAGCCACTGCGGCCGTTCACCATCCATCATTCCATCAACGGCTCCTTCGCCATCCGTCGCGGCCCGTGGAAACTCATCCTCTGCCCTGGCTCCGGCGGCTGGAGTGCGCCGCGCCCCGCGCAGGCGTTGAAGAATAAGGAACTGCCGCCTGTGCAGCTCTTCAATCTGGCCGACGATCCCGGCGAACAAACCAACCTGAGTGCTAAGGAACCGCAGCTCGTCCAGGAACTCGTCGCCCAACTCGCCGCCGCTATCCGCAACGGCCGTACCAACCCCGGCCCAAAGCAGTCCAACGAAGGCTGGCCGGCGACGTTTCATAATCGTGTTCTTTCAGCGTTCCCTGAATTGAGGAATTAATTCCAATGTGGTTGATCTGCTTACTGTTTTGCATCCTCTGTGTCTCCGACGTAAAGGCTGCGGCGATCGCCAAGCCCAACGTCCTCTTTATCGCCATTGATGATTTGAACGACTGGATCGGTTGCCTCGGCGGCCATCCGCAGGCTCGCACGCCCAACCTCGATCGGCTGGCCGCCTCGGGCGTACTCTTCACCAACGCCCATTGCCCGGCCCCCGCCTGCAACCCCTCGCGCACGGCCATTTTCACCGGCCGTTCCCCGCACCGCTCCGGTTTGTACGCCAACAACCAAAGCATGCGCGAAATTTTGCCCAAGGCCGAGTTGTTGCCCAAGACCTTCTCCCGCGCCGGGTACTGGGCCGGCGGTTCCGGCAAGATGCTGCACTACTTCATCGACGCCCAATCGTGGGACGAATATTTCCCGAAAAAGGAAACCGAAAATCCCTTCCCGCGCACGCTCTATCCCAAGCAACGGCCCGTGAGCATTCCGCGTGAGCCGTGGCAATATGTCGAAACTGACTGGGCGGCGCTTGATGCCACAGACGAGGAATATGGCGGCGACCATCTCGTCGCCCAATGGGTCAGCCAACAGCTCACCAAAAAACATGACCGCCCCTTCTTCCTTGCCTGCGGCATCTATCGCCCGCACGAGCCCTGGTTCGTGCCTAAGAAATATTTCGAGCCTTTTCCGTTGGACTCCATCCAGTTGCCGCCCGGCTACAAGGCCGACGACCTCGACGACCTGCCGCCCGAAGGCAAACGCCGCGGGCCCAACCGGTACTTCGCCCACATCCGTAAGCACGAGCAATGGAAACCTGCCGTGCAGGGTTACCTCGCCTCCATTTACTTTGCCGACACCATGCTCGGCCACGTGCTCGATGCTCTGGAGAAAGGGCCCAACGCCGACAACACCATCGTCGCGCTCTGGTCCGATCACGGCTGGCATCTCGGCGAAAAACAGCACTGGCAAAAATTCACCGCTTGGCGCGTGTGCACCCGCGTGCCGCTCATCCTGCGCGTGCCCAAGGGCGCCCCTGGCTTGCCGGCCGGCACGCGCCCCGGCGTCAGCGACAAACCCGTCAGCCTGCTCAGCCTCGCGCCCACGCTCACCCGGCTTGCCGGCCTGCCGCCGCACCAGCACCATCACGGCCCAAGCCTGTTGCCGCTCCTGAAAAATCCTAGAGCCGATTGGCCGCACGTTGCCCTTACGCACCTGGCCCAGCCCGGCAGCTTCGGCCTCAGCGCCGAACGTTTCCGCTACATCCGCTACGCCGGCGGCGATGAGGAACTCTACGACATCCGCACCGACCCCCACGAATGGCGTAACCTCGCCCAAGAGGAACAACACGCCGTCACCCTGCGCCGCCTTCGCGCTCTGGCTCCGAAGGAATTCGCCCCCGCTGCGCAACCTTCGTTGGACGCCATGCCGTCCCTGAAATGGGTGCCCCTCAATGCCGCCGCCTCGGCGCCCGCTTCCAAACCCGTCGGCGGCAGCTTCGACGTCATCTTTGTCAATCGTCGCCCGCAACCGGTGCAATTGTTCTGGATGACCCCCAATGGAGACCGCCGTCACTACGCCACCATCGAGCCCGGCAAAACAAAGCGCCAACGAACGCGACCCGGTGCCGTCTGGCAAATCGCCGATGGCACAAAAGCCGCCCGCCCCCTGGGCTACTTCCGCGTAGACGACCGCGCCGCTAAGGCAGTCGTGCCGCGCTGAGCAAATGCTGGGTGTCCAACATTAACGCGCCGATGGCGGCCAGGGTTGGTTGACGCAGAATCCCAGTGACAGGCTTGCCACCGGTCTGCCGGCCAAAGTGGATCGATAGCTATGGGCTCAATCGAACTTGAGTTGCACCCGCACCTGACATACGCTTTCGTCTCTGAATTCATGAGGAATTGGCGTATTATTGGGGTGATTTGGCTGGCGGGATTGGGAGTTCTTACGGCGACTCCATTGGATTTTGCACGGGACATCCGGCCGGTGTTGTCCGATGCGTGTTACAACTGTCACGGCCCCGATGCTAAGGCGCGCAAGGCGAAGCTGCGGCTGGATGACCGCGCGGCCGCGCTGGAGTCGGGCGTGTTCGACGAAGACGAAATGCTCAAGCGCCTGACGAGTGCGGACCCCGATTTGCAAATGCCGCCGCCGGATTCCAACCGCGTATTGCGCCCGGCCGATCGCGCCAAGCTAGTGCAATGGCTGAAGGCCGATGCCGATTGGCCGGAGGACGACCGGCACTGGGCGTTTGTGCCTCCTAAACGTCCGGCGTTGCCGAAGGTGAAAAACACCGCGTGGGGTTACAACCCGATTGATGCCTTTGTGTTGGAACGGTTGGAGGCAGCTCAACAACAGCCATCGCCGCCCGCGGACAAAGCGACCTTGCTACGCCGCGTGAGCTTCGACCTGACCGGATTGCCGCCGACGATTGCGGAGCTGGATGCGTTTTTAAAAGATACTTCACCGGATGCGTATGAAAAAGCGGTCGACCGGTTGCTGGCTTCGCCGCGCTATGGCGAGCACATGGCGCTGGGCTGGATGGAGGCTTCGCGGTATGCCGATACGGACGGTTACCAAAACGATCGCCTGCGCTACATGTGGGTGTGGCGCGATTGGCTGATCAAGGCGCTCAATGACAATGTGCCGTTTGATCGGTTTGTGACCGAACAGATGGCGGGCGACCTGCTGCCGGACCGCAATTTTTTCACGCAAGTGGCCACGGGCTTCAACCGCAACCACCGCATCAACTCCGAGGGTGGCTCGATTCCGGACGAATGGATTGTGGAATACGTGGCCGATCGCGTGGAGACGATGGGCACGATGTTCCTCGGCCTCACGTTGACGTGCTCGCGCTGCCACGATCATAAATACGATCCGATTGCGCAGAAGGATTTTTACCGGCTGTTCGCATTTTTCAATAACATCGACGAGGCCGGTCTCGGGCCGAACAACGGCAACAGCCCTCCGTTCATCAAGGTTCCTAAGAGCTGGCCGGACTTGACGGAGTCGGAGTCGGAATTCGTCACCCCCGATCCGGTGAAAATCAAGGTGGTGCAAACCTCCGTGCCGCGGCCGCAACCCGGCGCGCCAGATACGGTGATGGTCCTGCACGAACTGGCCCAGCCGCGCCCGACGTATCTGCTGAACCGCGGCATGTACGATCAACCGGACAAAACCGAGAAACTCCAACCTGCCACCCCGTCCGTGCTCGGCGCGTGGGATGCCAAGTGGCCCCGTACGCGCCTTGGCTTGGCGCAATGGTTGACGGATCCGGCGCATCCACTCACCGCGCGCGTTACCGTAAACCGCATGTGGCAGCATTACTTTAGCCTCGGCCTGGTGAAGACCAGTGAAAATTTCGGTGTGCAAGGCGAGCACCCGAGTCATCCCGCCTTGCTCGATTGGTTGGCCACCGAATTTATCCGGCGCGAATGGAACCAGAAAGCGATGCACAAACTCATCGTCACCAGCGCCACCTACCGGCAGGCCAGCGCCGTGCCGGATGAGCGCGATCCGGAAAACCGTCTGCTCGCCCGCGGTCCGCGCAAGCGTCTCACGCCGTATGCCATTCGGGATACTGCGCTCTTCACCAGCGGTTTAATGAACGGCCAAATCGGCGGACCCTCGGTGAAGCCATACATGCCTCCGGGCATATGGCGCAGCATCTCCAACGCCAGCTACAAACAGGACAAGGGTGACAAGCTGTACCGACGCGGTATGTACACCTACTGGCGCCGCACCGTGCCGCCGCCCACGATGATGACCTTCAACGCCGCCGCGCGCGAGGTGTGCATCGTGCGCACGGACCTCACGACCACGCCGTTGCAGGCGTTGACTTTGATGAATAACAAAACCTTTGTGGAAGCCGCGCGGTTCTTGGCGGAGCGAATGCTGCGACAGGATGCCGCGCCGCGCGAGCGTATCGCGTGGGCGTTCCGCACGGTGGTCAGTCGGCAGCCCACCGCGGGCGAGTTGAAATTGCTCAAGGCGGATCTGGCGTTTTACGAAAAAGATTTTGCCGCGCAACCTGCCGAGGCCGCCAAGCTGTTGAAGGTTGGCGAAAAACCCGCCGACTCCGAACTCCCTGCCGCCACCCTTGCCGCGTATGCATTGGTAGCCAACACCATCCTCAACCTCGACGAAGCCATCACGCAGAACTGATCATGGATCCGCTGAACGAAATTCTGACGAAACAAACCCGCCGAACCTTTCTGGAACGAGGAACGTTGGGGCTGGGTGCGATGGCGCTGGGCTCGCTGCTCAACGCGCGCAACGTGGCCACCGAACACCGCAATCGCATCGGTGGACTGCAGGGCCTTCCGCATTTTGCGCCCAAGGTGAAGCGTGTGATCTATCTCTTTCAGTCCGGCGGCCCGGCCCAGATGGATCTGTTCGATTACAAGCCGCACCTTGCCGCGCGGCATGGCGAGGAAGTGCCCGAGTCCATTTACCCTGCCGAACGGAAAACCACGATGACGGCCGGGCAGAAATCGTTTCCCTGCGCGCCGAGCACCTTGAACTTTGCGCGGCATGGCCAATCCGGCACGTGGGTGAGTGAGCCGCAACAACACGTGGCCAAGCTCGTCGATGACCTGTGCGTGATCAAGAGCATGCACACCGAGGCCATCAATCATGATCCCGCTGCGACTTTGTTCCAGACCGGCTCCGTCATCCCCGGCCGCCCGAGCTTGGGCGCGTGGGTGAGCTACGGGCTTGGTAGCGAAAACGCCAACCTGCCGGCGTTCGTGGCCATGACCTCCAATGGCCGCGCTAAGGCTGGTCAGCCATTGTATGATCGCCTGTGGAGCGCGGGCTTTTTGCCGGGCCGTTTTCAGGGCGTGAAATTCCGCGGGCAGGGCGATCCGATTCTGGACCTGTACAACCCCGCTGGCGTCACACGCACCCAGCGTCGTCGCATGCTCGATGCGTTGAATCAGCTCAACCGCGAACAAGCCGGCCGCTTCAATGATCCTGCCATCGCCACCCGCATCGCGCAGTACGAACTCGCTTTCCGCATGCAGATGAGTGTGCCGGACTTGATCGACGTGAAGAGCGAGCCGCAACACATCCGCGAGATGTACGGCCCCGATGTCGCCACCCCTGGCCGGTACGCCTACAACTGCCTGCTGGCCCGGCGCCTTGCCGAGCGTGGCGTACGGTTCATTCAGCTCTATCACCGCGGCTGGGATGCCCACGGCAACACGCCCAAACAGGTCGGCGTGCAATGTGGCGACACCGATCAGCCCACCTCCGCACTCCTGCGCGATCTTAAGCAACGCGGCATGCTCGACGATACTCTCGTTGTCTGGGGCGGAGAATTTGGCCGCACCATTTACTGCCAAGGCAAGCTCACCAAGACTACCTATGGCCGCGACCATCATCCCAACTGCTTCACCTACTGGCTCGCCGGTGGCGGAGTACGTGGCGGAATCACCTATGGAGAGACAGACGACTACAGCGTCAACGTTGCCGAGAACCCCGTTCACGTCCACGACCTGCAGGCTACCATCCTCCATCAACTCGGTATCGACCACGAACGCCTCACCTATCGCCACCAAGGCCGTCACTTCCGCCTCACTGACGTCTTCGGCAAAGTGGTCAAAGACGTGCTTACTTAGAGGACCACGGCCAATTACATCCATTGGCCTTGCAGATATCTGAGGGATGTGTTTTCTCCCTTGGGATGTGGCTGCGCCTGCCGTTAATTCTTCTGTGTGTAACAGTGATGGCTCGAGGCGAATCCCCGTCGCGCCTATCTTCTAAAGCATTGCCGGATTTACCCGACGCCATCGGAATGGCGGGGCCGTTTGTGGGCGTGCACCGGGATGCGCTTATCGTGGCTGGGGGCGCCAATTTCCCGGTGCCTGAAGGCGAAGATTTATGGGAAGTGCCCAAGATTTACCATGCCGATGCTTGGGTGCTGACGCGGACGGGGGAAGGGTACGCTTGGAAAGCCGGTTTCAAACTAAAGCAACCGGTAGGTTACGGGATGTGTGTTTCCACGGCCGATGGAGTGGTTTGTTTGGGTGGTCAAACCGGGGAGACAGTTTTTCGGGATGCCTTTCGCCTGGAATGGGATGTGAAGGCGGAAACGCTGAAACAATCGCCCTTGCCGGCTCTGCCAAACGCACTCACCGGCGGAGCGGCGGCGTTGATCGGCGATGTGGTTTACGTGGCGGGCGGCCAGACCGAGGCCGGGCTGGATTCAGCGACGAAACATTTTTGGCGTTTGGATTTGGCGGCCGAAGAGGGGCAGTGGGAAAAGCTGCCGCCTTGGCCAGGGCCTGAGCGTGCGTTTAACCAAATGGTGGCCCAGCACAATGGGCGCGAGATGTGTTTGTACCTGTTCGGCGGCCGTCGACAGGATGCCGAAGTGGAAGGCATTGAGGGGATTATTCCCTTAAGTGACGTGTATGAGTTTAGTCCGGCACGGCACCGGAGTGCTCGTGTGGAGGCATGGCGCAAACGGACGCCGTCGCCCAAGCCGATCATGGCCGGTACGGCAGTGGCGGCCGGACAATCGCATTTGTTTGTAGTGGGCTATGCGGATGGCGAAGGTATCAAAAAAATCCTGAATGATCGGAAATATGAAAAAAATCATGAAGGCTTCCCTAAACGCGCTTGGGCATACCACACCATCACGGATACGTGGATCGATGCCGGGCCATTGGTGGCCAATCACGTGACCACGCCGGCTGTGAAGTGGGGTGAGCATATCATCGTGGCCAGCGGCGAGATCAAGCCGCGTGTACGCACTCGCCAAGTGTGGCAGCTGACACTGCAGGAGCCGAAGAAAAATTTTGGCCCAATCAACTTCACTGTGTTGGTACTGTACCTCCTGACCATGGTGGCGGTGGGCGTCTGGTTCATGCGTAAAAACAAAAGCACGGACGACTATTTCCGCGGCGGTCAAAACATTCCGTGGTGGGCTGCGGCGTGCTCGATCTATGCAACCATGCTCAGTTCATTGACGTACGTGGCGCTGCCGGCGTTGGTGTATGCGACCGATTGGTTGTTGTACATTGGCATGTTGATGATCCCCGCCGTAGCACCGCTGGCGATCTATGGCGCCATGCCGTTCTTCCGCCGTATCGATGCCACCAGCGCATACGAGTATCTGGGCAAACGCTTCAGCAGGTCGGTGCGACTCTTTGGCAGCGGCCTTTTTACGCTGTTCCACATTTCGCGCATGGGTATCGTGATGGCACTCACCGCACTGGCGCTTTCCGCCATCACGCCGCTCACTCCATGGCAAAGTGTACTGATCATGGGAGTGTTGTGCCTTATCTACTGCACGCTCGGAGGAATTGAAGCGGTGATTTGGACTGATACAATTCAAACGATCGTGCTGTTGGGAGGGGCGGTGATTTGTGTGGTGTATCTATTGGGCGGCGTAAATGGCGGCTTGGGCGGGCTGCTTGATCTGGCCAGAGCCAATGACAAGATGACGATGGTGAATCTGGATTTCGGCCCGGACAGCTTCACTGCGCTCGCCTTGTGGGTGATCATTCTGGGTGGGCTGGGGCAAAATCTTTCCAGCTACACATCCGACCAGGCCGTGGTGCAGCGTTACATGACCACCAAGGACACCGCTGCCGCTGCGCGCTCCATCTGGGCCAATGGCATCATGGCCGCGCTGGGTGCGCTGATCTTTTTCTTCATCGGCACCGGCTTATACGCCTTTTACCATTCCAACCCCGCGGAACTGAATCCGACCATCCAGAACGACCAAATCTTTCCGATGTTCATCGCGGCCGAATTGCCCGTGGGGATTGCGGGTCTGATCGTGGCCGGTATTTTTGCTGCCGCCCAATCAACGGTGTCCACCAGCATGAACTCAACAGCCACAACCTTGGTGACTGATTTTTTGCGCCCATTCAATCGGTGCGACAGTGAGGCCGGCTATCTCAAGGCGGCGAAAGGGTTGACGTTGGTGATGGGCGTACTCGGTACCTTGGCCGGTTTGATTTTTATCAGCCCGGAAATTCGTTCGTTGATGAGCGCTTATTTTAAGGTCATCGGCATGTTTATGGGCGCTTTAGGCGGGTTGTTCCTGCTGGGAATCATCACCACCCGGGCCCATTCCCACGGCGCATTTCTTGGGCTGCTTGGTGGCGTCGGCGTGATGATTTGGGTTTGGCGTAGCACGGATACCAATGGGTTTCTTTACTCCTTTATCGGTGTGTCATCTTGTTTATTGTTGGGCTATACCGCCAGCGTGTTTTTGCCGGCGCCGGATAATGATTTGGAAAATCTCACGCTCCACACCATGACCCCTAAGGAAGCAACGCATGAATAAATTTTTTAGGTCTACTTTTTCTGGCCATGGTGGCGTGAGGGAGTCCCAGCCGGGTTTGAACAGACGCCCACATCACCTTCCAATTCGTGAAATTGGGGGATATTGGATTAAAAAATGAAACTTACCGGTCTTATAGCTGCACCACATTCACCGTTTCGAGCGGACCATTCACTGAATCTTGAATGCGTACCGCAGCAGGCGGCTCACTTGGCGGCTTGTGGGGTTAACGGGGCGTTTGTGACGGGCACCACGGGTGAATGCCATTCGCTGACCACCGCCGAACGCGCCCAGCTGTTTGCCGCCTGGGGAGAGGCGGCGCGGGAACACGGCGTGCAATTCATCGCTCACATTGGCCACAATAATCTACCGGACGCGCGGGCGTTGGCGGTGGCCGCGCAGGAAGCTGGAGCTGATGCGATCAGTGCGATGGCCCCTAATTTTTTCAAGACAAAGCATGCCGCGGATCTGGTCGACTGGTTCGCACGCATTACGGAGCCGGTGCCGAGTATGCCGTTTTATTTTTATGACATTCCGGGAATGACGGGGGTTATGATTGACACGGCGGATTTTGTGTTGCGAGCCCCCGACACTTTGCCGGGATTTGTAGGTGTGAAATACAGCAACCCGGATCGTGAACAGTTGCAGCGTATTTTGGCAATGGAAGCGGCGCCAGACATACTGTGGGGGTGTGATGAGGAGTTACTGGATGGATTGAAGCTTGGCTGCCGCGGTGCGGTTGGCAGCAGTTACAATTTTGCGGCGGCGATATATCATCGTGTGATGACGGCGTATATGGCCGGCAATTTACAGGAGGCCCAGCAATGGCAGGAACGGTCCCTGCAATTGATTGAGACGATTGCTGCGCGCGGATACATGCATTCAGCCAAGGCGGTAATGCCATGGGTGGGCGTGGATTGCGGCCCAGCTCGGCCTCCTCTAGCGCAGGCTTCACCGAAAGAATTGAGCAGCTTGCAAATGGAACTAGAAACTATGGGTTTTTTCGAGTGGATTCACTGAAACAACACGATCTTATGAAACTGTTTAAAACTGTTTTTTTATTACTTTCTTTTAGCGTGGCTGCTGCCGATCGGCCTAACATTTTGTTTTTGTTTTCGGACGATCACGCGGTGAAGGCGATCTCGGCTTATGGCGGGCCGTTGGCGAAGGTGGCACCGACTCCGTATATTGACCGGCTGGCGAAGGAGGGGGCGGTGTTCCTGAATTCGTTCTGCGCCAACTCGATCTGCGGGCCGTCGCGCGCGACAATTCTCACGGGCAAGCACAGTCACAAGAACGGGTTCATGCGGAACGGGAACCGTTTTAATCCCGATCAATGGACGGTGGCGAAGGAGCTGCAGAAAGGCGGCTATCACACGGCGGTGATTGGTAAGTGGCACCTCAAGTCCACCCCGCAGGGTTTCGACCACTGGGAAATCCTGCCCGGTCAAGGCAGCTACTACAACCCCGTCTTCATCCAGCAGGAGGACGGAAAGGGTAAACGTTTCGAAGGTTACGCCACCGACCTCACCACCGACAAGGCCATAGCTTGGCTGGATGGACGCCAGGGCTCCGACAAAGAAAAACCGTTTTTCCTGATGTGCCAGCACAAGGCGCCGCATCGCACCTTCGCGCCGGCGCTGCGTCACTTGGGGGCGTTTGATGACGTGGTGATTCCGGAACCGGAGACGTTGTTTGATGATTATAAAAACCGCAGCGCCACGCTGGCCGGTAATGAGATGGAGATCGACCGGCACTTCGACTGGGCGT
>CAJWVY010000091.1 GCA_913048135.1 uncultured Verrucomicrobiales bacterium
AGGCGCTCACTGCCGAACATAATCTCAAGGTCGCCGCCGTGGGCACGGGCGGCGGGTGGGTCATCCATAAATGGCATCTCTGCCAGCCGGACGCCGCCTCGCGCGAGAACGCGAAGAATTTCATTCGCGCCATCATTGATGCCGGGGCACAACTGGGCGCGCCCGCGATCATCGGCTCCATGCAGGGGCGATTTGAGGGCGAGGTGAGCAAGGATCAGGCGCTCGATTGGCTGCGCGAGGCCCTGAACGATCTTGGCGAACACGCCAAGGCTGCCGGCGTGCCGTTGATCTACGAGCCGCTGAATCGCTACGAAAGCAATCTGCTGAATCGCGCCGAAGATGCGGTGGCGTTTCTGGAGACGCTGGAGACGGACAACATCGTGTTCCTCGCCGATCTCTTTCACATGAACATTGAAGAGGCCAACATCGCCGATGGCCTGCGTACCTACGGTCGCCATATCGGCCACGTGCACTTTGTCGATAGCAACCGCCGCCCCGCCGGCTGCGGGCACATGGATTACACGCCGATCGCCGCGGCATTGAAGGAAGTGGGTTACGACAAATACGCCTCCGCCGAAGCCTTTCCTTGGCCGGATTCTGATGCGGCTGCGAAGGCGACGATCGACGCCTTTAACCAACATCTCGCTTAATCATGGAACGACGTAAGCTCGGTAAGACGGATCTGGAATTGCCGGTGATCTCCTACGGCGCCTCGTCGCTGGGGCAGGAATTTCGCCGGGTAACCATTGAGGAGGCGCTGCAATCCTGCCGCGTGGCGCTCGAGCTGGGCATGAATTTCATCGATACCTCGCCGTTCTACGGGCGCGGGATGAGCGAGGTGTTACTCGGGCAGGTGCTGCGCGATTTGCCGCGTGAGGAATTTATTCTGGGCACTAAGCTGGGCCGGTACGATCTGGACCATTTTGATTTCTCTGCCAGGCGCGTGGCCGAAAGCATCGACGTGAGCTTGCACCGCATGGGCGTGGATTATCTGGACATCATCCTGTGCCATGACATTGAGTTTGTGGAAATGCAACAGATCGTCGATGAGACTATTCCGGCGATTCAAAAAATCCGCGATGCGGGCAAGGTGCGATACATTGGGTTCTCTGGATATCCGATGAAAATTTTCCCTTTCGTCATCGACCAGATCGACGTGGACGTGGTGCTCTCCTACAATAATTATCATCTGCAAAACACCCGCTTTGCTGAGCACTTTGATTACCTTAAGTCCAAGGACGTGGGTATTATGAACGCTGGCCCGTTCTGCGCGCGGTTGCTCACCAATGCAGCCTTGCCCGAGTGGCACAAGGAACCGGAAGAGGTGCGCGTGGCCTGCAAACAAGCCGCCGATCATTGCGCCGCCCAAGGCGTGGATATCGCGCAACTAGCCGTGCAGTTCTGCGTAGCCAATGAAAACATCAGCACGACCATCGCCGGTAGCGCCAACCCGGACAACGTCCGCAACTGGGCCAACTGGGCCGAGACCCCGCTGGACGAACAACTCCTCGTCGAGGTGCTGGCCATTCTAGAGCCCATTAAGGACATCGGACATATCGAGGGTCTGGCGGAAAATAATTAAATTTTAGACATCAAATGAAAGCCATCATCCTAGAAAAGCCTGAGCAATTTTCATATGCAGACGTCGATGAACCCGCAAAGCCGGGGCCGGGCGAGGCCCTCGTGGAAGTGCACCGAGTGGGTATTTGCGGCACAGATGTTTCCGGTTATCTGGGAAAGATGCCATTTTTTACCTATCCGGTGATACCTGGTCACGAATTAGGTGTTCAGGTGGTGGCGGTAGGTGAGGGTGTTGAAAACGTTCAACCCGGTGATCGTTGTTCAATTGAACCTTACATGGACTGCGGTGATTGCTACGCCTGTCTCAAGGGTGCTACCAATTGCTGTGAGACTCTCGAAGTGATCGGCGTGCATAAGAATGGAGGTATGTGCGAACGCTTCCTTTTGCCGGCACGCAAGCTGCATCCTTCAGCTAAGTTAACAATGGAACAACTGGCACTGGTGGAGACGCTGGCGATAGGTTGCCATTGTGTGAATCGTGCAGATACACAGGCCAATGACAAAGTGCTGGTGATTGGCGCTGGGCCAATCGGCATGGCGGCCATTGAATTCTTGAAGGTTGCCAAGGCTGAAATAACAGTGATGGACATGAATGAAACGCGCCTACAGTTCTGTAAGGACAAACTCGGCGTTGATCATACGGTGGTCTTTAAGAACGACAATACAGAGGCCGATCGCCTTCGGGAGGTCAATGGCGGTGATTTGCCTGACACGGTGATCGACGCGACGGGTAGTCATATCTCGATGTCCAATGCCTTCCAGTACTGCTCCTTTACTGGTCAGGTGCTTTACGTTGGTATCACGACACAGGAACTAAGTTTCAAACACGTGGCAATTCATCGTCCAGAACTGACAATCAAAGCTAGTCGCAATGCAGTGCCGGCCGACTTTACACGAATTATTTCACTCATTGAAGATGGGGTGATTAATACAGATCCTTGGTTATCTCATCAGGCCAGTTATGATGATTTTATTGGTGAATTTCCAAAATGGCTCAAGCCTGAAACCGGCGTCATTAAGGCCATTTTGAAAATGAATTAACTTTTAAGCGTAACTCAAAGCCTTCTTTTGGCGTATTTTTTCTAGATGATTACAAGAGTCTTTTTGATTGGTTGGGTTTTATTTATCGCACAGTTGATTGGCTTTGCGGACGATAGTAAACCGGATGAGAAAGAATGGGATAATCCACGGGGCTACAAAATAATGAAGCCCGATAATTTGGATTCCGAAAAGAATTATCCCCTTATTATCTCTCTGCATGGATTTACCTCTAATGGTGCAGGGCAGCAGGCTTTCTTCCCTTTAAGGGAATTAGCGGAAAAACACGGGTTCTTCTATTGTTATCCTAGTGGTTTGGATCGTAGTTGGAACGCGACCGAAGCCTGTTGTGATTGGCGGAACCGCAATGATGATTCAACGTATCTTCGTGAATTAATATTGTGGGCTCAGAAAACACTGAACATCGACAAGAAACGCGTTTATTTGACTGGCCTTTCAAACGGTGGGTTCATGAGCTATCGAATGGCAACTGATCATGCTGATCTGATTACTGCAATCGCACCATTCGCTGGAGTTGGGTACAAAAAATGGCCAAAGAACCCATCTGAATCAGTCAGTGTTCTTCATATTCACGGAACGAATGACCGTACCATCAAGTGGGATGGAGGAGGGATTCTCGCTAGGAAATATCCCTCAGTTGAGGAGAATTTTGAGATGTGGCGGAAATTCAATCAATGCGAAAAAAAGCAGCCGGTTACGGGGCAAAAAATTGATTTAGCACGCCGAGTGGAAGGTAAAGAGACCATTATAACCAGTTTCGCCAATAAGGATGGAAGTGTATTGACCGAATTATGGAGAACGGAAAATGGGGGGCATGTGACTCCGCCTACCAAAGAAGCAAGAGAGCGCATTGTTAAATGGCTTTTGGATCGTTCAAAATAATAACTATTTGACGTTCTTTGCTGCCCACTCGTCGTGTAACTTTTTTAATCTTTGAGTAACGTCCGGGTGTTTTTCGGCGAGATTAACCATCTCATTCACATTTTCCTTAAGGTTCGTAAGGAACAATTTGTCCTTGGTTGTCAAAGGTGCCTTATTGCTCGTGTCCTGAGGGTTTCCGAGAAGTTTCCAGTCACCTTCGCGCACAGCCCAGCGCGGGTTGTTACCTCGTCCAATCTGCCAGTGCAAAACCTTGTGAGGTGTGAGGGCGTCTTCGTTCTTGATCACGTTCGTGAGGCTCAGGCCGTCGATGTCCTTGCGCTGCAACTTCACGCCGGCCAATTCCGTGAGGGTGGGGAGCCAGTCGCAGCTGTGGCTGACTTGATCGCGCACGGCGCCTTCGGGCAATTTGCCCGGCCAGCTGATGATCGCGGGAACACGTAGTCCACCTTCGAACATGCTGAATTTCGCGCCGCGATACGGGCCGGAACTGCCGCCGCCGAAATGCGCGCGTTCCTCATGGCTGTGGCCGTGGTCGCTCTGGAATACAATGATCGTGTCCTTGCGGAGTTTCAGGCGGTCTAGCGTGGCCAGCAAATTACCAATGGTTTCATCCTGCGTGGACAGAAACGCTGCGTACAAGTTACGTGGGTAGGGGAGCTTGGCGTAATGCTTTAGCCATTTGGCGTAGCCTTGATAAGGATAATGCGGTGTGTTTAGGGCGTAATACATGAAGAAGGGCTTGTCCTTGTTTGTTTCAATAAACGCGCCGGCTTCGTCGGCCATCATTTGCGGGAAATATTTTCCGTCCTCAAAAATCTCTTTACCGTTGCGCCAGAGATCGTGGCGATTGGGGCCTTGCCAGTAAAAGAAATGCGAGTAGTTGTCGATGCAGCCGCCCATGTGGCCGAAGGAGTAATCGAAACCCTGACCGTTGGGCATGGTCTCGGGCGTGTAGCCCAGATGCCATTTGCCAATGTGCGCGGTGGCGTAGCCGGCGGCCTTGAAGGTTTCAGCAAGAGTCACTTCGTCCGGAGCCAGTCCGGCGCGACCTTTGGTGGAGCCGGCGTTTCCGGGCATACCAGCACGCACGGGATATCGGCCGGTCAATAGGCCGGCGCGCGAGGGTGAACAGACAGGTGCGGCGGCATAAAATTGCGTGAATCGCACGCCGCGTTTGGCGAGGGAATCCATGTGCGGTGTGGTGAGATCCTTGGCCCCATAACAGTTCAAATCTACTGAGCCCTGATCATCCGTGAAGATGACAATGACGTTTGGTTGGCGGTCGGCGCTTAGTGATAAGGCGCACAAGATCAGGGCAAACAACGTGTAACGCATGGGCGCGTTCTAGCGGCCGGAGAAATTTGGGCAATAAAAAAGCGCCCGGCCTTTCGGCGGGGCGCTTGAGAAAAACGGGTTAGGCCGCGATGGCTTTGACCTGCGCGGAATACCGGCTCTTGCGTCGGTCGGCCGCACGCTTGTGGATCACACCCACCTTGGCGGCGCGATCGAGGGCGCTGTACAGAGTCTTTAGGGTCTCGCTGGCCTTGGCCGAGTCCTTGGTTTCCACCGCCTTGCGGAGGGAACGGCGGAGGTTGGTCAGATTTTCGCGCACACGGTCATTATGTGCGGTTTTACGGGCCATTTTGCGGGAAAGGTAGTCGCGCTTCCATTCACGCTTCTCGTCCGGCTTAAGCTCTTTGACCTTCTTAATCGTTATTTTTACCTGATTTGCCATGTGAAAAAGGGAGCGGGAGACTAGCGGATTGCGGCAAAGTGTCAACGGCTTTTCTCACTTTTTTAGGCGATCGTTAACGATTCGCCAAATGGCCGCCGCCACGGTATCCAGCGGTTGATCGGCCTCTATAACGCGAATGCGGTCCGGTTCGGCGGCCGCCAGAGCCGTGTAGCCGGCTTCAATGCGTTCAAAAAAAGTCCGATCGGCCTGTTCGAAACGGTCGGTTTCCGAGCGGCGTGCGCGCCGTTCTTCGCTGGTTTTCAGGGGGATTTGTAGAAGCAAGGTCAGATCCGGCCGGGTATCGCCCACGGCGAAATCGATCACAGCCTGTACTTGAGCCGCATCCAGACCCCGGCCGGTTCCTTGATACACGGTGGTGGAATCGTAAAAACGATCGCATAATACAATCTCGCCCGCGGCGATGGCAGGGCGGATTACCTCGCGCACCAACTGGGCGCGACTGGCGTTCATGAGCAGGAGCTCAGCTTCGGCGGTGAGTTCTTCCGGGCCGTGCTTGAGCAGCTGGCGGATGGATTCGCCGCTCTCCGTGCCGCCGGGTTCGCGCAGGGTGCGCACGGTGTGGCCCTCGGCTTCCAATCGGCGCGCGAGTTTTTTGATGTGGGTGGATTTGCCGCAGCCCTCGGTGCCTTCGAAGGTAATGAAACAGCCGGCCATATCAGGAACGTTTCAGGCGAGGCCCGTTGGCGGTATCCTCGATTGCCCAACCTTGCGCGGCGAGTTCATCGCGAATGGCGTCCGCCCGGGCGAAATTCTTTGCGGCGCGGGCATCAGTGCGTTCGTGCATCAGTGCGACCAACGCCTCGGGGGCGACCTCGTCTGTTTGGCCCACGCCGAGCACGGAATCGATCCGATTCCAGGCGGCCAATTCCGCGGCGGCCCCGGCGGCGTCCAGAGCGCCGTCAACGAGGCGGCGGTTGCAATCGCGGACCCAATCAAATACAGCGGCCCAGGCGCTGGAGACATTGAGGTTGTCGTCCATGGCGGAGGTGAATTGTTCGAGGACCTGTGGTGCCGGTTCGGCGGACGTGTCGCCGGCCTTATCACGGAGTTTGGTGACGCACTCGTGAATACGGTTAAGAGCTGTGCGTGCACCAGCAAGACCGTCCAGCGTGAAGTTAAAGGTCTCGCGATAATGAGCGCTGATCATGAGCTGTCGGATTTCGCGGCCGTTGTAGCCCTGATCCGTGAGATCACGTAGGGTGAAAAAGTTTCCGAGGCTTTTGCTCATCTTTTTACCCTCAACCACCAGATGCGCGCCGTGAAGCCAGTATTTGACGTACGGCCGGCCATCTTCCTGCACTGCAGCGCCTTCGCTTTGGGCGATCTCATCCTCGTGATGAGGAAAGGCCAGGTCTTCGCCGCCGAGATGGAGATCGAAGCTGGTGCCGAGTAGTTTCATGCTCATTGCGCTGCACTCGATGTGCCAACCGGGACGTCCTTCACCCCATGGGCTGGGCCAGTACACCTCGCCGTCCTCGGGTACGCGCGCTTTCCAGAGCGCGAAGTCGGCAACGGATTCCTTTTCGTATTCGTCATCACTCACTCGATCGCCCTGGCGCATTTCGTCGAAATTCAAATTGACCAGCTGTCCATACTGGCACCCGCAACCCTGATATTTCTCAATCGAAAAATAGATCGACTGATCCGGAGCCTGATAGGCGATGCCACGATCCATTAGTCGGCTGATGAGGTCGATCATCTCCGGGATGTGATCAGTGGCCTTTGGGATGTGATGAGGTTCTACACAGTTGAGGGTCTGGAGATCTTCAAAAAAGGCGTTCGAATATTTGGAGGTGAATTCTGCAATAGTGGTGGCTTGCTCACGTACGCGCCGGATGATCTTGTCCTCCACATCCGTAATATTCATCACGTGATTGACCTGATAGCCTCGAAACTCCAGATAGCGCCGG
Organism: uncultured Verrucomicrobiales bacterium; assembly: GCA_913048135.1. GTDB lineage: Bacteria > Verrucomicrobiota > Verrucomicrobiia > Limisphaerales > UBA1100 > UBA1100. The sequence continues at coordinate 7,189 of CAJWVY010000091.1, forward strand.
ACGAGATCGGCAAAGACAAAGGTACGGAAATTACCGATATGCGCGAAATCATGCACCGTTGGACCACAACAATACATACCCACTGATCGGGTTTCGGTATCGTGAGGTTCGAATTGTTCTACCTTGCGGGTAAGTGTGTTGTGTATGTGCAACGCCATTGCTTCGGCAATCTAACGGTGTTTTCTTAAGAAACGAAATTTTTTTTATGTAGGACAGTAAATGTCTCACCATGTCTGTCAGGCTCTGCGCAGAGATTAACTCAAGCCAAGGAGCACAACATGTACAACGAACGGAATGAACAACTAGAACTCGGATTTGACCGCAACCCCGTGACCCGCCCGGTACAGCGCCGGCGCCGCCGGATGCCGCAGGCCGGCTGGTGGTTTGACCAGATTCGCAAGATGATTAATGCGGGTGAGGATCATCCGGTGAGCCGGTCGGTGCAGGCGCGTTTTCAGTTCCCGCCCCAGCGGAAGCTGCCGAATCCGGCTTAAAACCCCTGAAATAGGCCGATTGAGGTTTGCAAGAAGAATGCCTTTGGCGTAGAACACGCCTCCCGTGAATCGGGGAAAATGAGCAAAGGCTTGGTGGAAATTTATGACACGACCTTGCGGGATGGTACGCAGGGCGAAGGGGTAAGTTTTTCGGTGGCGGACAAATTGCGCGTGGCCGAGAAGCTTGATGCCTTTGGTGTGCACTATGTGGAAGGCGGCTGGCCGGGGAGTAATCCAAAAGATATCGAGTTCTTCAAGCAAGCCGCCAAGCGCAAGTGGAAGCATGCCCAAATTGCCGCCTTCGGATCCACGCGCCGAAAAAAGATTGATGCCAAAGACGATCCGCAGGTGAAACTGTTGATCGACGCCAAGACGCCGGTGGTGACCATTTTTGGCAAGACGTGGCTGTTGCATGTGAAGGAAGTGCTGCGCACTACGCCGAAGGAAAATTTGGCCATGATCGCCGACACCATTGCGTTTCTCAAAAAGAACGGACGCAAGGTGATCTACGATGCCGAGCACGCCTTGGACGGCTACAAGGACGATCCCGAATACGCCATGGCCACCTGGAAGGCGGCCGAGGAAGCCGGCGCGGATTTTGTGGTGTTATGCGACACCAACGGCGGCACGCTCCCCAGTGAAGTGGCGGAGATCACGGCGGCGGCCCACAAGGCGCTTTCCTGTGAGGTGGGCATCCACACGCACAACGACATTGGCTTGGCTGTGGCCAACGCCATCGCCGCTGTGGAGCAGGGCGCCACGCATGTGCAAGGCACGGTCAATGGCTACGGCGAGCGCACGGGCAATTGCAACCTCATCAGTGCCATCCCCAATATTTCCCTGAAGATGGGCCGACGCTCCATTCCCAAGGGGCGGATCAAGAAGCTGCGCGACCTGTCGCGTTTTGTGGATGAGGTGGCCAATTTAATTCCCGACCGTCGCCAGCCGTGGGTCGGTGGCACCGCGTTCGCGCACAAGGGCGGTATGCATGTGAATGCCGTGCAAAAGGTGGCGCACAGTTTCGAGCACACCAATCCGGATGTAGTGGGTAATCAGCGTCGCATTCTGGTGAGTGATTTAGCCGGGCGCAGTAACATAGTGATGAAGGCCCAAGAAATGGGCATTCGGATTGATAACGACACGCCTGAACTTAAGACGATTCTTTCCCGCGTAAAAGAGCAGGAGCATCTCGGCTACGATTACGAAGGGGCCGAGGGGTCGCTCGCGCTGTTGATCCGCAAGGCACTGGGCCGCGTGGAGCCGGCGTTTCATCTGGAGGCCTATCATGTGTCCATGCGCGGCGATGCGCTGGAGCATGTTTGCGAGGCCACGGTCAAAGTACGTGTGGGTGACAAGACCGCCCACACGGTGGCTGATGGCGATGGCCCGGTGAATGCGCTTGATCAGGCGCTTCGCAATGCCTTGCGCGGGTTTTATCCCGTGCTTAAAAAAGTGAAGCTCACCGATTACAAGGTGCGCATTTTGAATTCTTCGCGCGGCTCTGGCACGGCGGCCAAGACGCGCGTGCTCATTGAGTCCACTGATGGCAAGGAACGTTGGTACACGGTGGGCGTAAACGAGAACATTATCGATGCCAGCCTGCAGGCTTTGCTGGACAGTATCGAGTTTCGTCTGTTGAAGAAGTAATCTTCGACGGCGGCCCAGCTCAACTCAAAAACCCATGGCGGAAATTCCTAAGGCTTACGAATCTCAGGCAGTTGAAACGAAGTGGTATTCGTTTTGGCAGGAACACGATTGCTTCGCCGCTGACCCGGCGCGGGTGAGCGACAAACGACCGGGTTATTCGATTGTGATCCCGCCACCGAATGTCACGGGCGTGCTGCACATGGGGCATGTGTTGAACAACACGATCCAGGACATTCTCGCCCGCAAAGCGCGCATGGACGGCAAGGAAGTGTTGTGGCTGCCGGGTACGGATCACGCGGGTATTGCCACGCAAAGTGTGGTGGAACGTAAACTGATCAAAGAAGGCGCCATGCGCCATCGGGATGAGCTGGGACGCGAGCAGTTGCTCGAGCATATTTGGGAATGGAAAGAGAAGCACGGCGGCATCATTATCGATCAGTTGAAAAAGCTCGGCGCGAGCTGTGATTGGTCGCGCATGCGCTTCACGATGGATGAGGAATACACGCAATGCGTGCAGCGCGTGTTTGTGGATCTCTACGAGAAAGAGCTGATCTATCGCGGTAAACGTATGGTGAACTGGTGCCCGAAAAGTTTGACCGCCCTCTCGGATGAAGAGGTGATTATGAAAGAGCAGAACAGCCAGCTCTTTTATTTCAAGGTGCAGGTCGTTGAGGAGCCCGGCACATGGCTGGAGATTGCTACTACGCGCCCGGAAACGATTCCCGGCGACACAGCGATTGCGGTGAATCCCAAGGACCCGCGTTACGGGCATCTGATTGGCAAACACGCGATTCGGCCGTTGCCAGTGGAGAACCAGGCGCATCTGCCGATCGTGGCTGATGAGCACATCGATATTGAGTTTGGCACCGGCGTGTTGAAGGTCACGCCTGCACACGACAAGGCGGACTTCGAGATCGGCCAACGCCACGGCGTGGAGGCCATCGAAGTGATCGCGGCGGATGGGAAGATGAACGATCTGGCCGGCACAGAACTAGCGGGGCTGGATCGGTTCGAGGCGCGCAAGGCGGCGTCTGCCAAGTTGGAAGAGTTGGGTGCGCTGATCAAGACGGAGGATTACAAGAACAACGTCGGCTTCAGCGAACGCGCCGATGTGCCGATTGAGCCGCGCCTTTCCGAGCAGTGGTTTCTCAAGTACCCGAGCCAGCAGGAGGCGCGCGACTGCGTGGCTAATGGCTCCATGAAGTTTTACCCCGAACGCTGGTCCAAGACCTATGACTATTGGATGGGCGGTCTGCAGGACTGGTGCATCAGCCGCCAGCTCTGGTGGGGACACCGGATTCCGGTATGGTATCGCGGTGAGGAAATTCACTGCGGTCTGGAGGCCCCGGAGGGCGAGGGCTGGGTGCAGGACCCGGATGTGCTCGACACGTGGTGCAGCTCATGGCTGTGGCCATTTGCCACAATGGGTTGGCCGGACGACACGGAGACGCTCAAGAAATTTTATCCCACCACCGATCTGGTGACGGGGCCGGACATTATTTTCTTCTGGGTTGCTCGCATGATCATGGCCGGCTACGAATGGAAGGGGGATCTGCCTTTTCGTAACGTCTATTTCACCGGCATCATCCGCGACAAGAAAGGCCGGAAGATGTCCAAGAGCCTCGGTAACTCGCCAGATCCGCTAGAGCTTATTGCCAAGTACGGCGCGGACGCTCTGCGCTTCGGCACTATGCGCAGCGCGCCGCAGGGATTGGATGTGCTCTTCGATGAAAAGGACGTGGAGCTCGGCCGCAACTTCTGCAACAAGCTGTGGAACGCCTGTCGTTTCCGCCAGATGCAGGGCGGTGAAATCGAAGGCGAAATCAATCCCGCGCTGCTTACCAGTGATGACAAATGGATCATGCGCCGTCTGAACCAGGCGATCTGCGAGGTGACGACTGCGTTTAAAGCCTATCGGTTCACTGATGCCACCGGGGCGTTGTACCGTTTTTTCTGGAGCGAATTTTGCGACTGGTACGTGGAAAGCTGTAAGGCCACTTTCTTCGGTGAGGATGCCGCTCGTAAGGCGAACGTACTGGCCGTGTTTGATTTCGTGATGGGCCACACCCTGCGGCTTTTTCATCCGTTCCTGCCGTTTATTACCGAAGAACTCTGGTACGGGCTTGGTTACTCCGAGGACATGCCCCCCGATCAAGGGGGCGAAACCATCATGACCGCCCATTGGCCGACGGCGCTTGATGAGGATTTTATGACGTTTTACGGATTGGAAGAAACGGTGGATTTACTGGTTGATGCCAAACACCAACTTGTGACGGCGGGTCGCAACCTACGCACTATTGGTAATATCCCGTTTGCCAAAAAAGTGGATTACATTCTTAAACCGGCCGGGACGCTGGATCCGTATGAAGCGGAGGTCATCCAAAGCCTGTTGAACGCGGAAGGGCTGGAGGTGAATCCGGACTACGCGCCACGCAAAGGCACCCCGGCCTCTCGCTCGGCGCTGGGCGAACTGTTCCTGCCACTCGATGGCTTGATTGATGTGGAGGCCGAGAAAGCGCGTTTGGAAGGGCAGTTGGAAAAGATTTCCAAGGAAATTGAGAAGGCAGGCGCAAAGCTGAACAATCCGAAATTCACCGAGCGAGCGCCCGAGGACGTGCTGCACGAAGCTAAGGATCGATTGGCGGATTGGCAGGAGAAAGAGCGCCAAACGCGCGAGTCGATCGAGTATCTATCTGAGGCCTGACCATGGCCGCGCTCATCAAAGCCTTGTTACAACCGGTGGCCATCGTGTGGCTGGGATTGCTGGCTTTGTGTATATGGCAAATCTATAAACGCCATTATCGCTGGGCAGCCGTGCCCGGCGCCTTGTTTCTGTTTGTATTCATCACTGGCAGCTCACCCTTGGCCGGATATCTGTTAGCCGGCCTGGAAGCGCCGTATGCGCGCACCAATTGGGATGATTTGCCGGAAGCCGATGCGGTGGTGGTGTTGGGTGGAATTGCCTCAGGTTCGGAGTATGAGATTACCGGGCTAGACTTTAGTGCCCGAGCGGATCGGATTATGACGGGTGTGGAATTGATTCGGCAGAAAAAATCAAAGGTGCTTGTCGTAGGTGGTGGCGGCTATTTGAAAGAGGGCCAATGGCGGGCTGAAGCGGATCGACTTCGTCCATGGATGGCTGATTGGGGACTGTTGAAGGGGGCCGAGGTGGCCGATCTTGGGGTCTGTGGAAATACCCGGGAAGAGGCGGGGAAATTCGTCAAGCTCGTGAAAGAACGGGATTGGGGCACAGTATATCTCGTCACCAGCGCCAATCATATGAAACGCGCCGAAGCGGTGTTTCTATCCGCCGGTGTATCGGTGGTGCCGGTGGGATGTGACTATATGGGATACCCGTTCCGAGGGCGCTGGGGATTAATTCCGAGTCAGGATCGAATGGTTGGTTTGCGAACTTGGCTTTACGAGAAGGTGGGTTGGGCTTATTACCGTTCGAAAGGTTGGATCCGCCTGGAGGCACTGCCGAAAGAATGAACGCACCGAATATCAATGC
>CAJWVY010000092.1 GCA_913048135.1 uncultured Verrucomicrobiales bacterium
GCTCAATAGCCAAGGCCAAGGTAACCGGCCTTGAAGATGGAAAACTGATAGCGGAGCTTGTGGGATGAGTGAAGAGGGGAAGAAAAGCTGGTTTAGCCGCCTGAAAGACGGGCTGAAGCAGTCCTCCTCAAAACTGACCACCGGGATTGCTGAAATCTTCACCAAGCGCCGTCTTGATGACGATGCGCTTGAAGAATTCGAAGATCTTCTGATTACATCGGATCTGGGTGTTACGACCGCGGCCAAGCTGAGCGCGGAACTGGATCGGTGGTTGGCTGAGCAGGGCGATCCGGGCAGTGCGGTGGATATGCCGGAAGCCCTCAAGGCCGCCCGTGAAGGCAAACATCTACATGGGCCTAAGCCTAGGAAGACCGACTGACATGATCGACGCCCATCAACATTTTTGGCAACTGGACAAGCCGTTCGATTACGAGTGGCTCAAGGCGCCGCAGCATGCGCCGATTAACCGTACTTATTTGCCGGCCGATTTGCGGACGCACCTGGACGCAACCGGCATCGCCGAGAGCATCTTTGTGCAGACACAACATGACCTGGAGGAAAATCGCTGGGTGCTCGGCATGGCTGAGGAACACGATTGGCTGGTTGGCGTGGTCGGTTGGGTGGATCTCGCCAGTGAAGCATGCGAGGAGCAGTTGCTGGAATTTAAGGATCATCCGAAATTCGTTGGCATCCGCCACATCACGCAGGACGAGCCGGATGACGATTTCATTGTGCGTCCGGAAATCCTGCGTGGCCTAAAGGTGCTGGAGAAACATCAGGTGCCGTTTGATCTGCTCTTTTACGTGCAACACCTAAAACATGCCGAGCGGTTGGGGCGCGAGCTGCCGGAGTTGCCAATGGTGATCGATCATCTCGCCAAGCCTCATATCAAGGATCAGTCGTTTGACGATTGGCTGCCGCAGCTGCAGGCCGCCGCGCAGCACGACCATATTTTCTGCAAACTATCAGGCATGATCACCGAGGCCGATTGGGCGAACTGGAAGCCGGCCGATCTCAAGCCGTACGTCGAAGCTGCTCTGGAGGCGTTCGGGCCGGATCGCTGCATGTACGGCAGCGATTGGCCGGTGTGCGAGTTGGCCGGCAGCTACGAGCAGGTGCACGGCGCCTTGACCGAGGTGCTCGGTCCGTTGAGCGACGATGAGACCCATGCGATTTTTGAGGGCACGGCGCGGCGGTTTTACGGGATCAGTACATGATCGATCGACTGCAAGCGTTGCAGCTCATTCCCGTGGTGGCGCTGGAACGTGCGGCCGATGCGGAGCCATTGGCCGATGCCCTGTGCGCCGGTGGCTTGCCTTGCGCGGAGATCACGCTGCGCACTGAGGCAGCGCTGGACAGTCTGCGAGCCTTGGCCGGGCGCGAGGAGTTTTTGCTTGGTGCCGGCACGGTGCATAGCGCCGAACAAGCCGCCGCCGCGGTGGATGCCGGTGCGCAGTTTGTGGTGACGCCGGGGTTCAACCCGCGCACCGTGATGTGGTGTCAGGAAAATCAGGTGCCGGTGTTCCCCGGCATTGCCACGCCGACGGATTTGGAACTCGCACTCGAATACGGCGTGGAGACCGTGAAATTTTTCCCGGCCGAAACCTTGGGCGGCGTGAACACACTGAAGGCGTTCAGCGGCCCGTACGGGCAGATGCGCTTCATCCCGACCGGCGGCATTCACGCGGGCAATTTAGTCGATTACCTGACTTTGCCCAGCGTGCTGGCTTGCGGCGGTAGTTGGATGGTGAAAGCAGGCGATTGGTCCGAGACCACGCGGCTCACGACGGAAGCAATGAAATTAATGAACTAATGAAAATCCTAGCAACCCTTATGTTGACCGCGATGGCGGTGTGGGCGGAGAAGCCAAATATCATCCTCGTCTATGTGGATGACATGGGCTACGGCGATGCGTCGTGTCTGAATCCGCAATCGAAATTCCAGACGCCGCACTTGGATCGGTTGGCGCGCGAGGGTATGACGTTTACCGACGGCCACTGCTCGGACACGGTTTGCACGCCGTCACGGTACGGGCTGCTCACGGGGCGCTACGCGTGGCGCACGACCTTGAAGCGCGGAGTGATGGGCGCGGAAGGCGCGTGCCTGATTGCCGACGGCCGCGTGACTTTGGCTTCGTTGTTGCGCGGGCAGGGCTACGCGACGGCCATGGTGGGCAAGTGGCATTTGGGAATGGATTTCCCCGGCACCTGGGGCAAGCGCGACTGGACGCAGCCGGTGAAGGATATGCCGCTGGATAAGGGCTTTGATTATTACTGGGGCATCCCGGCCTCGATGAACTACGGCGTGCTGGCGTGGTTTGATGGGCGCTTTGCTAAGGTGCCGCCGACGCAGTACACCGCCAAGAAACCGAACGCGATCGCCATTAGCGATTATCGCATCAAGCCGCCGTACGCCAAGGTGCCGCCGAAGAATCCCACCAAGAATGACCTCGAGGTGGCATCGGACTTTGTGGACGTCGAGTGTCTCGACCGGTTCACGACGCAATCACTCAAGTGGCTTGATGGCCGGGCGGCGGCGGCGCGGGCGGGCAAGCCGTTCTTTCTCTACCTGCCTTACACCTCGCCGCATAAGCCGGTGATTCCGCTCGAGCAATTTCGTGGGCAGGGCAAAGCTGGGGCCTACGGGGAATTCATGATCGAGACCGATCATCACTTGGGCCGTATTTTAAAATGGCTCGATGACGAGAAGCTCGCCGACAACACCATGGTGATTTTCACTAGCGATAACGGCCCGGAAACCACCTGGCGCGAACGCATCCAGCGCTTTGGTCATCATAGCAATGGCATCTATCGCGAAGGGAAACGTTCGGTGTACGAAGGCGGCCATCGCGTCCCATTCATCATCCGCTGGCCCGCGCAGGTGAAGGCCGGATCCCAATGGAACCAGCCCGTGTGCCAGACCGATCTGCTGGCGACCTTTGCGGACATGGCTGGTGAACGTCTGCCGGCCAATGCCGGCGAGGACAGTATCAGCTTTTACCAAGTGCTACGTGGTGTGGGGACAAACAGCGTGGCGCCGCGCGTGGCCATGGTGCACCACGGTAGTCAGGGTCGGTTTGCGTTGCGTGAACAGAATTGGAAACTAGTGATGGAAGATGCCCGCAAGGGAAAACGTGAACTATATGATCTGATCAAAGATCCCGGCGAGACGACCAACGTGATTGCGCAGCATCCTGAAGTGGCCGCGCGTCTCGTCGCCAAGCTGACGGTCATCGTCCGCAACGGACGCAGTTCGCAGGGCCCAGTTCAGAAAAACGACACACCGCCTTGGAAAGAATTGATCTGGATGCGCTGATTGCTCAGACTTGACCTATGAAGGACAACATCACCAAAGCTAAGTACCTTGCGATCGCATCTTTTCTGGTGTTGTTGTTTGTGACCTATTTTCTCCGGTCCGAAGTGCTGGCCCTGAACACGATTCGGTTTCAGTCGGAAAATATTCGATCGGATGAGTCAGTGCGAGAGCTCAAGGAATCGCAACCCATGCGGATGGCGGAATACGAGTTAAGTCTTAAGGAATACGAGATTCAGAAACAGCACTACGAGGAAATGATGGAGCTGTACCGCACGGATTATGATGAGTACGTAAAACGGACGAAAGATAAGTATTCGCCGCCGGCCTTGCCCCGCCAACCCAACAAGCCTGCTTCACCGGAGTTAAGTGATCAACTGGCCGAAAACCGGGCGGCTTTTCGAAAGCGGCAGTACGAATATTTTAAATCCACCAGCCGGCTAAACTGGGTGGCCTGCCTGGCAGCCATGTCGTTGGTGGGCGGGTTGTTGTATCTGCTGATGTTCGATCAGGAAGGTAAACGCATCTTCTATCTGGCCGTGTTGGTCTTAAGCTTTGTGTTCATGATCGGCCCGTCTTTCCACTCCATCCTTAGCGGAATCATCGGTTTGATGAATGCCCCTTGAGGGGGGGCTTCACTTCACAAACGAGCACACGTACTCGCAGATGTCTTCCCTCACAGTGATGTCAAAGCCGCTGTTGGCGGGAATGCTGAAGGTGTCACCTTCGGTGTAGGTCTGGGATTCCTCCGAGCCATCGAGCTTCACGGTGCAGCTGCCGGCCACCACGATCATTTCTTCGGCCAGTTCAGTGCCGAAGTGATATTCCCCAGGGAAAATGAGCCCGAGTGTCTTTTTGTCGCCTTCAGCGGTCACCAGCGTGTGACTGATCACTTTGCCGTCGAAGTAAATGTTGGCCTTGGCTGAGGCGGTGACGTCGGAGAAATTAATGTTTGCCATAGGCGCGCGAGTGTTGGCGGATGTGAAAAAATGTCAAGTTTGGCCGCTTTTATGGGGAATATTTCAGCTGAATTTGTTCGACGCGGGCGTGGTCGAACCCTACAATTTTGATCGACATGAACGCAAACATGCTCAACCGCCGTAACGTACTTAAGGGACTCGCCGCTGCCGCAGTGGCCGGGCCAATGCTGCCCAGTGTGGCGCAGGCAGCCACGAAGGGCTCACCCAAGCGCGTAATTTTCTTCATGCAAAACCAGGGATTCGATCCGGCAACGGCGATTCCGGCGGGCATGACCAGCAGTGGTTCGTTGGCGAAGGTGAAATTGCCTGAGCCGATTCAGGCGCTGGAACCGTACAAGGAGCGGCTGCAGATCATCAACGGTTTGCACGGTACACACACCAGCCCGTCGCACAGCGCGTTCTTTGGCGCTCTCGGTGGCTATCGCGGCAGCGATGGCGTGCCGCCGAGCGGTCCGACGATTGATTACACGTTGAGCAACGCGTTGCCCGAAACGCTTCTGCCGCATCTGTGCATCGGCATGGACTCGCTCGAGAACATGAAGGCCAAGCCGACGGTAGCGAATCTTTCGGCTAGCGGCGCGGGTCAGCCGATCTTCATGCACTCGAATCCGAATCACCTCTATCAGATGCTTTACGGTGGTATCTCGCAGGGCGCGATTCGCAAACAGCACGAGGCGCGCTCGAGCATGTTCGATCGCATTGAGCAACTGGCGGCGGCCAAGGGCGGCAGTTTGCCGGGCGCGGACAAGCAGCGCTACGGCCAGTACGTGCAGGGCTTCAACGACATCAACGGCCTGCGCGAGCGGCTCGGCAAGGTGTCCAGTCATCTGCGCCGGTTTGCGCCGGAGGTGGACGACGCCTACGCGAACCCGGAATTTGAAACCGACTGGCATGATCGCCTGTTGGATCTCGGCATCTCGGCGCTCAAGTCGGGCATCACCAGCGTGCTCACCATCGGCTCCGGTCGCGGTGAAATCTTTGGCGCTTGGAAAGGGCTCGGCGTGGAACAGCAGGGCCACAACCTTGGCCACATGAAGCAGCCGAACAATCCGATCTGGATCAAGATTCGCCAGTACAACAGCCGCATGTTGGTGAAGCTCATGCAGGAGCTCGAAAGCGTGCCTGAGGGCAGCGGCACGATGATGGACAACACGCTCATCGTGTACACCAGCAACAACGCGGATTATCAACACACCTCCGGCAAGAACTGGCCGGTGATGTTGCTTGGTAATTACGATGGGGCTTTCAAGACCGGTTGCTTCACGCAGCTGGACGGCAAGCGCCCGATCAACGCGTTGTACACCTCCATCCTGCGCGCTTCCGGCGTGGAGGTGGATCGCTACAACATGTCCGAGAAGATGGCTGCCAAGTTTGATTCCGGCTCCGGACCGCTCAAAGAAGTGATGGCATGAACAAGCTGACCCTCACCCTCGGGGTGGCGGTCTATGCCGTGCTCGGCCCGGCTGGTCAGGCTGCGGACATCTACACGCCCGGCGAACCTGCCCAGGGTAACTTCAAAAACTTCGCTGTGGAGTTTCTGGACAGCCATTGTCTGGATTGTCACGACAACGAAACCAAGAAGGGCAATCTCTCGCTCGAAAATCTCGGGCCGGTGGATGAGACCAATGCCGCCACGTGGAAATCCATCTGGGCGCAGGTCACGCTGCAGGAGATGCCGCCCAAGAAAAAGTCGCAGCCGGAGATCGTCGAGCGCCTGCGCTTTTCCGACTGGATCGTCAGCGAATTGAAACGCGAGATGGCCGGCAAGGGCGGCTTTCAGGCGCATCTGGATCCGAACAAGGGCAACTTCATCGCACACGACCTGCTTTTCGGGCCGTTGCCCAAGAACATTCGGTTGGCACCGACCTACACGCCCGCGCGCATTTGGCGGGTGACACCGCAGGAACACATCACGCGCCTCAATGAATTGATCAACCGGGAACCGGCCTATGACTCAGCCCGTCCCGGCCAACGCACGCGCGGCGATGTGGTACCCACCAATCACGGCGGCGAGTTGAAACTCTACTTCGGCACCGACCGCATTCTCCGCTGGGAAGGCGGCACCGTCGCCTACGCCACGGCCGTGAAGAGCGTGCCGGTGGTGCTTTCCTCTGCCCGCAAACATGGCCTCGAAAATTATCCGGACTTCTACACCGTCAACAGCTCCGAAGCCACGCAGATTCTGGGCAAGGCCGAGGACATTTTGAAATACATGGCCTACGGCCCGATGAGCCTGGTCGGGTTGCCCGAGCAGATCACCGATGACCCCAAGACCTACGACAAGGTGAAGCCCAAGGGTGACCTGCGCGGTTTGCCCACGGCGATTGTTTACAGCACCAAGGTCGCCCGCCCGATCACGCCCATTCATGACCTGATGAAGGAAGACGGCGTCTCCGACGAGCGCCTGCGTCAGGCAGTGGAGTTTCTTTTCGAAGCCCTGACCTTCCGTCCGCCGACCGCTGACGAATCCAAGGATTACCTGCAGATTGTGAAGGATTCCATCGACAAGGTTGGCAAAGAAGACGGCGTGTTCATGGGGCTCTCGGCCATCTTCCTTGATCGCGACGCGCTCTTCCGGCCGGAGCTGGTGGAAAACAACCGGATCGACGCACACGGCCGGGCGATGTTGCAGGACTGGGAACTCGGCCTCGCCGTCAACCACGCCCTCAGCTACATCCAGCCTGACGCCCAACTCCGCAAGGCCATCGTCGAGGGCCGCATGCGCTCGCGCGAGGATGTGGAACGCGAAGTCACCCGCATGCTCGCCGACAAGAGCATCCGCAAACCGCGCGTGCTGCGTTTCTTCCGCGACTTTTTCGACTACGACCTCGGCGGCTACATTTGCAAAGACAACAGAGCATTGGCGCAAACTGGTGTCTCCCGCCCCACCTCCCACTACCGCGCCATGTTCGACGCCACCGCGAGCACCGACCGCCTGATTGAGTTGGTCCTCGAGAAAGACAAAAATGTCCTCAAGGAACTGCTGACAACTCAGCAGGTTGTGGCTTCTGGCAACGACCGCTTTTACTTTGGCCGCAAGAACAACCCCGAGGAACGCAAAGCCGCGCAGGAGGCCAAACGCCTAGCCGACGAGGCACAGGCCAAAAAGGAAGAGACCGAACTGGCCGGGATGGAAACGGCCATCGCCAAACTAAATGAAGAGTTGAAGGCCGATCCTGAGAACAACCAACTTTCAAAGACGTTGGAACGCCAGAAGAAAGACTTGGCTGCTGCCAAGAAACGAATCACCAATGCTCAGAAACGCCGCCGCGGAGGGGGCAATATCAACGTGGCAACTGCCAACCTGAATGGTTCCAAGATTTACGCTCGCGTCAGCCGGCGCTCTTTTGGGGCTGGATCGATGAGGCCTGATCGCACGCTCGCTACCGCCCCGGAAGGCCAGCGCCTCGGATTGCTCACGCACCCTTCCTGGTTGGTGTCTCATTCCGACGCGATGGACAATCACGCCATACTACGCGGCCGCTGGGTTCGCGAACGCCTGCTAGGCGGCGGCATTCCGGACATTCCTATCACCGTCGATGCGATGCTGCCGGACGAACCTAACACCACGCTGCGCCATCGCATGCGCGTGACCCGTGAGGCCTATTGCTGGACTTGCCACGAGAAGATGGATCCGCTCGGTCTCCCCTTTGAGATGTACAATCACGCCGGTCTGTTCCGTTCCACCGAACAAGACAAGCCCGTGGACACCTCCGGCGAGATCATCAACAGCGGAGATCCCGAACTCGACGGCCCCGTCAAGAATGCTCTAGAGATGATCGAAAAACTTTCGAAGAGTGATCACGTCGAACAGGTTTTCGTACGCCACGCCTTCCGTTTCTGGATTGGCCGTAATGAGACGATTAATGACGGTCCCGTGCTGCAGGATGCCTATCGTGCCTACCGCGAAAACGGCAGTATGAATGCCCTCATCACCTCCCTAGTTACTTCAGATGCTTTTCTCTACCGTAAGGTGGAATAGTAATCATTTCGGGAGTGTCGTTACCGATTTGTCGTCTAATTTTACTGATGAAAAATGCCCTTCCAACTTTTTTGGTAGTAACCGCGGTGGCTACGTTGTGGGGATGTAAAATAACACAAAATTCTCAACGTTTGTCCATGGATGAACCCAGGATGCAACGCCAAATTTCTGACGAAGAGCTTCAGGCAATTTCAGATCTGCATGTTGCAGCAGAGGAGGGGGATTTGGCTAAAGTGAAGCATTGCTTGAAGGCGGGAACGAACATCGATTCTGTGCTCGGAAAAGCTTCTTTCAGGATATTACACAAGGCGACGAGAGCAGGCGATGAGGCGATGGTGACTTTTCTTATTCAACACCGGGCTAACATCAATGCATGGTCTATAGACGGGACTCCATTAGACTTTGCCATCAAAAATAAACACTTTGATATAGAGCAATTATTGCGTGAACACGGTGGTAAGACGGGGAAAGAATTAGAAGAGAAACAGAAATGAGGCAGGCTCTGTTTAACTATTTAAAATGCCTGGTAATTCCTTTCCTGATGGGAGGCTTAGTTGCTTGCGACACGAAATCAGTTGAATCGATAATTGGCACAGGAGAAGTCCGTACACTTATAACTAAACTTCACAAGGCGAAGAAATGTGAAGTCTATCGGGTGGATGATTCATACCCAGAAGAAAATAAGCTTAACAAAGGCAATGAGATCCAGGGTTTTGCCGTTCTATCAGAAGCTCAGCCAATAAAGGATGATGCAAGAAAAGCATTGTCTCAGATCCTTTTAAGTCCAAATACTTACTTTGAACATTCCGTTCCCGTAGATTGTGGATTTCGCCCCGGGATCGCCTTTCGGTTTTCAGACGGGATTATTGAGGTGGATGTCCTAGTTTGTTTCAGTTGTAGAGAATTGAGGTATTACTCAGCTGGAAAGTTGGTTGGTGAAAGTCACTTTAAATCTCCAGAGATACTGGCACTTACAAAAAAGCTTTTTCCGGATGACAAAATAATTCAGGCACTGAAATGAAGCTATTTACAGTCCCTCTTAAAGGTTCACTGACTATGCTGTTGTGCGGTGCGTTTTTTATGGGGGAAATCCAGTTGTTTGCAGCAATAGCCCCACTGAGTCAGAAGCAATTGGATGAACAATCGGAACTCATCGTTACGGGCCGGGTGGTTGCCGTTGAGTCAAAGGTGCAAAAATCTAAAATTGAACGGACCTTGGGCATTCACCGTGACCGGATTTACAACATTAAGCTTGAGCTGATAAACCTTCATAAGATCCCTCCGTTTGAACAGGACTTAAAGTTTAAGGAGTTTATAGTCGTAGAGGCATGGCGACCAGCCACTCGCATTCCTCCCTTGCCGGGGCCACAAGGCCATGAGTCGATCCCTAAAAAAAGGGATGAGGTCAAAATGTATTTAAAGTGGAACAAAACGACAGCACTTTGGCAGCCTTTGCTGCCCAATGGAATTAAGGTAGTAAAGAAAGAACAATAACACAGTGAAAGCGCTTATTTTATTAGCATTAATGTTTTCCATGGTTTGCCCGGCTCATGCCGAGGAAGCTTATCAGGCTACGGCCAAGGTTTGGGATGCCATGGGGCGTAAGAATTGGGATGCAGCCATTGCGCAGGCAAACCGAGTCATTCGAATCTGGGGGGCACAGGCTAGGCGCACAAACGATCAACTCAAAAAGTACGCTCCGGCTAAAGATGCAAAAAAATATGGCAACCTTAATGAAGTGGGAGTTTCGCTTCTCTTAAAGGGTGATGCTTTGAGTAAGAAAGGGGATAAGGCCGCAGCAAAAGTGACCTATCAGGTTTTACTCGATCAATATACTTACGCTCAGGTGTGGGACCCCAAAGGGTGGTTTTGGAAGCCAGCTGAGGAAGCCCGAAAGAAGCTCGTTTTACTGCAGAAGGAAACGGCTCCAAACCTGAAGGTAGCCAAACCGAATTTTACGGCTGCCCAATTAAAATTACCGGGGAAAAAAGGAATTTGTTTTTCTATGCGCGCAGCTGGCGAAGAGGGATCTGCTCAAGAAAACTTGCCGCGACTCAAAAAAGTGAATCCCTATTGGAGTTATTCTTGGGGTTGGGATCAAGTGGCCGGTCAACCTTCGGAGGTAGAGTTTGTTCCCATGGCATGGGGGGCTTGGTCTACTGATGGTTTGCGGAAAGGCTTGCAGGATAGGGTTGTGCCTCACATCAAGTCCGGGAAGGTAAAACGGTTCCTTGGTTTTAACGAGCCGGATAAAAAAGAGCAGGCTAACATGCCTTACCGGGCTGCATTAAAGTATTGGCCGATTCTCGAGACTCTGAACGTACCCCTTTGCAGCCCTGGTTGTGCGAATCCTGAGGGGTTAAATGATGGAACTGTGCAGGGAGTGAACAGCTCTTGGATGATTGACTTTATGCGGGAAGCCGACCGGTTGGGATACCGTGTCGATTATGTGGGAGTGCACTGGTATGGCGGAACCGATGCGGCGGACTTCAAAGCCAAGATGCGGCGGATTTATGAAAAGTATGGAAGACGGCCGCTGATGATCACTGAGTTTGCGCCAGCCGATTGGCAGGCCAAAATTCATTCCCAAAATCGGATGAAAGCGCCCGCCGTTTTGGCTTTCATGAAGGAAGTTCTCCCTTGGATGGAGAAGCAGGACTGGATTGCGGGATATGCCTGGTTTTCTTTTGAACCCCATGAACCTCACGGTCACACTTCCTCGTTATTCAAACAGAATGGAGATTTATCCGCACTGGGCCGTTTTTACCAAAGTGTTACCACCCAAAATCCTAATGGAGACCAATCCATTCAATTGCCCTAGCTTATGAAGAAAAATCAACCAATCCCTTCGATCCTTATAGCCTTTACCTTTTTAATGGTCACCCTTAACGCGTTCGCGTTTGAGAGAGATTATGTGCCCCGTGCTGTCCTGACAAAAGATCAGGAAAAAGAGGTGATTACCCTGGCGCAAAAATGTGGGATCAAGAAAGTGGCCAAGATTTCTACCCATAACATGTTCCCAAGCCCTTTTCGTGGGATTCGTGTGCAGGGGGTTGAGGAGGTTGAGGGTCGAGAGATTTCCTATCAGGTTCTAAGCATGAGTAATCGTCAATGGTTGCAACCCGGAGCAAAGCCCGGCAAGGGAAGTGTTGAGTTGGGAGACTTTTGGGCTAGTAAACCTTACACCCGTAAGCAAACCATTCTCAAAGTTGGAAAAAATGAATACCGAGTCAGTTCGGTACAAGGAATGAAACCCGAGGAATGTGAGACTATTCTGGCTATGTTTTTGAACGGGGAATTTGATCACACCCCGGCTGTGAGGGAAAAGAGTCTCGAACAGGTTGGTTGGAACAAGCCTAGCCGTTTCTCCAAACGAGGTGAAAATATCTCAATTGGGTTTCTTCATAAGTCAGGATCTGATGGTGGCTTTTTTGATCTCCAAGTTAAACTCGAGGGCAATGAATTGACCATTCTTCAGATGTTTCAGGCCGTCCCTTAAAAGTTCTATAAAAGGGATAGTCCTATAACGGTTAAACATGGGCTTTAGCGCACATGGCCGTTTAATTTCCTGTACTTCGAGGGGGTGAGATTCTCGATTCTCAGGAAAGCTTTGCTTAGGTGGTCGTTGTTGCGGAAGCCGCATTCAATGGCGATGGATTTTAGAGAGCCCTTAGTTTCAATGATGAGTCGTTTGGCGCGTTCAATGCGCATGCGAGCGATTTGCTTGGCGATGCCTTCTGGGGAGTACCGTTTGAAACGGCGTTCTAGACTTCTCCGGTTAATTCCGGTTGCGAGTGCCACATCTTTCACTGACAAGGGATGGTGGCTATTTTCGGCAATAAACCGCAAGGCATTTGCTATTAGTGGGTCTTCTGCGGCAAAGGAGTCTGTGGATTGCCGCGGGACAAGTTTTCGGGGTTTTACTAATTCTGTGTTTGCTGGCGGTTGATTTCCTTTCATCAAGCTATTGAGTAAATCAGCTGCACGGTAGCCAATTTCTTCAAACCCCATGTCGATGCTGGTTAGTGTAGGGTAGGGGGAGTTGCAAATACTTGGCTCGTTAGAGGTGCCAATAATTGCGTAGTCATGAGGAACATGAAGCCCGACGGAACGGCAGGCATCCATCAGATAACGGCAATACAGGTCGTTTACGACAAAAATACCGATGGGGGGGCGCCAACTGGCCACCCATTTCAATAATCCGGATCTGAAGTCATTCCATGCATTCGCATTACCATGCAGGCTGGTTCGCGCAAATTGATGAATGGAACACTGGA
>CAJWVY010000093.1 GCA_913048135.1 uncultured Verrucomicrobiales bacterium
CCCGCTGGTGAAGCCCGCGAACATCGCCGGCGCGCCGATTCCCGTGTTGTTGGAAAACCTGAAGCTGCACGAGTACCGTAGCCGCTATCGCACACGCCGCGAGTTGCGTGGTCGCGATGCCGATGAAGTCACCGCCGCACTCGGCAAATGGATTCCGTCGCTTGAGGATGAGCATCACCTGCTCGAGGCCCTTTGGGTGAGCTGGGGCATCGACCGACTCAACAAGCCGTTGCTTAAGCAACTGCTAGATTCCAAAGATCACCGCGTCCGTTCTGCCACCGTCCGCGTCCTGCGCTTTAACGCTGCTCAGTTCGAAAACTACCCAGAACTTCTCAAGGCTGCTGCCAATGATGACCATGGTCGTGTGCGGATGGAGGCTATTACCGCCGCCTCCTATCTGCCCAAGGCCGTGGCTCAGCCCATTCTGGCCACCGCGCAAGGAAAGGGCCTCGACAAGCATTCCGAGCAAACCTTCCAGGCCGCCACGGCTGCGTTGGATAACAGGGTCTTCTCCGGCGCTCGCGAACGTCCCGTGGGTGTGCCGCGTCATTTGACCGGCAAGGACGCCAACCTCTTCCGCAAAGGCGCCGAGATTTACTCGCGCGAAGCCCACTGCTCCACCTGCCATCAACCCAATGGCGGCGGTTTACCTGCTGCTGGATTCCCACCCTTGGCCGGCACCGAATGGATGCTCAAGGACGACGAACGCCTGATCAAACTCACGCTTAAGGGATTGATCGGACCGATCACTGTTAAGGGTGTGGAGTATCCCGGCCAAGTGCCGATGACGCCGTTTGAGCATTTACTGAAAGATGACGAAATCGCCGCTGTCCTTACCTTCGCTCGCAATAGTTTTGGCAACAAAGCCTCTCCGATCGCTCCAGAGCAAGTGGCTAAAGTCCGCGCCGCGATGAAAGACAAAAAAGACCTCTACAACGTGGAGGACCTGCTGAAGGAGCATCCTTTGGGTAAATGAGCCGCCTACTGCTGCTTCAGATCTGCTAGGTAGATTGCGGTAATCGTTTTGCCTTTCGCATCTTTCTCATGGCTGGAATACCATGAGACTAGGCCCGTTCCATCATCGAGCTCTACGAAGCCGGGGTAGGAGGTGTCACCTCCGCTGGGCAGTTCGGCAAATTTCCTAAGCTCCTCGTCTTGCAGCCAGTAAAGAACAGTACGTGGGCCACTTGAGGTAAAGCGTCGGCCGCCTACAACGTAGTTTTCTTTCCAACGGGTAAGTAACGGGCCACCGATATATTCGGTTAACGTTTTCCGTTTCACAATTTGATAAGGTGAGTTTGCTTGCACCAGCAACGCAGGCTCGCGGCCTTGGGAGCGGCTGATTGCCAGTAGTTCACCGTTTTGACGAAAGAGGAACGCGGTTTCATTACCTTTTGTTTTCTGGAAAAGAGAGCGGTACCTCCAGTTGATGCCGTCATCGCTTTCTAGCATGGCGCTTTCCATAATTGGCGTGGCTCCGGCACCCGATTCTTTCTCGGAGTAGCCGCGTTTACGGCGGGCGCAAAGGTACGCTTTGTCATTGTGGGTGGCGGCCCGCCAGATGTAATGGCCGTAGGTGCCTTCTAATTGGAAGGGTTTTGACCAGTTCTTACCATCTGCTGTTTTCACACCGTAGCCGAGGTGTTTATTGATGTCGTATCGATTGCGAGGCAGTTCACCTTCGCCGGAAAACCAAGTGCCGGTGTAAACGAAAAGTTGTCCTTTGAAGGCCAGAAAATGTGGGTCACGCGTGTCCCTGAGAGGCACGGAAAACTCGTGGACTTTCCGCCAAGTTCGGGCGTCGCCACTATTCAATACGATGATCCGTGACGATGGGAATACCATATGGCCATCTGGGCATGATCGGAACGTCAGCCAAATTTTCCCTTTCCAGCTAATAAGATCTGTAAAGGCATTGTGTTCTCCGTTGTGAAATGCCCGCCTAATATTCTCTACTTTAACTTTTGGGAGAGGTGTATCCGCGGCACTCACGCTCATCATTTGTATCAAATAAAAAAGGAGAAGAGATCGTGTAAACATGCCTATCTACATAGTCAACGGACCGCCTGTGGTCGAGCCATGAATGGGTGTGTTTCTAATCATTTTGATGGTTTATGATCGAATTGAATCTAGTCCAACGCATTGACTTCTCAGTGTGCGGCGCACAAGGTGTATTGCGAAAGCGGCGGCAGTTTTGAAGCGCTGGTCACAGCGATTTTGAGCAGCGATTTTTTTATATCGCACCCTGAAACTAACCGCGGCGGTGGACAATAAAAGAGACGTTATCATTGAATAATTGAGCCCACTAACCTAGTCTTAGGGACTAAGAATGAGAATGCTCACCGAGCTGCTGGCCTAACCCTGATTCATCATGATCCGCATCACCTCCAACGATTCAGTTCACAACTGCGAAGGCGCCAGTCGGCGTGAATTTTTGCGCGTGGGTGCGCTAGGCTTGGGCGGGTTGACGTTGCCACAGTTGCTGGCCACGCGCGCAATGGCGGGCGAGGGCGACAACATTCTCACCGGCAAAAGCGTGGTGATGCTAAACCTGCAGGGTGGCCCGACGCATATCGAGACCTTTGACCCGAAGATGTCCGCGCCGAACGAGTATCGGGCGATGTTCGGTGAAACCAAGACGAGCCTGCCGGGTGTGACCTTTGGTAGTCATTTTCCGATGCTTGGCAAGCTGGCGCACAAGATGGCTGTAGTGCGCAGCTTCGCCCACGGCAACGGCAGCCATGCCAGCGCCGCGGCGCTCGTGGCGGCCGGCGGCAACCCCACCAAGGCATGCATGGGCAGCTTGTTCGCGCGCGTGGCGGGGTTGAACAACGGCGAGACCGGCTTACCGAATAATACCCTCGTGGTGCCGGCGGCGATGGGTGAGCGTTACAAAGACTTAAGCGCCGTGCCGAGCCGGATCACGGGTATTGGCGATCTGCCACAGGCGTATTCGGCGTTTGACCCGAGCAAGGGTAGCGACATTCTCAATGACATGAAGCTGAACCTGCCCAGCGGCCGGTTCGAGGATCGGCGCGGCTTGCTCGCGCAGCTCGATGAGCTGAAACGCTTCGCCGACAAGGGCGGCGTGGAGAGCGCCAGCGAGTTTGAGCAGCAGGCGTTCGACGTTATCCTCGGCGGCGTGTCGAAGGTATTTGATCTTTCCGATGAAGACCCGCGTTGGGTGGAACGTTACGATACCGGTCACATCAAAATTCCCAAAGGTTTACCGAAGAAGAAAAAGAACGGCAAAGCCATCCCCGGCTTTTCGCCCGAGGCATTGGGCAAACAGATGATGATGGCCCGTCGTCTGTGCGAATCCGGCTGCGGTTTTGTCACCGTCACCAACACCGGCTGGGACATGCACGGCAATGCCTTTGGCGTGGATGACGGCATGCCCATTCTCGGCCCGGCAGTGGATAAGGCGGTGAGTGCGTTTATTGAGGACTGCGAACACCGCGGGCTCAGCGAAAAGATATTGCTCGTGATCACCGGCGAATTCGGCCGCACTCCGCGCATCAACAACAAGGGCGGTCGCGATCACTGGGGCCGCCTGTGCACGCTCGCCTTTGCCGGCGGCGGCCTGAACATGGGCCAGGTGATCGGCCAGAGCGACAAGACCGCCAGCGCGCCCGCCGCGGATCTGGTGACCAACAACATGCTGCTCGGCACGGTGATGCACACGCTCTTCGACATCCCGAACCTCCGCCTGCGCAACAACCTCCCCGCCGAGGTCCAGCGCGTCATCACCAACGCCCAGCCCATCAAGCAGCTGGTTTAATGGGCCGCTTCGTTTTGTTGGCCGGCTTGTTGGCCGGATGGGTTTCGGCCGCGCCGGTTTCCACGGTTCAAGATCTGGTGGCTGCTGTGCATCACGGCAAGCCGGGGGACACCATCGAACTGGCGGCGGGCCGGTATGAATTGACCGCACCACTGCGGCCGAAAAGCGGCATGACCCTGCGCGGTGCGGGTATGGGCAAGACCATCCTCACGCATGCCGCCGCCTGGAAGCCTTCGGTCAAGACTCTGCCGGATCCGGAAACTCAAGTCGCCAAGATGGATTTGCGCGGGTACCTCGTGCATTTGGAAAACAAGGCGGAGAACATTTCCATTTCCCATCTCACGCTGTTGGGGCCGCAAATGCACGGAGCCATTTATGGGTTCGGCAATGTCGGCCTGAAGCTGCATCACCTGCGCGTGCAGGATTTTCTCGCCTCGGGAATTCGGTCACACGGGATGCGGCAATCGAAGATTCATGACTGCGAATTCATTGATGCCGGCGGCCGTTGGAAGCGCGGCGGGATTCCCGGGGATGAGGGCGGCATCTCCGGCGGCGCGATCTTTGGCGTGTGGACCAAGGAAACGGAGATTTACAACAACCGCTTCACGCGCACGCAAATGGGCAAGCGCGATGGCCATTACGGCATCAAAGGCCGGCAGTTTAAAAACTGCCGCATCCATCACAACACCATTGAGGTAAATTTCTCCATCGAGTTGCCGTTCGAAAACGATGAGAACGTGGAGATCGATCACAATGTCTGCTACGGCACGTTGTCGCTGCCCAAACACAAAGGCGGCATGAAAATTCCCGAGGGGCAGCACAGCTTTCACGTGCATCACAATTGGATCACCAAATCGTATGCCATCGAGTTTTCGCGCAACGGTGTGGAGGTGAACCATAATCTCTTCGACTTCGCCAAGGAAGATGACGGCGGCAATCTGGTGTCTGAATTCAGCCGGGTATTGTCGCCGGGGCCGGCGGTGTTTCACAACAACCTCATCCGCAATCCCGGTCGCGGCTTGTTTTGGACCAATGGCGGCTACAACAATCTGCACTTCCACCACAACCACGTGAAAGCCGCTACTCCAACGCGGCCCGACGGCTTGTTTGGGTTTAACGCGAAAGTGATGGATTTCAAAACCATCCGCATCGAGCACAACATCATCGAAGTGAGCGCCGACAACCCGCGGCCGCTCATGCGCAATGCCGCCAGTTACGGCGCCCGTATTTTCAACAACACGCTGACAAACATCACGGACACGGACCAATTCGACAACCCGCAGGCCGATGCTCAAGCTGGTTTACAGGCTCCGCTCAAATTCCGTTGCGGCGCCCATGGGGAATACTTGGTTGACGGCTGGAAAGCGGCCAAGGCCGCCCGGTAATTTCAACGGACCGAGCCTGTTTGGAATATAGAATGAACGAACCTCGCCAACGCCGAGCGGATGCCCCGCCGAAGGCCAATCCCAAGTTGGGTTATGCCTTGATCGTGGCGGGGTTGATCCCATTGGGGTTGGGGTTGCATGCGGCCTGGCAATGGCAGCGGGCCAAGGTTTGGGTGCCCACGCCGGCCACGGTGTTGGAGACGGCGTTCGAAACGCACACCAGCACGGGGTCGCAAGGCAGTCGCTCGACCTCCACGCGGTTGGTGGCACGGTACGAATATGTTTGGCAGGAGATCTCGCACACCGGCTCCGGTGTGGGACCGTTTAATCGGATCGAATTTTCCAGCGACCTCAAGCGGGCGCGGCATGGAGAATTGTTTAAGGCACATCAACAACAGACGACGGTGACCTGTTATGTGAATCCGGCGCGGCCGGTGGAGGCCGTGTTGTTTCGGGATTTCCGTGGCTGGACCTTTGACGGCTTTCTGGGCATTGCTGGGTTGTTTGCCGGCTGTGGTTTGTTGGTGGTACGCCAGCCAAAACCAACGGATGAACTTGAAGCGAATTAAAGAACCCTGGGTCAAAGAACTGGAGATTGCTGAAATGAAAAATCCCAACTCGAGTTCATGGATTTACATTTGCATGGTTCTGTTGATTGGCCTCGGTCTGGATCCGGTTATGGCGGATGAACATAAATCCCCCGTCACCGTCAACGGGCCGGCGAAGTGGGTGCAGTGTCTGGCGTTTTCGCCGGATGGCAATCGGGTGGTGGCGGGCAATGATGAAGGCCGGTTGTGGGTGGTGGAGGCGCGGACGGGCAAGGCTGTGCTGGAATGCCGGGACGTGCGTACGGCCCCAACGGCGGTGGCGTGGAGCCCGGACGGCAAACACCTTGCCATGGGCGGTTGGGTCGGGCTGGTTACCGTGCGCGATGCGCAAACCGGCGCGGTGCAGACACGCTGGCGCGCGCACAGGGAGAATGTCACCTCGATTGTGTTCAGTGCCGACAATCAATACCTCGCCACCGGTAGTGGCGATGACACCGCCAAGGTGTGGAGCGTCAAAGGCGGCGAGCCATTGCTCACGCTGGAGCAGGGCGATGAGTACGACGTGACCGGCGTGGCGTTCTCGCCCGATGGCCATCAGCTCCTGACCGGCGATGGCGAGAACCGCGTGAAACTGTGGGACACCCGCACCGGCGAAACCCACCGTGTGCTCGGCGCGCATGCCGAGGCCGTGAGCGCGGTGGGCTGGAGCGCGGATGGTAAATGGGTGGTGTCCGGCGGATGGGATGATGTGCTCAAGATTTGGAACACCGAAACCGGCCAGGCGCGCACCCTGCGTGGCCACACCGATGATCTCACCGTGTTGGCTCTCAGCGCCAAGGGTGAACGAATGGTTTCCGCCAGCGACGACCGCACTGTGCGCGTGTGGGATCTGCGCACCGGCAAGCTGCGGCAAACCCTGCGCGGCCACACCGCCGCGGTCATCAGCCTTGCGATCAGCCCCGACGGCCGCCGCGCCGTTTCCGGCAGCAAAAACGAACTGAAGTTTTGGGAGTTGAAATGAGAAGCGCGATTTTGATTTTGTTTTTTGGAATCGGGTACACCCAAGCCGCGTCGTTTGCGCGCGATGTGCAGCCGGTACTGAAGGAGCACTGCGTGAAATGCCATGGGGCGGAGACGCAGAAGGGGCGGATTCGGCTGGATCGATTGACCGAATTCAAGGCGGCTGACGGGCATCTCTGGACGCTGGTGCATGAGGTGTTGAGCGCGGGCGAAATGCCGCCGGAGGATGAGGCGCAGCCGGAGGCCGCCGCGGTAAAGCGGTTGCTGGGCTGGATCGAAGCGGAGCAGTCCAAGGCGCGTGTGGGGCACACGCGACGCTTGAACCGGCGCGAGTTGTCGGCGGCCCTGCAGGACTTGACCGGGTTGTCGGTGGACTACGCCTACATGCTGCCGGCCGATGGCCGGGTGGACGGTTTCGATACCGGCGCAGCGGGCTTGCAGGATGCAGCCGATTCAGTGGCGCGTGTGATGGAGGTGACGCGCCGGGCCGTGGAGGGCATTCGGTTTCTGGAGCCGGCCCGCGGGACCAACTGGGTTTCCGATCTGCGCAACATCAAGGATCCGCGTCGTACGCTGGATGACTGGAAGAAAACCGGCGGCTACTTCAAGGCGCGCGGGGTGAATCACAAAGACGGTCTCTTGATGGAGCCGCAGTGGCTGGGTTCACGCAACGGCAATTCCTTTGCCTTGTGGCCGCCGGCAGACGGCAAAGGCGTTCTGCGCATGCGATTGTTGGTGTCCACCTTCGAGGGTAAATTCAAGGATCTGCCGCGCGCGCATCTGTGGGTGAAAGCCGGTCGGCGGTTGTTGGATACACCGGAGATTGACGCCCCGCCAAACAAACCGCAGGAGCTGGTGTATCATATTCAGGTGGACGACCTGCCGCTGGGCCGGCGCGGAGTGGACGTGCTGTTGCAGCCGATGGTGGAAATGCCGTACGGCGTGAAGGGTTTCGAAAATGAGGATCGGTCGCCAAAGGATAAGAAAATCCCCGGCGGCACGGGATTGTATCGGCCTCTGTGGGATCGCAAAAAGAAACCGTCGCCCGAGGAAACACCGGCGCCGTTTGTCACCCTGCAGGCGATCGAAGTGGAGATGGGTTACCTCGCACTGTGGCCACCGGTGGAATGGGGCGCGGATGTGGGCGAGCTTGCGGATAACGATTCGAGCGCCGAACGGCTGCTGGCCTTGTGGATGGAGCGGGCCTGGCGTCGGCCGGTGAGCAGCGGCGAACGCAAGCCGTTCTTCGCGTTGTACCGCAAGGTGCGTCAGCAGGGCGCGGGATTCGATGCCGCCTTGCGGTCGGCGTTTCACTCGGTGCTGATGAGTGCGCCGTTTCGTTATCTCAGTCCGGTCACCGAATCGCAGCACGCCATTGCTTCGCGCCTGAGCTTCATGCTCACCGGCGCGCCACCTGATGCCACCCTGCGGCGGTTGGCCAAGGAGCGCAAACTCCGCGATGCCAAGGTGCTCGATGCACAGGTGGACCGGCTGTTGGTTGATCCGCGCAGCGACGCGTTTGTGCGGCCGTTTGTCCGGCAATGGCTGGTGATGGGGCAGCCGATTACGTTGACCATGCCCACGTTGCAGCATCAGGACTTCCGCTTTGGACGGTACCTCAAGGAATCGATGCAGGAGGAAACCATCGCCTACGTCACGCAGATGCTCAAAGACAACCGTCCGGCGCGCGAGTTGATCGATAGTGATTGGACGATGATGAACGACAGCCTCGCGCGGCATTACGGCTATGAAGGGTTTGCCCACTCCGATCTGCGCAAGACCAAGCTGCGCCGTGATGATCCGCGTGGTGGCGGTCTGCTGGGCCAGGCGGGCATCCAGTCCATGCTCACGTGGATGGGCGACAACTGGGTGATCTATCGCGGCGCCTGGGCACTGCGGCATATCCTCGATGATCCGCCGCCGCCACCGCCTTTGGAAGTGCCGGAGCTCGATCCCAACGAACACGCCAATCGCGGCAAGCCGTTCCGCGAATTGCTGAAGCAACATCAGGCGGATGCCCGCTGCTCGGTGTGCCATGAGAAGATGGATCCGCTGGGGTTCGCGTTTCAGAATTTCGACTTGAGCGGCCGCTGGCGCGACGTGGAGTTTGAGAAATACAATCGCGAGGAAATCGATGGTAAGATTGCCTGGAACGGCGCCGGCAAATCGCGTCCGGTCGATGTGGTTGGCCAACTGCCGCGTGGTGAAGCCTTTAAGAGTTTTGCGGAATTCAAGCAGCTGATGGTTCAGCATTATCAGGACGATCTCGTGCGTGGTCTGTTGAAAAACCTTACGCTTTACGGTACTGGCTGCAAACCGGACGTCGCCGCGCTGGCTGAAATCCGCACCATCCAAAACCACCTCCGCGACCGGCGCTATCCGCTCCGCGATGTGGTGAAAGCTGTGGTGCGCAGTGATGCGTTTCTGGGAACCCAATGAGATTGCCAGCGCCCGGGTTTTGTCATAGTCTTTAAACGCTGAAAGGAAATCGGAATGAACATAAAATCCAAACCACTTTCCCGACGAACCGCCCTGCGGGGCATGGGCGCAGCCTTGGCGCTGCCGTATCTTGATATCATGGGCAGCAAGACGCTGGCGGCGGCGACGGGGCAGAGTGATCCGTCGCGGCTGGCGTGTTTTTATATCCCGGGCGCCATCAATCATTACAACTGGTTTCCGAAAGACACCGGCCCGGACTACACGCTGGCACCGTCGCATCGGCCGTTGGCCAAGCATCGCGAGAATTTTTCCGTGCTCTCCAGTCTCCTGCACATTCAGGGACGCATCAGCGGACACGAGCATCCGTACAACTGGTTGACCGGCACAAACATCAAGCAAACGCCCGGCACGGTGACCAACACCATCTCGATGGATCAGGTGGCGGCCAAGCATGCGGGGCCGACGTATGTGCGGTCGCTGGCGTTGTCGTTCGCCAATGGCGTGGGCACCACCACGCTGTCGCGCAACGCGATGGGCGCGGATATCCCGGCCACGGCGGATTATCAGGCGGTGTTCAACCGACTCTTTCCGCCGGCGGACAAGGCGCAGATTCAGGAAGCCAAGAAACGCATCGCGCTGGATCGGTCTGTGCTCGATACGGCTGTGGGCGACATCAAACGCTTTCAAGGCAAGCTCGGTCATGCCGATCGCCAGCGTGTGGAGCAGTACCTCACCTCCATCCGTGAGGTGGAACAGCGCATGCAGGCTCGCGATAATATTCTCGATGAAGGCCGGCCGAAGTTTGACGAGAAAGGCGTGCGGCTGGAGCCGGCGGTGAAGAACAGCATGCAGGAACACATTGAGCTGATGATGGACCTCATCGCGCTCGCGTTCCAAACAGACATGACCCGCGTGGTGACTCACAGCCTCGGCGGTGAGGGCGGTCCGAATTACGACGATTACAAGGTATGGGCCAAGAACGCAGGCGCGTCTCTGCGGGGTGCGCATGATTTCCACCACAAAGGATCCGGCAACCGCGGCGCGGATAACGTCGACGTGAAAGTACTCGGCCAACGCGATGCCATGTTCTGCGCCAGCCTCGCCCGGTTGATGGAAAAGTTGAAATCCATTGAGGCGCACGACGGCTCGCTGCTCGATCACACGGTTCTGATGCTCGGCGGCTCGCAGATCAGCAGCCACAGCGGCGGCAGTTTCCCGATGCTGCTGGCCGGCGGCCGCAAGCTCGGCTTCCAGCACGGCCAGCACGTGAAATGGGCCGGCGGCACCAAGCCGGCGTCCGACCTGTACCTCACCATTCTCCAGCAAATGGGGTGTCCGGTGAAATCCTTCAAGGAAAGCACCGGCCCGCTCAGCGAGATTTTGGCTTAATTAACGATGCGAAAGGCCGGGCAACTATTCGGGGTCATCGCGATCGGGATCTCTGCGTGTGTATCCACAGCAGCGGTTGAAGGCAAACACTGGGCGTTCCAGCCGGTGAAACGGCCGGCTGTGCCCAAGGTGAAAAACGGCGATTGGGCCCAAGGCGAGATCGATCGGTTTATCCTCGCGCGACTGGAGCAGGCCCGGCTGCAACCGGCTCCGCAAGCCACGCGGCTGGAATTGCTGCGCCGGATTAGTTTTGCACTCACCGGCCTGCCGCCGACGCCGGAACAGTTGGCCAAGTTTTCTGATGCGTCTGATTCGAATGCCGACCTGGCCGGGTACGTGGATGCGCTGCTGGCGTCACCGCAGTTTGGCGAACACTGGGGCCGGCATTGGCTGGACCATGTGCGTTTTCGGCCGTTCGGCGGCAAATCCCTCCACAACGATCCCTACCGGCAATGGGTGGTGCGCGCCTTCAATGAGGATGTTCCGTACGATCGGTTTTTGAAAATGCAGATCGCCGGCGATCTCATGCCCAACCCGAAGGGATCGGGCAAGGTCCACCTCGATGGCATGGTCGCGGTGCGGCCGTTTTCACTGAAGAACCGGCATCCGGATCAGCTGGATTTGCTGGGCCGCACCTTCATGGGGCTGAGCCTGTTTTGCGCGCGCTGCCATGATCACAAACACGAACCTTTGAGCCGTCGTGATTACTACGCGTTGCAGGGTCTGTTTGAAAGCAGTCGCGTGGTGGAGCTGCCTTATCTGGAGGATCAGAAAAAATTTGATGCCTACACCAAGGGATTGGCCGAGAAGGAGGCGAACGAGAAGAAACTGAAAGGCGCGCCGCTCAAGGATTTCGGGCGCGTGGTGCAGTGGATGGATTTGCGCGATCGCATCGAGCGCGAACGGGCCAAGCTCAAGGACCCCAAGGAGGCGAAGAATCACGAGCGGATTCGGAAGAGTCTCGAGAAGCTGGAGCAGGACGCCACCAAGCGCGCGGAGGACATCAAGAAACGCAAGCTGGCGACCGATGCGCCGGAGGTAGCCGAATATCGCCGCGTACGGGATGCGATCAACGCGTTTGATGACGCGTGGAAGGATGTGTTTCTCTTTGATGCGTTTGTGGATCAGGCTGATGCCAAACTCATCGCCGACGCCCGCCCGCCCAAGGAAGGCGTGGTGGTGAAGCCGGGCGAACAGGCGCCGAAAGGCGATCCGGTGCCGCGGCAGTTGCCCGTGGTGCTGGCCGGCGATCAACAACAACCCTTGGGCAAAGCCAGCGGCCAGAGCGGTCGACTGGAATTGGCCGAGTGGCTGACCAACGGGGAGCACCCGATCACGGCCCGTTTGATGGTTAATCGCGTTTGGTATTATCTTCTGGGCGAAGGACTTACGCCATCGCTTTCCAATCTGGGTCACAGTGGCAAGGCGCCGACGCATCCGTTGTTGCTGGATTATTTGAGCGACGAATTTGTCCGCAACGGCTGGTCGATGAAGCGGTTGATCCGCGCGATTGTCTTGTCCGCGACCTTTCAGCAAAGCTCGGAGCTGAAGGCCGGGGCGGACGAACTGGATCAGCGCCTGAAACTCTTTGGCATTGGCCGGGTGAAGCGGCTGGAGGTGGAATCGATTTGGCGCACACTCAATCTGTTGGAGTATGACCCGGCTGGCGGGGAACGTCGCCGGGATCCGCCCTTTGACATGGTGCGTGAATTGGAGGGGCTTTTTGACGGAGCCGACAGCAGTTTGATTGTGCCGCGCCGGGCCGCCTCGGTCAGCAGCCTGCAGGCGCTCTTTTTTCTGAACAGTCCCCATGTGAAAACCAGCGCGGAGAAAATTGCCATTCGTCTGCATAACACCAACGGTCTTACGGATGATGCCGCGCGCATTCGGCAGGCGTACCAGTGGTTTTACGGCCGGCCGGTTCAGGCGGAGGAATTGGCGACGGGCAAAGCCTTTCTCAA
>CAJWVY010000094.1 GCA_913048135.1 uncultured Verrucomicrobiales bacterium
CCGCGCAGCGTGTTGATCTCGCCGTTGTGACTCATGAAGCGGAACGGTTGCGCGCGATCCCAACTCGGGAAGGTGTTCGTCGAGAACCGCGAGTGCACCATGGCTAGGTGCGTGGCAAAATCCGGATTGGCCAGATCGGCAAAGTACTGCAGCACCTGCTCGGTGTTCAGCATCCCTTTGTAGATCATCACCTTGGTGGAAAGGCTGCAGATGTAAAAGAGCAGTCGCTGCTCCAAGCTTTCATCAAAGCGCAACTGATGACTCGCGCGTTTGCGGATCACATACAACTGCCGTTCGAAATCGTCGCCCTCCAGCCCATCGGCCGCGCCGATGAAGAGCTGCATGATGTGCGGCTCCGCCGCGCGCGCAGCCGGACCGACATTCGCCTCCTCCGTGCGAACGGGTACGTCACGCCAGCCCAAGCATTGCTGGCCCTGCTCGGCGATGATCGCTTCCACGGCCTCCATGCACTGTTTGCGCTCGGCCTCGATCGTGGGCAGGAACACCAAGCCGGCACCGAACCGGCCTTTCGCCGGCAACTCCACGCCCAAATCTTCCTGAGCCACTTTACGCAGAAAGCTCTCCGGCAAACCGACCAGAATACCGGCGCCGTCCCCGGTGTTCGGTTCGCACCCGCAACCGCCGCGGTGCTCCATGTTCACCAGCATCTGCAGTGCATCGAGCACATTCTGATGGCTCGGCTCGCCCTTCAAATTCGCCACAAACCCAACGCCGCAGCTATCCTTCTCGTTTGCAGGATCATAAAGTCCCTGCTTTTGAGGCAATCCAAATTGAAATTTGTTACCCATGTTGTTAATTATGTTTCTCTTAACTGGAAACCTATTGGCCTCAAAGGCCTTGAAGGCGGGAACTCGATTATATTCACGTTTATTAATCGGCCAACCTAAGAATAGACTCTTATTTTAATTATAACTAAAACTTATCATGAGGGCTTGTTTCTTTAAGCCAAATGATAAAATAGATGAAAATGAATGAATATGGCTTAACATATATCTTCCCTTCCAACTAAACTCATACTGCATAAAAAACCAAAAATAAGCCCTGAAACAATCCCGGCGCAAGCAATTTGTGATTTTTTTCACAAAGTCTGTTAAGCGTTAAAAATAATTATTAAACCCGGGATTTATCCATTTTTCAGTAAATTTGCGTTTAGTATAAGAAGGTGGCAAGTTCATCTCAATGGGTGAATCGAATTTGAGAAAAACGAAGATTGATTTATCTCAGGAAGAGAGAA
The DNA here is from genome assembly GCA_913048135.1 of uncultured Verrucomicrobiales bacterium. GTDB lineage: Bacteria > Verrucomicrobiota > Verrucomicrobiia > Limisphaerales > UBA1100 > UBA1100. Next base: position 1,256 of record CAJWVY010000094.1, read on the forward strand.
AGGCGTTAGTATGTTTGTTAGCCGATGAAGATCCCGAGATATACCTACCTGTCCGCGAGAAAATAATCTCTGTGGGACCGGATGTCTGTGGCTGGCTGGAAAATTATGTTTTAGATGATAACCCCTTAATACGGCGCCGTTCGTTAAATATAATCTCCCATTTCAAATGCCTGAGGGCCGACACTGAATTTCACGCTTTTTGCCTAAATCATGGTGAGGATTTCGAATTGGAAGAAGCCTGCTGGCTCTTAGCCCGCACCGTGGATGCAGATATTAACACCGAAGCCTATCGCGCCGTGCTGGACGATTACGCGCATGATCTCATGCAGAAAATTGATTTCGGCTCCGAACCCGAAGGCATCATGGCCGCCATCAATCGCTATCTCTTTCAAACCCAACGTTACCAAGGCAACGAGGATAATTACTACTCCGCAGACAACAGCTACCTCAACCGCGTGATCGATCAGCGCACGGGAAACCCCATTTCCCTATGCATGATTTATCAACTGGTCGGCCGACGCTTGGGTTTGCCTGTGAACGGCATTGGATTGCCCGGTCACTTTCTGTGCCGTTTCCAGACACCCCGGCAGGATTACTACATTGATGCATTTAATAAGGGTCGGCTTCTCACCAAGACCGATTGCATTAAATACCTCAAGCAAGCCGGCTATGAATTTCACGAGGCCTTTCTCATGCCAGCCAGTTCCCGGCGCATCCTCTTACGCATGTGCAGCAACCTGCACCAGATTTATCAACGCGATAATCAAACCGCCGACGCCGCCCGTCTTCACGGGTACATCGTCGCCCTCTCGAAGTAAGAAAAAAATGCGTTAATCCTTTGATTTACAATCCTTTCTGCATAGCCTCCCCCGCAAGGCCAAGGAGGCCTTTTCATGCTGCACATTCTCGTCAACCGGGATGGGCGCCATTTGGGCCCCTATACCTATGATCAAGCGTGCCAACTGCTCGCTGAGGGAAAACTGCATACATGGGATATTGCCTGGCCTGACGGCAGCCGCGAATGGGTGACCCTTGATCAAATCGACGGACTCGCCGACCGCGCCTTTGCCCTGCGCGAACAACGCCGGGCCGAAGCTGCTGCTGCCGCCACCGCAGCCCTTGAAGGCCGTCCTGCCAGCCCAACCGCGCAATTCATGGTGTCCCGGCAGCACACCGAGCTACCTCAGCGCAACTGGATGCGGATCGGCATCTGGACCGCCATGATCGGCGTCCTGGCACTCTCGCTCTTTGCCTGGCTGAAATTCCTGAACGAAAAAACGTTGATGGAAACCCTCGAACGGCGCGGGGATAATCTTACCTATGAACAAGGCCAGCCCGATCCCTTTGACGGCATAGCCCACGCCTTTTTCAACGACGGCTCGCAATGGGAGCGAACCACCTTCTCCGATGGCGTCCGCCACGGCCAACGCACCGTTTGGCACATCAATGGAAAAACGGCCCTCATGGAAACTTATCATAACGGCCGGTTAACACAGGCCACCAGCTACGATTTCCAAGGGCAACTCTCAGGCCAGCTTCAAGACGGCACCGGCACCATTTTGCTTTATTGGAATGACACCGGCATCCGTTCGCAAGAACTCGTTTACGAAAACAACAACATCATTCGGCGCACCATTTGGAATCGTGAAGGCCAGCTGCTCTCCATCATTCCGCCGCCTGCCCAAGTCGCCCCGCCGCCTCTTGAGCCGATCACCAGCATCACCAACACCCCACCACCGACCACCCAATCCACCAACACCAATGCGCCCACCGTGATCCCCGGCCAGTTACCCAACCGCACACGCTCTTGGTTAATCGGCAAACCCGATACCCCTACGCCGCCCGGCCAAGTGGATAAACGAATCGACCTGGTGTACCTCACCCAATACTACACCAAGATCGTTGAGGAATTTGGCAATCCCGATGAAATCATCGACGGCAAAGTGTACGCCTATCGGAACATGAGAATCCGAAATCTCGTCGATGACACCATGCGTTCACAGGTGCACTTCCATTTTGTTAACGGCACGGTGACCCAAGTGGAAGCGCTGCCCTAAATTACTTCAGCTTCAGTAGCTCCGCCTCCTTCCAAGGCGCTTCCCTGTTTTTCTCAGCCGCCTTCAGTCGATTCACCTGCTCGACGGTGACCGGATTCGCACGGTGATCCCATTCGCGGCGGGTGTAGGTAAGGATGGCCGCAATCTGCTCGGACTGAAAACCCTGCAACGCCGGCATGCTCATGTTGTATTGCCGACCGTGCACGGTGATGGGCCCGGTCACGCCGTGCAGCACGATGCCAATCGCCCGATCCGCCGGCCCCACGAGGAACGGCGAATCCAGAAGAGGCGGTGCCTTACCTTCTTCGCCCAAGCCATTGGCCTGATGGCACGCGCCGCAGGTGGCGGTGTACAAGATTTTGCCCAGTTCAAATTGCTTTTGTTCGGCCGCCGTCAAGGCACGCGGCGGTGCGGGCGGCTTGGCGGCTTCGCCCCACACGATGAATTTCGACAAACGCGCCACGCGTTCCTGAACCTTTTGATCGTCGCTCTCCGCCATGGACGCCATGGACAAGGGCTGTGATTGGAAGGCAACCGGCTTCAGAGCCCGCCCTTTCGGGAACGCCGCCTTATTGATGCCATCGAGCAAATTCACCTGCCCTATCGTCGGCAGGCTTTGTGCCAGTTTCAGTAATTGCTCCAGCCGTGCGGCATTCCGCTGGCGCGCCACGCAACCGGCCAGATCCTGCACGATGTTGCGCAAGTTGCCGTTGGACACCCATTCTTCACTGGCCCCAACGCGTTGAAGAAACTCCAGCTCGCGCCCGGCCAAGCCCGTGATTAGGCCATCCCGCACCACGCTGTTCTCCGCGTGCTTAACCACAAACGCCCGAAGCAGCGGCTCCACGCCAGGCGCTTTAATCGCGGGCAGGCTCAAGGCCACCTGCTGGCGGACATCTCCATCTTCGTCCTGCGCCACTTCCGTCAACGCCGGCAACAAGGCCACGCGTGCTTCCGTGTCTGCCTCGCTGCTGCCCAGCGCGGCGGTAAAGGATTCAGCCACCCGCAAGGCCGCAATGCGCACACGCGGATGGTCATCGCTCAAGGCTTGCGCAATAGTCGGTGCGTCCAGCCCGTCCATGCCTTCCAGCGTCCACAGCGCATGCTGACGGGCCAGATGATGTTCGCTGGCGGTGGCGGTCTCCCGAAGAATGGGGAGCGCGCCTTTTTCATTTCGCTGCACCAACAACCGTTGAGCGGTGTCGCGCCGCCAACCATTGCCGGATTCCAAATGCCCAATTAGTTGCTCGTAGCCCTGCTCGGACATCTTCGGAGCGGCCTGCGGTTTTTGGCCGGTGTGCACCACGCGATAAATGCGGCCGAGCCCGATGTGCTTATCCAGTTTGCGCTCGATGATCTGTTTGCGCAGGAACGTGGTTACATAATGTTTGTGCTGCAGAATGCCGCGGTACATGTCCACGATATACACGCAGCCGTCGGGTCCGTTGTAGAGACTCACGGGACGAAACCGTTCATCGGTGGAAGTAAGCCACTCGGCCTTGTCGTAGGCGTTAGCGCCGGAAGGCCGACCGTCTTTCCAAGTAAGTTTCTGCAACCGAATCATGTTGCCGGCTGGTTCCGGGATGAAGGCATCGCCCACAAGCTCGGCAGGATATTGGTCGCCTCGATAAATCACCGGACCACTGGCGCCGGTCCAACGCGCCAACCGGCCTTCGCGCAGCATGCCCTCTTGGTATCCGCGATTAATGCCGGTGTTCAACCGACCTGTCCACACGCTGTTGTCGCCCCAAAGGCGATAGCCCAACCCATTGCGCGTGGGATGATGCGGATTGCGTACAGTGTACACGCCGGGAATGGCGTCGCAAAAGAGCGGTGCCGAATTGCTGTTATAATAGAGCCGACCGTAGTTGTCCTGTGCAATGCCCCATTGACCGCGGAAGACAGTGTTCTCCACCATTACTTTTCCGTCCTCAAACTTCAGGCGCTTGGTGGACTTGGCATTGTACAACCAATTATCCAGCCCGGGCATCAACCCGTTCTCCGTATGCTCCACGGGCCCTTGAGATGCGTACCCGCGAAATGCCTCGGTCTTCTTATCCGCCTTCAAGTCCCCATCGGTATCCTGGCAGTACCAAAGGATAGGCGGCTCAGAAATCAACACGCCCCCCTTCACCAACGCGATGGCTCGCGGTGTGTTTAGGCCGCTGAGAAATTCCGTACGCTTGTCCATGCGGCCATCGCCATTAATGTCCTCCAAGACGGCCACACTTCCCACTTTGGCATCCTCGCCCGTGCCGTCCACATTCGGCATGTAAGCGCGCATTTCCACCACCCACATGCGACCGTCTTCATCAAACTTCATCGCCACCGGGTCGTGCACCAACGGATCGGCCGCTGCAATTTCAATGCGAAAGCCGGGCTGCAACTTGAAACTCTTCAATGCCTCCTCCGGAGTCAGGGCCGGAGCGGGTGGCACATCAAAACCCCTCCACACCTCCGGTTGTTGCTGCCCATTGCGATCGCCGCGTTGCGCCCATGCCGACGTGCTCCACCCCGCCAAGCCGGCGGCCATCATGATGATCAGAAAACGGTTTTTCATCCCAGAAAGGCGCACGGTACGGACCGCCGCAGTTACTGACAAGACGCAATTGGATTGTGAATCGTTCCCCCTTGTTCATTTATAGTCCGCTGCTTTGATTGGCGGCCAAATGAGGGCGATAAAAACATTCTTTCTGACGGGCTTGGCCATGGTGGTCGGCGCAGGCTGCTTTACCACCGCAGATGATAAATCCAAATTCACCCCCATCCCTTGGCGGACCGACTCCGTGGAACGGCGTTACGACAAACCCGTGGCCGATGTCATGGCGGCCACCCGTGTCGCGTTGGGAGCCATGGGCACGATCACCGGAGAAGAGGCCACCAAGAATGTCATTAGCGCCCGGATCAATACGCGTTATGTGTGGGTGAAAATTTCGCCGGATTCACAGGCGCCCGAGGCGATTTCCGCCGTGCGCATTCAGGTCCGCACCAAGTATCGGAATCCCGATCAACAAACCGCCTCGGCCATTGCCGAGCAAGTGACACTAGCCCTGATTGCAGCGGCCAATCCGCAGCCCCAGAACTAGACCACATCCTGCATCCGGGTGAGGCGCGCCTGAGCCTCCTCGGCGAACGGTAAATCCGGAAACCGCGCCATGACCTGTTGCAGGCATTGGCGTGCGCCTTCCGGATTCTTTTTTTCCAAATGCCAATCAGCCATGAGATTGAGCCAGCGCGCCAAGTCGCGGGGTTGCTGAAATGGATTAGCGAACAGCTTGTTTAGTTCCTCCCACGCCAAATCCGGTTTACCGTAGCGTTTGAAATATATCCGCGCCAACTGCTCACGGGTTTGGTTATCCAAGGGATGTTTCTCCAGTTGCTTGAGACATTCAGAGACCAGCTCGCTGGCATCGCGACGATCATTGGAATCCACAGAAAAATCCAAACGCGCCAGGCGCTGGGCACTGGCCAGCTCAATGCCCGATCCCGGAAAACGGTCGCGCAATCCCGTCAGTGTCAGCCGCATGGCCTCCTCCTGCCCTTCCTTTTTCTGCCAATCGGCGAGTTGATTCATTGCCCGGGCAATCTGTCCTGGCTCGTGTTGTTTCTGGGCCGCGATGCCCAACAAGGTGCCTTCGGCCGTGGCAAAATCTTGCAGGGACTCCATTTGAATGGTTGCCTTCAGCATTTGCCCCTCGAAATCTCCCGGGAATTTTTCGAGCTCATCATCAATCAGCTCAATCGCCAGCTTCGCTTTCCCGGAACGCCATTTCGCCTCAGCCACTGAATACAATGGCTTGGGCTCGACCTCTTCGCCCCCACCCATCAGTGAGTTGATTGCCTTGCCTCCCAGAAGATCCATCGCCGGCCCCACCCAGAGTAACCCCAGCAAAAACGCCGGCGCGATAACAAGAATCAATCCCAGCGCGCCCATGCTCAAACAGGCGATAATCATAACAACCATCAACCCACTGGCACCCAGCTTGAGAATTAACGGGCCGACCTGATCGTACTCGTTGGTTTTGGTGCGTTTGTGTTGATAAAACGTCCACGCAATTAACAGGGCAAGCGGCCCTAGGATCATGGCAAGGCAAAGCCACATATGTTAGCGTTTCGGGGCGGGCTTCAATTCAAAAACAATGGCCGTACGGGAACCGGTTTGGTCGTTGCGCATTTCCATTTCCTTGAGATGCCATTGGCCATCAATCTTCTTAAAGGCCTTGGGCTCGAAGATTTTCAAAAGCTTTCCCTGCGCATCAAACAGTTCCGCGCGCACGATGCCCATGGAATCTTCATCCACCCAACTCACCACCTTGCTATAACCGCCTTCAGTCACTTTGGCTGGGCGGCTTACCAGAACACTGCAGAGTTCACCACGGCGTAATTTACGTTCGATCACGTTTTGATTGGGCCAACGCAACATCTCCAAACCCAAATCAGCCATGCAAAAATCCGCTCCTGCAAATGATTGCATGGCCTGCTCCGCATCCAACTGCTCCGGCTTCTTGTTCGGCGCAGCCCATTCATATTGTGTATCTTTTCCCACCGCAGCACGAACCGTCAACGTGCCTTCCTCTACGGCGTATTGATTCACCAAAGTCGGCCCCAGCGCGAATGTGCGAAACTCCACCGGCACAGTCCGGCGCTTCCCTCCCCGTGGTGGGCGAATACGCAACACACCGTTGCCGTTCACCGCGTTGGCCGGCCGCATGGCTTGCATGTACAAAGCCATCTGGGCGCCAAACCGTTTTTGCAACTCCACATCAACGATAGTTTGAAACACTCGCGCCTGCGGATCCTGCAATATATGGTCGGGCTTCACCGCCGCGTCCAACCGGCCCGCCAAGGCTGCTACAATTAAAATCATCAACGCACGCATGCTTTTAGTCTATGCCCCAAGCTAAAATCCCCTCTTCCCGCCCGCAAGGGAACATTCCCCACAGAGAGACACTAACTGAATCCCACGGCCCATCAACTGCGCCATTAAGGCACAGTGTCGCAGTGTGCTCGGGCAATATTCATTAATAATCCCTAGTTTCACCCATATTCAGGGCTGGCACTGTCGTTGCTTTATAACGCTGATCATTTGTGCAGTGGCACAGTTTTAAGGAATTTTTATGGGTAAGATCTTAGGCATCGATTTGGGCACCACGAACTCGTGCATGGCGGTTATCGAAGGCGGCGAGGCGACGGTGTTGGAGAATTCGGAAGGTAAACGGACCACGCCTTCGGTGGTGGCGTTTGCCAAGAATGGTGAGCGTTTGGTGGGCGATTCAGCCAAACGGCAGGCGGTGACGAACCCCGCCAACACGGTGTTTTCCGCCAAGCGTTTCATTGGCCGCAAATATAAGGAAGTGGCTGAGGAATCCAAGCGCATGCCGTACAAGGTAGTGGAAGGCAAGAACGGCGACGCGGCGATCGAGGTGGAAATCGAAGGCGAAGCCAAAGCCTACAGTCCGCAGGAGATCGCCTCCATGGTGTTGGCCAAGCTCAAAGCCGATGCCGAGATGCGGTTAGGCGAATCCATTTCCCAGGCGGTCATCACTGTGCCCGCTTACTTTAATGACTCACAACGACAGGCTACCAAGGACGCCGGCTCCATCGCCGGCCTCGATGTACTGCGCATCATCAACGAACCCACCGCGGCCTCGCTCGCGTACGGTTTGGATAAAAAGGATGACGAACAAATCGCGGTCTACGACTTGGGCGGTGGTACGTTCGATATCTCCATCCTCGAAATTGGCGATCAGTTTTTCCAGGTGAAAGCCACCAACGGTGATACCCACCTCGGTGGTGACGACTGGGACAATGCCATCATCGACTGGGTGGTGGAGGAATTTAAGAACGACTCCAGCATTGATCTCCACGGCCAACCCGATGCCATGCAACGCATCAAGGAAGAAGCCGAGAAGGCGAAGATCGCGCTGTCCAGTTCGCAAACATATGAGATCAGCCTGCCGTTCATCACGGCCGATCAATCCGGCCCCAAACACATCAAGATCGAACTGACCCGCGCCAAGCTGGAACAGCTCACCGACGATCTCTTCGAACGCACAACCGGCCCGGTGAAGGAATGTTTGAAGGATGCCGGACTGAACAGCGGCGACATCGACGAGCTCGTGCTGGTCGGCGGCATGACCCGCATGCCTCGCGTGGTCGACACCGCCAAAGCGCTGCTTGGCAAACAACCCAATCAGGGAGTAAACCCCGATGAAGTGGTAGCCATCGGTGCCGCCATTCAGGGTGGCGTGCTCAACAAGGAAGAAGGTTTGGACAGCGTGTTGCTGCTGGATGTCACCCCGCTCTCGCTGGGCATTGAGACGGAAGGCGGCATTTTCACCAAACTCATCGAGCGCAACACCACGATCCCCTCGAAGAAATCTCAGATTTTCTCCACGGCCGCAGACAACCAACCCGCTGTGGATGTGCAGGTCTCCCAAGGCGAACGCCCCATGGCGCAGGACAACAAGAAGCTCGGCAACTTCAAGCTGGACGGCATCGAGCCGGCCCCGCGCGGCATGCCGCAGATTGAGGTGAGCTTCGATATCGACGCCAACGGCATTTTGCACGTGAGCGCCAAAGACAAAAAGACCGGCAAGGAACAGAAGATTACCATCAAGGATTCCAGCGGTCTGTCCGAAGACGAGATCGAGCGCATGAAACAAGAGGCCGAGGACAACGCCGAGGCCGACAAGCAGCGCCAGGAACAAGTGGAGGCCCGCAACGAAGCCGACACCGCCGCCTACGCCGCTGAGAAATTCCTCAAGGAAAACGGCGAGAAACTTTCCGACGACACCAAAGGCAAGGTGGAGAAAGCCGCCGAGGAGTTGAAAGAAAAACTCCAAGGCGACGATCTCGAAGCCATCAACACCGCCAAGGATGCCCTCAACGAGGCCATGCAAGGCGCTGCCGCCGAGGCCTATCAGGCCGCCTCCAATGAGGAAGGCGATGAAGCGCAGGCTGAAGCTGCTCCCGAAGGCGACAACGGACCCGAGGACAAACAGGAAGACGGTCCCGTGGTCGACGCCGAAGTGGTGGACGAAGACAAAAAATAAATCTCAAACCCCGGCGGGTGCCGGGGTTTCTCATTCACACTAACCTCAACTAACAACAAACACACAATGGCTAAACTCAAAATCAAGCCCCTTGGTGACCGCGTGCTCGTGGAACCCGCCGAGGAAGCTGAAGTGAAAAAGGGCGGAATCATCATTCCCGATTCCGCGAAAGAAAAACCGCAGGAAAGCAAAGTCATCGCACTGGGCACCGGCAAAACAGACGACAACGGCGACAAAGTCCCGTTTGAAGTCAGCGTCGGCGACATCGTGTTGACCAACAAGTACGGCGGCACCGAAATCAAAATCGACGGCGTCGAGTACAAGATCCTGAACCAGGACGACATCCTCGCGGTGGTCGGCTAACCCCAAAATTAAACTAGAAAAAAATCATGTCAGCCAAACAACTCGTATTTGACGAAAAGGCCCGCCAGAACATCCTTCGGGGTGTGGAAAAACTGGCCAAGGCCGTAAAAGTGACGCTCGGCCCCAAAGGTCGTAACGTCCTCATCGACAAGAAATTCGGCTCCCCCACCGCCACCAAGGACGGTGTGACCGTGGCCAAAGAGATCGAGCTTGAGTGCCCGTACGAAAACATGGGCGCCCAGATGGTTCGCGAAACCGCCAGCAAGACCAGCGACGTGGCCGGTGACGGCACCACCACCGCGACCGTGCTTGCCGAGGCCATCTACCGCGAAGGTCTCCGCAGCGTGACCGCCGGTGCCAGCCCCATTCACATCCAGCGTGGTGTGCAAAAAGCTGTGGACGCCGCCGTGGCGCAGCTCGCCAAGATCTCCCAAAAGGTGACCAGCAAGGACGAGATCCAGCAGGTGGCCACCGTGTCCGCCAACTGGGAATCCAGCATCGGTGAAATCATCGCCGACGCCATGGACCAGGTCGGCAAGGACGGCACCATCACCGTGGAAGAAGCCCGCTCCATCGAGACCACCCTCGAGGTCGTCGAAGGCATGCAATTCGACAAGGGATACCTCTCCCCGTACTTCATGACCGACGCCGACACCCAAGAGTGCAAACTCGAGGACGCCTACGTGCTGCTCTACGAGAAGAAGATCAGCTCCCTCAAGGACATCCAGCCCATCCTCGAGAAGGTCGTGGCCGCCGGCAACAAGCCGCTGCTGCTCGTGGCCGAAGACATCGAGGGCGAAGCGCTCGCTACTCTCGTGGTGAACCGCATCCGTGGCACCCTGAAGATCTGTGCCGTGAAAGCACCGGGCTTCGGCGACCGCCGCAAAGCCATGATGGAAGACATCGCCATCCTCACCGGTGGCAAATTCATCACCGAAGACCTCGGCCTGAAGCTGGACGGCATTGAGCTTTCCGACCTCGGCACCGCGGCCAACATCGTCGTGGAGAAGGAAAACACCATCATCATCGACGGCGGCGGCAAGGCCAAGACCATCAAGGGCCGGATCGACCAGATCCGTCGTCAAATCGAGGAAACCACCTCGGATTATGATCGCGAAAAATTGGAAGAGCGTTTGGCGAACCTCATCGGTGGCGTGGCTGTCATCAATGTGGGTGCTGCCACAGAAGCCGAAATGAAGGAAAAGAAAGGCCGCGTGGAAGATGCATTGCATGCCACCCGTGCCGCAGTGGAAGAAGGCGTCGTTGCCGGTGGTGGGGTTGCATTGCTCCGCGCTGCGCAGAACGCCAACCTCAACACCCTTGAGGGCATCAACAACGAACAAACGGCTGGGGTTAAGCTTTTGGCTGCCGCCCTCGAAGCGCCGCTCCGCCAAATCGCTGAAAATGCGGGCGAAGACGGAGCGGTCGTGGTTGGTAAAATACTTGAAGCTAAGGGCGCTAACCAAGGCTTCGATGCTCAAAGCGGCAAATATGTAGACATGGTTGCCAAGGGCATCATCGATCCAGCTAAAGTGGTGCGCACTGCACTTCAGGATGCTGCATCAGTTGCCGGACTTCTAATTACAACTGAAGCAATGGTTGCTGAGAAGCCTGAACCTGCCAGCGGTGGCGCCCCTGCAATGCCTGATATGGGCGGTATGGGTGGCATGGGCGGTATGGGCGGCATGATGTAGCCTTCACGCTCAAATTCGAGTATCAAAGGGCCGCACACTTGATTGTGCGGCCTTTTTTTATGGAATCTTTGTGTC
>CAJWVY010000095.1 GCA_913048135.1 uncultured Verrucomicrobiales bacterium
AAGACGATCAAGACGCCGAACATCGATCGCATCGCCAAGGAAGGGCGGAAGTTTACGAGCTTCATGGTGGCCTCGCCGGTGTGCACGCCCTCGCGTGCGGCGTTGCTGACGGGCTGTTATCCCAAGCGCGTGGGGATGCATCAGCACGTGCTGTTCCCCGCCTCGACCAAGGGGCTGAACGCCAAGGAGCACACCATCGCTGATCACTTGAAGGGGCAGGGCTATGCCACCGCCTGTTTCGGAAAATGGCACCTTGGGCATCACAAGGAAACGCTGCCGACGGCCAATGGATTCGATACCTACTATGGTATTCCTTATTCCAACGACATGAATCACCCGGACAACAAGGGTAAGCCGCGCGGTGGTTGGCAAGGGATGGACATCCTCTGGGCAGACCCAGAGTCCACGCTTACCAAGTGGAAGACCCCGCTGTTTGAGGATGAGAAAATCGTCGAGTTGCCGGTCGACCAGCGCACCATCACACGCCGTTGTACACAAAAGTCTATCGATTTCATCAAAGCAAATAAGGACAAACCGTTTTTTGTGTACATCCCGCACTCCATGCCGCACATCCCACTCTATGTACCGGACGATGTACGCGATCCTGACCCCAAGCGAGCATACATCAACACCATCGAGCACATCGACACCGAGGTTGGGCGGCTGCTCAAGACGATTGATGACCTGAAACTCACGGACAACACCTACGTGATCTACACCACGGACAATGGCCCGTGGCTGCCGTTCCTTCATCATGGCGGCTCGGCTGGTCCGTTGCGCGATGGCAAAGGTACGACCTTCGAGGGCGGCCAGCGCGTGCCATGTGTGATGCGTGGTCCTGGTATTCCTGCCGGCACGGTTTGCGATGAACTCACTGGCACCATCGATTTGCTCCCCACCATCGCCGCCATCACTGGTAAGCCGTTGCCCAAGGGAAAGAAAATTGATGGCGTGAACGTCAGTGGCCTGTGGAAAGGTACGGAGAAAAATTCCCCGCGCACTGAGTTTCTGCACTATACTTCGCGTGGTGATCTGGAAGGAATCCGGAGCGAAAAATGGAAGCTGCTCATCAAGAAGCCGCGGCGCAATCCCAACAACAAGCCGCCAGAGGTGTTCCTCTTCGATTTGTCTAAGGATCTAGGCGAACAAAACAACCTCGCCGAAGCCAAGCCGGCGGTCGTCCGGGATCTCCGGGCCCGCATGGAAACGCTTGACGCCGAGATCACCAAGAACGCCCGCTCGCCTTGGTTGAAAAACTAAACCGATCACCAGTCATGAAACTTGCGTTGGCTTGTCTGATTGCCTTTGGCAGTCTCCACGCGTGGGCCCAGGAAAAAATCCAGTGGCACGACGTTACGCAATGGGGCGTGGAAGGGCGCGGTTGGGGCGACCAGGATCGGGCGCGCTGGTTTGATCGGTTTCCGGCCAAGGCCGAGAAGACCGTGACGCCGGCGGTTTGGAATCTCAGCCGGCACAGCGCCGGGATGATGGTGCGTTTCAAGACGGACGCGACCGAGATTCATGCGCGTTGGAAATTGATGAGCGCGCGACTTGGCATGCCGCACATGCCGCCGAGCGGCGTGAGTGGCTTGGACCTTTACGCACGCGATGCTCAAGGCCAATGGCGCTGGGCCGCCGCCACCCGCCCGAGTAAACAGGACATGCAGGCAGCACTGCTGCGTGGCATCGCCCCGGGCCAGCGCGAGTACGCGGTGTATCTGCCACTCTACAACGGCACCGAATCACTTTCCATCGGCGTACCGGCCGGGGCGAAGTTCGAAAAGCTCGCGCCGCGCAAGGCGAAGCCTTTGGTGTTTTATGGTACGTCGATCACGCACGGCGCTTGCGCCTCGCGCCCGGGCATCACGCATCCTGCGATCCTTGGTAGGCGCTTTGACCGGCCAGTGATCAACATTGGCTTCTCCGGTAACGGCCGCATGCACGAGGCGGTGGGCAAGCTTATGGTTGAAGTGGATGCCGCGTGTTACATCATAGATTGCCTGCCAAACATGAACGCGGCAATGGTCACCGAGCGTTGTGTGCCCCTCGTGAAACTCCTGCGCAAGGCCCGACCGGAGACCCCGATCGTGCTCGTGGAGGACCGCCGCTTTGCCAACAGCTGGCTGACGCCGGTTAAGTCGAAATTTCACGACGACAACCATGCCGCCCTGCGCAAAGCTTACGAACAACTCCGGGCCGCCGGCGTGCCGCACCTACATTATCTCGGCGGCAACAAACTATTGGGTGACGACACCGAAGGCACAACCGACGCCTCACATCCCAACGACCTTGGCTTCCTCCGTCAAGCCGATGCCTTCGAACCCATTTTGCGCAAGGCGTTGAAATTGAAAAATTAAACGAACGATGAAACGATTTCTATTATTCCTGTTATTGCTTGGGCTGGTGCTTGAAAGCACTGCGCAGAATCGGCGGCCGAATGTGGTGTTTGTGTTGGCGGATGACTTGGGCTGGGCGGAACTGGGGTGTTACGGGAATGGGTTTAATGAGACGCCGCATCTGGATCGGTTGGCGAAGGAAGGGGTGCGGTTTACGCATGCCTATGCGGCGGCGCCGGTGTGTTCGCCGTATCGGGCGGCACTGCTCACGGGGCAGCACCCGGCTCGGGTGGGCATCACGGATTATCTTCGGCCGAATTCCTCTAATGGCCTGCCGGTGAGTCACGTGGCGTTGCCGGAGATTCTGGCGAAGCACGAGTACACGACGGGAATGGTGGGTAAGTGGCATCTCACGGGCTACAAACATCACGAGGCGGAGTTTGAACTCCGGCCGAGGGATCACGGGTTTGGATGGAACACGGGCAGCGAGGTGAAGGGCGTGGGGAACGGGGCGAATTTTTTCCCGTACGTGTTTCGCACACAACCGATCTCGTGGATTGATCTACCGAAGAATAAATTGGGCAAAGGCGAGTATTTGACCGACCGACTGAATCATGAGGCGGTGGAGTTTATTGAACGTAATCATCAGCGGCCGTTTTTTCTCTACCTCAGTCATTATGCGCCGCACACGATCCTGAATGGTAAGCCGGATCTCGTGGAGAAATACTTGCGTAAGCACCCGCCGGGGCCGAGTACGCGCGATCGAGAGCGGTGCTATCTTTGTAAGGATTCCGGTATGAAGGGTGATGCGTGTTATCATTGGGCGAGTCATCACAATCCACATTTGGCGGCGATGTTGGAGAGTATTGATGATGGTATCGGAATGATTGACCGCAAGTTGCGTGAACTGGGGATTGATCGGGACACAATTTTTATTTTCAGCAGCGACAATGGCGGCGAGACAAACGTGACCTCGAATGCGCCGTTGCGCGGCGGCAAGAGTCAGCTCTATGAGGGTGGAATTCGCGTGCCGTTGATCGTCCGCTGGCCCAATGGCAAGGTGCCGGCCGAGCGCGTTTCCAAGCAGCCGGTGGTGAATCACGATTTTTATCCGACCTTCCTGGAGGCGGCGGATATTGATCCGGACCCGGCACAGCTGCTGGATGGTGTCTCGATGTTGCCTAGCTTACGCAACCCGGATCAGGCGCCCAAGCGCGAGGCGTTGCACTGGCATTATCCGCTGGATAAACCGCATTTTCTCGGCGGCGTTTCCGGTGGCGCGATTCGTGTGGGCGACTGGAAGTTAATCGAGTTTTTTGATCCGGCAAAAAGGGAAAAACACGCGCTATTCAATCTCGCGAAGGATCCCTCGGAGAAAACGGATCTGGCGATTCAGGAGCCTGAGCGCGTACTCGCCCTGCAAAGCCGGTTGGCGAAATGGCGGATGCAGGTGGGCGCGCGCATTCCGTCGCGGCCGTTGCTAGCGTCCCCGCGAAATTTGAAATTCGGCGATCACTTTTCCGAAGGGCAGGTGAGTGGCGGCTGGTTCTTCAACAAGGAATGGCAGGTGGAGCAGGGCGTGCTGCGACGCAACGAGATCGCTGGCGATAACAAACGGATCTTCTATAAGAACCCGAATTTCAAGGACGCGATGGTGCGGTTTGATTTTCAGTTTGATGGAGCGAAAGATCTCCGACTCGTGACCGGTGCCTCGGGTAGTTACAACACGGTGATCCATATTCGGCGCGATCATTTTTACCTGCAAACAGCGAGCGACCCGCGGGGACCGTGGTTCTCCATGCGCCACGGCGAATGCGCGTATGACTTTGTGCCGGGCCGATGGTACACGATGACCGTGGAGTTTCTTGGCGACGAGGCAGTCGCGCATTTGGATGCCAAACATCTCGTGTACGCCAAGCATCCGATCATCGACCAGGAACGCACGTACTTCGCGCTGCAGGTCGATCGCGCCGGGGCGGCGTTTGATAATCTGCAGGTGTTCACCGCCGGCCGTCATCGTGATCACGAGGCCAATCGGGCACGTATTGCGAAATTGACCGGGAAATTCCCGGTCAAGAAAACGCCGCCGGACGCGTACGAGATTCGTAAACGCAACGTGCATGCGCGGTTGCATCTGGATGATGCGAAGTATCGCGATCTGGTGGCGGTGGTGGAGGTGTTGGATGCGGACAAGAAAAAGCGTTTCCCGGCGGTGTTCAGCTCGAACAAGACCTTCCGGAAAAAGATCGCGGAGCAACGCAAGAAACTGCACGCAGAAGATCCGGTTTACAAAGAGACCCTCTTCGCGACCCACCGCGCCAACCGCGCGATGGAGGCGTATCTCAAGGAACAAAATCCGGCCATCGAAGCCGGGTCGGAGACCAGCCGCAAGGCGACGCTGGAACGAACGCGCCTGAAGCACCGGAATGATCCGGCCTATCAGAAACTCGCCGCAACCGCCGCCGCGGCGCAGCGCAAACTGGAGACGGATTACCCACAGTTGTTCGTTTCCGACGCTGCGATCAAAGCCAAACGCGACGCCGCGCGGCAGGCAATCAAGGCCCAGCCGGAATACAAGGCGCTGACGGCGAAACGCGCGGAGGCGTATCGCGCGCAGCAGGATTATTTGCATCAGAGTGATTCGCAACTTACGGCGCTGCAGCAGCAATTACAGAAAATAAAAGATCAGGAGAAAAAGTAATTCACCCATCATGAGAGTAATCACTTGGACTTGTTTGTTGGCTTCAACCCTCGTGGCGACCGCGGCGGATTATCCGCTCAAGCCGGTGCCGTTTCACGAGGTGGACATGACCAGCGCCTTCTGGCGGCCGCGGCTAGAGACGCAGCGCACGGTGTTGGTGCCATTCGCCTTTGGGAAAACTGAACCCGGCGTGGCGCACCTGCAGGCGGCGGCGGATGCCTTGACAGGCAAGAAGACAGACGACCATCGGCCGCATCGGTTCATTGATTCGGATCTCTACAAGGTGATGGAAGGCGCGGCGTATTTGGTGAAGCTGCGCGATGATCCCAAGCTCGAGGCGAAGTTTGACGCGATCGTAGACGTCATCGCCGCGGCGCAGGAGCCCAACGGGTATTTGTATCCTTCGCATACCACCGGCGTGGGGGCAGAGAAAGACATGATGGGCGACAAGCCGTACCAGTTCGTAGTGCACAGTCACGAGCTGTACAACATGGGCCACATGTACGAAGCGGCGATCGCGTATTATCAGGCGACCGGCAAGGACAAGCTGCTGAAGGTGGCGGAGAAAAACGCGGCTCACGTCAACAAGGTCTTCTTCGAGGGCGACTCGAAATACAACGGCGGCAAACCCATTCGGCAGGCGCCGGGCCATCAGGAGATGGAGCTGGCGTTGGTCAAGCTGTACCGCGTGACGGGCAAGCAATTGTACCTCGACATGGCGCGGAAATTTCTGGAAATCCGCGGCATCACCTACGTGCCCGAGGGCGAAGGCGTGATGGCGCCGACCTACGCCCAGCAACATCGGCCGGTGGCCAAACAGACCAAGGCGGTCGGCCACGCCGTGCGCGCCACGTACCTGTACTCCGGCATGGCGGATGTCGGCGTGCTGGCCGGCAAGACCGCGTACGCCAAGGCGCTCGATCATATTTGGGCGAACATCACCGACACGCGCATGCACATCACCGGCGGCTTGGGCGCCGTGCATGGCATCGAGGGGTTCGGCCCGGAATACGAGCTGCCCAATGCCGATGCCTTCAACGAAACCTGCGCGGCGGTCGGCAATGTGCTGTTCAACTACCGCATGTTTCTGCTGCATAAAGACGCGAAGTATCTCGATGTGGCCGAGGTGGCGCTGCTGAACAACGTGCTCGCCGCGGTGAACCTCGCCGGCAACCGCTTCTTTTACGTCAACCCGCTGGCGGCCGATGGAAAGTATCCCTTCAATCACGGCACAGCCGGGCGCGCGCCGTGGTTTGGTACGGCCTGTTGCCCGAGCAACATGGCGCGCCTGCTGCCGCAGGTGCAGGGCATGACCTACGCGCATGATGGTGAGAATTTGTACGTCACTTTCTTCGCGGAATCCGCCACCACAGTGAAGATGGGCGGTGCGGAAGTGGCGATCCGGCAGGCAACGGCCTATCCGAATGACGGCAAGATTCGCATTAATCTCGATCCGAAAAAACCGGTCGACTTCGCCTTGCGCTTGCGTATCCCCACTTGGGCCGGTAAGCAATTTGTGCCCGGCAAACTGTACCAGTACGCGAACGCCGCGCCGGCCGCGTGGACCCTCAAGGTAAACGGCAAGCCCGTGGAGATGAAGGTGGAAAAAGGCTTTGCGGTAATCGAGCGCACCTGGAAGCGCGGCGATCACGTGGAGTTGAACCTGCCGATGCTCGTGCGCCTCAACACCTGTCATCCGAAAGTGGAGGCCAATCACGACCGCGTCGCTTTGACGCGCGGGCCGTTTGTGTTATGCGCCGAGGGCGTGGATAACGGCGGGGTAACCGAGCGTTATTTCTTTGATCAATTGCCGAAGATCGCCGGCGCCTCGGTGAAGACGCGGTCCATTGAATCGGGCAGCTTCATCCAAACCACCGTGCCGGCCCGCGCGCTCACAGCTGCAGGCGGCGCGAAATCGCAGCCGTTGGTGCTCACGCCGTATTACGCCTGGAACAATCGCGGGCCCAGTTCGATGACCGTTTGGTTCCCGCGCAAAAAGGCGATGGCCGTGTATGATCCGTTGGCCCTGCCGAAGGAGAGCGTGTTCAAAGCCATCACCGCCACGCACACCTCGCCGCTCGACACCGTGAACGCCATGGGCGATGGCCTCGAGCCGCGCTGGTCCAGCGGTAATAAGGTCCCGCGCTGGACTAGTCGCGGGCAGGAAGGCAAACCGCAGACGGTGACCGCCACTTTTCACGGTCCTAAAAAGGTCCGCAGCATCGGCGTCTTTTGGATGGATCACTATCAGCATCCGGTGAAGTTCCCGAAGGAATGGAAGATCGAGACCTTGCACGGCGGTCAATGGAAGCCTTTCGAGCTCTACACCACCGACCGCTACGACACGCGTGCCAACCAGTACAACGTCGTCCATCCCGCCGCCCCGCTCACCTGCGACGCCATCCGCATCCACATGACCCCCCGTGACCAAAACGCGATGGGTATTCTGGAAATGAAAGTGGTGTTTGAAAAATAGTTGAATTGCTCAGGAGAGCTTGATGAATCGCGTCCGGACGCTACACTTTTGTCGTGAAACGAATGAGGTTCATGGTCGCGTTGATACTGGGCCTGCCGATGACGGGTTGGGCGGATGCGAAGACGGATTTCTTCGAGTCGAAGATTCGGCCGGTGTTGGCGACGCATTGTTTCGAATGCCACGGGCACAAGGATAAGGGTGGGCTAAAGCTGGACAGTCGCGAGGCGATTCTTCAGGGCGGCGACAGCGGGCCGGCGATTGTTCCCGGCAAACCCCAAAAGAGCCTGCTGATGACGGCCGTGCAGCACGCGGATCCCGAGCTGGAAATGCCGCCGAAGAAGAAATTGCCGCCGGAGGCCATCGCCGATTTATCCCAATGGATTCGCGCGGGCGCTGTGTGGCCGGAAGGCAAGGCGCTTGGCTTTGCCACCGGCGAAATCACCGCTGAACAACGCAAGCACTGGGCGTATCAACCGCTCAAGGGCAACACGGCGCAGACGGCGGATGGGGAGAGCTTTATTGATGCGCGCGTGCGCGGACGCCTGAAGGAGCAGGGGCTGCAGTCGGTGGGCTTGGCCGATCGCCGCACGCTCATCCGCCGCGTGACCTTCGACCTTACCGGCCTGCCGCCCACGCCGGCGGAGGTGGAGGCGTTCATGAATGACGACAAGCCCGGCGCGTGGCATCGGGTGGTGGAGGGTCTGCTCGCCTCGCCGCGCTACGGCGAACGCTGGGGCCGGCATTGGCTGGATTTGGTGCGCTACGCAGATACAGCTGGCGATGCAGGCGATTATCCAATTCCGGAAGCCTATAAATACCGAAACTATGTCATTGATGCCTTTAACAAGGATAAACCTTATAACCAGTTTGTGCGTGAGCAGATTGCCGGTGATCAATTACCCGCAGAGAATGAGGAGCAGCGCTGGGAGCAAACCATAGCCACCGGTTATATTGCCATCTCACGGCGTATCGGAGTGAGTCCCCACAAACTCCGGCACATTACTATTGAGGATACACTTAATAATCTTGGTAAAACCTTTCTCGGACTAACCATCGGGTGCGCACGCTGTCACGATCACAAGTTCGACCCCATCCCTACGGCTGATTACTACGCATTATATGGAATATTTGATAGCTCGGTGTATCCGCATGCCGGCGCAGAGCATAGCCCGCATCGGCATAGCTTCGTTTACCGAATGGGTAAAGCCAAGGCGGATGAAGTGCTCAAACCATTCCGCTCAAAACTGGAGCCTTGGAATAAAAAGGAACGGGATCAGTTTAATCTCTATCAATCATTTCAGCGCGAGGTGGTAACCGGATCAATCACGCGTCAGTCGGTCTGGGCAGGTTTGGAGGGGATTCGCGCTCGACGAGCAGAAGTGGCCAAGACCTTTCCCAATTCGGATATTGCCTACGCCATAGTCGATGGATCGGCGTCCGATGTATCGATCCATAAGCAGGGCAATCCGCGTGACCTCGGGCCCAAGGTAAGACGGGGTTTTCTACAAATCCTAGGTGGACAGCAGCTTCCGGAAAATACCAAAGGCAGTGGTCGGCTCGAGTTAGCCAATTGGTTGACAAGCTCAGCCGAACCATTATTGGCACGGGTGATAGTAAATCGGATTTGGCATTATCATTTTGGTCGTGGGTTGGTAAGTACACCCAGTGATTTTGGTGTCCGCGGTACGGCTCCTACTCATCCAGTACTACTGGATATGCTCGCCCAGTATTTTATCAAATCGGGCTGGTCCATGAAAACAATGCACCGCTTGATTCTTGACTCTGAGACCTATCGAATGGCCGCTTCTGAACATGCTGGCAACCTTGCCAAGGACCCTGATAATCATTTCCTTTGGCGCGCCAATCGACGCCGGTTGGATGCTGAAGAGTTGAGGGATTCGCTTTTGACCTTTAGTGCTCAATTGGACATCACCCCTGGCGGTCGCCACCCTTTTCCACATCGCCTCACTTACTTTTATCGGCAGCACGAACCCTTTCAGGAAAAGTATGTATCCAATAAACGCAGTATTTATCAAATGCAGCAGCGTATTCAGAAAAACCCGTATCTGGATATGTTTGATGGCCCAGATGGAGGATTACATCTTGGAGACCGCAAAGCTTCGGTGACCACTTTGCAGGCTCTATACTTCATGAATTCAAAATTCATTCATGAACAAGCTGAGGCAATTACAGAGCGTTTGCCTGAGGAACAGAAGGTGGAGTATTTATATGAGCTTGTGTTTAACCGCCGGGCAGAAGAGAAGGAACTGGAGTTTGCGGAATCCTACTTTGCCAAGGACAACAGCCGCCAACGCTGGGCGGGTTATGTTAGAAGTATGTTAAGTAGTAACGAATTTCTATTTGTGGATTAAACAAGAACTTAAGATGAATTCCAATCGACGTAATGTGATTCGCTCGCTCGCAGGGGGAGGGCTCATTCTTCCTGGGTTGCTCTCGGAAATGATGGCTGTGGAAGATAAACCGCTTGCGCCCAAAAAGCCGCACTTTGCGCCCAAGGCCAAGCGCGTCATTTTCCTTTTCATGACCGGGGGTGTTAGTCATGTCGATACCTTCGATCCCAAACCTTTTCTCAATAAAAACCACGATAAGCCCAAGACCAAGGGGCGACGTTATTACAAGGGTTCAGGTTGGGATTTTAAAAAATATGGCCAATGTGGTACGGAGTTTAGTGATCTCTTTCCGCACATTGGGGGTATGGCTGATGATATTTGCATGATTCGGTCCATGCAGAATATTAATGGCGACCACTTTGGGGCCACGATTGGCCTGCATACCGGTTCCGATACCTTTAAGCGACCTAGTATAGGCTCTTGGGTGAGTTACGGGTTGGGAACTTACAATGCCAACCTCCCATCCTTCATGGTGATCTCACCAGGGTTACCTTATGCAGGCGGGCAGGTATGGGGTTCAGATTTTCTCCCCGTATTACATCAGGGCACTCGAATTATTCCTGGTGCTGAACCTATCGCCAATATGCATCGCCGCACGTCAACTAACAGTCAGCAACGCGATGAATTGGGTTTGCTGGAATTTTTTAATAATCAGCACCTTCACGGTCGTGAAAATGATTCCAGCCTGCGCGCCCGAATTAAGTCTTTCGAGACTGCTGCCGGCATGCAGACCGCTGCGCCCGAGGCGTTCGATCTTTCTAAGGAAACTGATGCAACGCATGATTTATACGGGTTAAAACGCGGTGACACCAAGGGTTTTGGGTGGCAGTGTATGGTTGGACGCCGGTTAATCGAGCGGGGTGTTCGCTTTGTGGAACTGATTGATGGCGATACGCGTATTGATTACAACTGGGATGCACATGCCAACATGAGCAATTACAATAAGCTCGCCCGCAACGTGGACCAACCCATTGCAGGTATGTTGAAAGATCTGAAAGATCGAGGCCTTATGGAAGATACCCTTGTCGTTTTTGCCACCGAATTTGGCCGTGGCCCTTTCCAACCTAACCCCGGAGTGAGTGGGCGAGGGCATCACGCTAGGGTCTTTAGTAGTTGGCTTGCTGGTGCCGGCATCAAAGGAGGAATGGTTCATGGGGCCAGTGATGAACTTGGCGAACAGGTCGCCAACGATGTTGTCACCATTCACGATTTTCAGGCTACAATCCTGCATCTCCTCGGGATGGATCACGAACGTCTCACCTATCGCCACGCTGGCCGAAACTTTCGACTCACCGATGTGCATGGGCATGTGGTGAAGGATATTTTGACCTGAACAAAACGAGGGCTTTCACCATCCCAGATTGGCTGATGAACCGAGCTGCTAGCCCAAGTAGGCGATTGTTTGGTAAATCGACGAGCGGGCGAAATTAAAACTACTCTGGTCCTCTCGCGCCCTCGATCCCATCCGGTCGACAAAGCCCGCCTCTTCCAGCGTCTTTGAGTTCCCTTTGCGATTGAATTGAGCGGGGTGGAGCGTAGGGTTGGGGCATGCAGTTTTTCCACGATGTTTCTCGACGACAGTTTTTGACGCAAACCGGCTTGGCGGTCGGTACTTTGACAGCGGGTGCGGCTTGGACGAAGGATGCGGCGCCGCTGCAGATTTCGCTCGCGCAATGGACGATCAATCGGGAGCTGCGCTCGGGCAAGATTGATAATCTCGATTTCGCCAAGGTCGCCGCGGAACACGGCATCCACGCAGTGGAGTACGTGAACCAGTTCTTCATGGATAAGGCGAAGGACGCGAAATATCTCGGCGAGATGAAAAAGCGCGCGGCCGATCAGGGCGTAAAGAGCCTGCTGATCATGTGTGATCGCGAGGGCAATATCGGCGATCCGGATTCGGCCAAGCGTAAGCAGACGGTGGACAACCACCGCAAGTGGCTCGATGCAGCCAAGTTTCTCGGGTGCCATTCCATCCGCGTGAATGCCGGCAGTAGTGGCACGTGGGATGAGCAGGTGAAGCTGGCGGCCGACGGTCTCAGTCGGCTCACGGTGATTGGCGCGAAGCTGGGATTGAATGTGATTGTGGAAAATCACGGCGGCCTCTCGAGCAACGCCGACTGGTTGGTGGAGGTGATTAAGAAGGTCGACCACAAACGCTGCGGCACCTTGCCGGACTTCGGCAACTTCCGCATCAAGCCGGGCGAGAGCTATGATTCCTATCGCGGGATGCAGAAGCTGCTGCCGTTTGCCAAGGGTGTGTCGGTGAAAGACCGCGTGTGGGACGACAAGGGCAAGCAATTCGCGCTCGACTATGACCGTATGCTCAAGCTCGTGCGCGCCTCCGGCTTCC
>CAJWVY010000096.1 GCA_913048135.1 uncultured Verrucomicrobiales bacterium
GTAAGGGACTGGACGTTTTATGATTCCTCTAACGGCCAATACCTTGAAGCGCTTGCAGCCGATGCAACCGCCGAGGAAGTCGAAAAGAAAAGTAAAAAGCTAAACCTCAGCAATGGCGCTTGGAAGCTTAAGGATCAAACCTTCGAGGCCCGGCGCAGCCAAGCCCGCGTGGGAAGAAATTTCGAAAATCTCCCGAACAGTCTCCGGTATGATTTTAATGTTCACTGGACGGGCTACCTCAATCTCTACGTAAATTTCCTAACCGACAATTTAAACTCATACAGCAGCGGCAACGCCTACTGCCTGCGCATCAACACCTCCTACGCCTACCTCTACCGCTACAAACTCAAAAACGGGGCCGGAAATGGACGTAACGTGGGCTCCAATGTTCGCATCAACCTCAATACACTCGGCAATCACGCCCGATTCTCGATCCGCGTGGATCGCAAAAAAAACTCCATCGCGCTTTTCGTTAACGAGAAATTCATTAAGCACTGGGACGATGCTCAAAATGACCCACTCCCCAACGAATCCAAGGGGCTGATGTTTACCACCATGAGCTCTAACCCCGTCACCCTGAGCCAGATTGGCCTTTCGGAATGGAACGGCAAAATCCCCGGCGGCAACAATGTGACCGAACAACAGGGCGACCAAGATTTCATTCTCTTCGCCAATGAAGATAGCATGAGCGGTAAGATGATCAGCATTGCTGAGGGCAAGATGACGTTTGAAACACCATTCGCCAAACTCCCAATCCCGCTCGAAAACATCACACGCGTCAACCTCGCCAAGAGCACGACCGAACCACTGCCCGCTCGTACTATCAGAGCAGTGATGCGCAACGGCCAAGGCAGCATCAGTGGTGAATTGGTTAGGTGGGAAGACGGCAGGATCTCTCTCAAAAGCCCGTACTTCGGCGAGGCATCTTTTGTGGACAGCATTTTCCAGAGCATCGAGTTTGGTGTCAAACCCATCGAAACCTCCCGCCGCCAACCGCCTTCCCAGGGACTTAAACCCGTCCCCGTCCGCCGACAACTTCGCCAGAACATTTTGCCTCAAATCGAGCTTCAACAATTGGAAAGATAATCCACTATGAAAACGACCCTGAGCATTCTCCTCATCACCATTCACCTGCCGATCTCTGGCTTTGCAGAAAAGATCCGGATTGTACCTCCACCCGTCCGATCCGTGCCGGCACCGATATCTAGGCCAGCTTTCAACACCCCCAATGTCGCCGGCGAACATGTCCGCTTGCTGGACGGCAGCGTTTTCAAAGGCTCGTTCAAGGGCTTCAATGAAAATGGAGAATTACTCTGGGAACATCCTGGGGTCTCACCCATTGCCATTCAGCCCGCCGCCCTAGCAAAACTCACCCTCACGCGCAACGCGAAAACCGCCAAGAATCACAGCTCTGTGGCACACCTCATCAATGGCGACCGCCTCACCGGCGACCTCAAGAAGCTCGACGATAAAGGTCTCATGATCAACACATGGTATGCCGGCGCGCTCACCATTGACCGTCACACCATCCAGGCTCTTACCCCAGGCATAATCGGTGGCGAAAGCCTTTACGCCGGCCCAACAGCCGAGGATCAAAAATCATGGAAATACACAAACAACGGCTCCTACAAATGGACCTTCAAAGATGGCGGATTCCAAAGCAACGGCAGCAGCGCTAACGTAGGTCGCATGGTGAAGGACATGCCCAAGAGCGTCAAAATGGAATTCGAATACCAATGGCAATCCGGCTCACCCAGTCTGTACATCAGCCTGCTCTCCGACAACTTGGCCTCTTACAGCGCCGGCAACTGCTACAGCATTCGTATATCAAGCACTTCCATGTATGTGTACCGATACAGCCGTATCAATGGCGGCCTGAGCAGTTCGCGACTGACGCCCTCCAGTGTGAGTCATCGCCTGAACCGTACCCGTCTTCGTTCCCATGTGGCGCTGTGTGTGGACACCACTAAGAAAACTTTGGCTGTCATCGTGGACGGCAAACTCGTAGGAACATTCCGGGATAACTCTGGCCGTGAGATGGATGCCCTTGGTAAAGGGTTCGCATTCCATTCCCGCTCCTCAATTCCGGCCCGGATTAGTAATGTGCGTGTCACCAAATGGGATGGCGGCCTTCCCAGTGGCGGCACCACCTCCAGCGTGGCCCTAAAGCAAGACTATGTAAAATTCAACAACGACGATTCCTTCAGTGGCAACCTCGTCGGCATTACCGACGGCACTTTGAAATTCAAAACAGAATTCGCCGAATTACCCATACCCTTGAATACTGTCAGCCAACTACATTTCGCCAAAGAACGCCTAAAGAATCCCGCCATTAGCGCTAAAGCCATCCGAGCCACTCTGGTGGATGATATTAAGGTCACCGGCACCATCAAGGCATGGAAAGACGGTGAAGTGACGCTGGCCAGCCCGGTTTTTGGAGAAGCCACTTTTAAGGCAGACGCCTTTAAAATTATCGAATTCAATCTAGGCAAACCTCGTAATTCAGCTTCCATTAACACAAAATCCCAAAACAGCGTCATCGATCGCGCCCATGCAATTCGAGCAGCTCAAGAAGCCCGAGTGCCAGCACAAGTTGCCGAGGGGATTGCCCAAGAACTTGAAATTTTACGTGAACAAAAGGGCAAGTTTAAACTAAACATTCGACGCAAATGATTGCATGAAATTGCTGACCATAATCCTACTCACTCTGGTCAGCCTTCGCGCCGAGCAGGACGGCGGGTTCCTTACGGATGATGATTTCGACAACCTTTCTCGCAGCGATCAGCTCACCCTCCTACCCCAAGCCCCATTCGCCGCCTTAGTACGCGGTGAATTTATGCGAGGCGAATTTCTGGGCCTCACCGGGAAAGGGGTTCATTGGAAACACGCTGGGATAATCGAATCCTTCCATCTCAAGACAGGAAACATTCGGTTTCTCGAGCTGAACCCTACCCTCCAACTTCCGCCGGCTAATTTTGAAGTCCGGCTCCTAAGCGGCGAACGCCTTAAAGGCAGGCTAATTTCACTGGATGATTCAACTATCCAACTCGAAAACCCATTTTGCGGCAGGGTTTCCATCAAGCTTGCACATCTGGATCAAATCATCTCCCACGCCGCAACAGGCCCCGCCTTGATTGACAGCATTGGTACCAAAGAGGATTGGACTTACCTCAAACCACCCAACAAGCCCGAAGACGGAATTCTGCAACGCTTGATCGATCAAAACCTTGCACGCTGGGTAGTGCATGAAGGCGAACTCCGTTGTGATGGTCTCAATGGGGTAGCCGTTGCCCGTGAAGTTCCCCACAACCCTTCGTCCATCGAGATCCAACTCACCATCACCAGCCCCGATGACCCACCCGAATTGAGCATCCATTTATTCGCCGACCAACTCGAGGACTGGCGTTCAGGAAATAACTTGAGCCTGCTTTTCAAAAAAGGAACCGTCGCCCCCAAGGTACAACAAAAAGAAATAAGAGGCCGCATGGGGCGCCCCGTCCCAATTAAAATTGCTGCCAATGGCCGCTACCAAATAGTTATTCGCGCAGACCGCACCGAGTCCACTATCAAGTTTGAACTGAATGGCGAGCCTTTCGCTGAATGGAAATCCGATGTCCCACTCAAAGGGAAAGGACAGGGAATCATTCTGGTTTCCCGCGATAAAAAAGAAGTGCGGATTTCCGATTTCAAGGTGTTCAAGGCCAACGCTCGGCTGACCGATGAATACAGTGAAAATGAAGCGCGCCCCACAAACGGAGCCACCATCACCTTAATTAACGGGGATCATGTATCCGGCAAACTACTCGGCTTCCGGGACGGTCATTTCCATTGCCAGACAGATTTTGCTGAAATCCCCCTCAAACCTGCGCTGATCTCAAAGATCCTTTTCCCCAAGCAACCCAACCCCGATAAGTTAACGACAAAAAACCAGGTCAGTTTGTTATTCCAAAACCGAGATCTCCTAACCGCCACATTTATCGACCTGTCAGCCAGTGGCGTCAAAATCGAGCACCCACTTTTTGGGCCCAAAGAACTGCCGGTCGAATCAATTCGGGTTATTGATTTCCACAAACGCAGAGATGGTACCACATCCCATCCTTCGCTGCGCCCCCCTAAAAAAGGTGGAAAAGATAAGAAGCGAGGTAACCCGAAATGGGGTGCTGAAGACCCAATGCCACTGCCTTTAATCGAGCCCTGAGCCCGTAACCCTTCCCCTCGCCCATCACCGCTGGTACATTCCCCGCGGCATGGCATTTGAATCCTACAACGATTTCCTTAGCACACTGGAAAAGAATGGTGAATTGCGGCGCATCACTTTTCCCGTCGCCACCGAATTGGAGATAACCGAAATTGCCGATCGGGAAATGAAAACACCCAGCGGTGGACAGGCGTTACTCTTCGAGAAACCTACAGTTCAAGGAAACCCCGCCGACCTGCCACTGGCAATCAACACTCTCGGATCCCATAAACGTATGGCGCTCGCCTTGGGGCGCGACAGCGTTCAGGAAGCCGCCGCTGAACTGGGAAGCCTCATGCACGCAAAGCCGCCTACCGGCTTCCGCGAGGCCATCCAATTGCTCGGCAGCGCCCTGGAATTGCGCCACGCCAAGCCAAAGCAGGTTGGCAATGGCCCTTGCAAGGATGTCATCCACCGTTTTGATTCCACCGCCAACCCAGAAGAAATCGCATCCACCCCGCTTCCTACGCTCCTCAACCTACCCATTCAACAATGCTGGCCCGATGATGGCGGTCGCTTCATCACTCTACCCTGCGTCGTAACACAGGATCCCGACTCCGGCGCGCGCAATATCGGTATGTACCGAATGCAGGTCTTTGACCACCAAACCACCGGCATGCATTGGCAACTCCAAAAAGTTGCCGCCCGACATGGACGACGTTATTACGAAAAAGGGGAGCGGATGCCGGTCAGTGTTTTTCTGGGCGGCGACCCTGTATATCCGTTTTGCGCCACCGCTCCGCTGCCCGACGGACTTGATGAATTGTTGCTGGCCGGCTACCTCCGCCGCGAGTCCGTGCCGCTCGTGAAATGCGAAACCAACGATCTCCAAGTGCCCGCCAATGCGGACATCGTGATTGAGGGCTATGTCGACCCCACGGAACCGCTCCGGAGTGAAGGCCCGTTCGGAGATCATACCGGCTATTACACCCTGCCTGAAGACTATCCCGCGTTTCACATTACGGCCATCACACATCGCAGCGATGCCGTGTACCCGAGCACAATCGTAGGGCAACCACCGATGGAGGATTTTTACCTTGGTGGTGCAAGCGTCGCGCTGTTCCTGCCCATCTTCCAGATGAATTTCCCGGAGATCGTGGACATCAGCCTGCCTGCTGAAGGTGTGTTTCACAATCTGGTTTTTGTGAGCATCAAAAAAACGTACCCCATGCAGGCCTACAAAATCATGCACGGCCTCTGGGGCATGGGTCAAATGATGTTCAGTAAATACATCGTGGTGGTGGATGACGATGTTGATGTACACAATACTAGCGAGGTGCTCTTCCGGCTGGGAGCAAACACGGATCCACAACGGGACAGCATTCTCACTCGGGGGCCGGCTGATGTGCTTGACCATGCTACACCGGAAATCGCCATCGGCTCCAAGATGGGACTCGATGCCACACGCAAGTTAGCAGGTGAAGGATTCAAGCGGGAATGGCCTCCGATTATCAAGATGGATGAGACCATCAAACGCAAAGTGGATGAGCTGCTTGGTAGTTGACGTCCAAAATTTCCTGTTCCCATTGCGCTCCTGTGATACACAATCGGCCATGCGCACATTGCTGACAGCCATCATTCTTTGTCTTTCCGCGGCCCACAGCCAGGCGGCCAAGCCAAATATCGTGATGATTCTCGTGGATGATCTGGGATACTCTGATCTCTCATCTTTTGGCGGGACGGACATCCGTACCCCGGCAATTGATAAACTCATGAAGTCCGGCCTGCGATTTGATCAGTTTTACTCAAACTGCACCGTGTGCACGCCCACCCGGGCTTCCCTGCTCACGGGCCGCTATCCCGATCTTGTCGGGGCACCCGGCGTCATCCGCCAAAACGCCGTGAGCAATTGGGGTTATTTCAAGCCTACTGGCCCAACGCTACCTGAGCTAATGAGCAAGGCCGGTTATCACACCGGTATGGTCGGCAAATGGCATCTCGGGTTTGAGTCGCCCAACATCCCCAATGATCGTGGCTTTGATTTTTTTCACGGTTTTCTAGCTGACATGATGGATGATTACTGGACACATCTGCGCGGTGGCGTGAACTGGATGCGCCGCAATAAGGAGGTCATCAAGCCCAAGGGGCATGCGACGGAAATTTTCACGCAATGGGCCATTGATTATGTGAAGGAACAATCGGCCAATAAAGACCAGCCATTCTTTCTGTACCTCGCCTACAATGCCCCGCATTTCCCTATCCAGCCACCGAAAGATTGGCTGGATAAAGTGAAGAAGCGCGAACCCCAACTCAACCTCAAGCGCGCCACCAACGTCGCCTTTGTGGAACATATGGACCACGAGATCGGTAAATTTCTGAACACCATCGAGGAACTCGGCATCAGCAAGGATACACTCATTGTGTTCTCCTCAGATAATGGCGGCTCCATTCCGCACGGCGCCTTGAATGGTAAATTACGCGGCGGCAAACAGGAACACTGGGAAGGCGGCATTCGCGTTCCCACATGCGCGGTCTGGCCCGGTAAAATCCCCGTCGGCCGCACGGACGCCATTGGCATTACCATGGATTTACTGCCCACCTTCTGCGAAATCGGCGGCACGAAAGTCACCCATGAAATCGAAGGTCTAAGCCTCGCCGATGTGTTTTTGAAGGACGACAAAGGCGATCCTAATCGCACCCTGATCTTCGTCCGGAAAGAAGGCAACCGCCGCTATCAAGGCCGCACCTATTATGCCGTTCGCCGTGGCCCGTGGAAGCTACTGCAAAACCATCCCTTTGAGCCCATGCAATTGGTCAACCTCGAAAAGGATCCTGCTGAGGAAAACCCCATGCCTCCGAACACCAAAGTCGGTAATGAACTCATTCAAATCCTGATGCAACATATCCAAAAATCTGGCAGCATCCCTTGGCAGAAACCGCCAAAGTAACAATCTCCCGGCTGTCGCGGACAACCAGCCGGGCCTTTTGAGGCCGAGCAAAACCGCAATGACATTTCAATCCTACAACGAAGCCAATCACGCCATCACTCGTTTCATAGAGCGGGGAGAAGGCGAGTTTGATCAATTGGCTTTCGCGCTGCACCAACTGCAGGCCAAGCACGTCCCTGCAATTGCGGCTCTTTGCCAAAATCGAGGCATTGATTCCGCCACCCTAGATCAAATCGACCAAATCCCAGCGATCCCCACAACCGCCTTTCGGGATATGGCGATCACCAGTATCCCGGAAAAAAACCGGACGAGCCATTTTGAATCCAGCGGCACAACAGCCACTCAGCCCAGCGTCCATTGGCATCACGAAGTTTCGTTGAGCCTTTACGAAACGTCACTCATCCGCCCCTTCCAACACCACGTCCTCAACAATCATGTATGGAGCGGGCACATACTGGCCTTGACGCCACCACCAGCCGAAGCCCCGCATTCCTCACTTGCTCACATGGCCAGCCAAGTTTTGGATGACGGCACAATCTATGCCGGGAAATGGCAGAATGATGGCTGGAGCATCGACTCCCAAACATGTGAATCCGCATGTGCAAAGGCCATCCATGAAAACGCCCCGCTCCTGCTATTTGGCCCCGCATTCTCTTTTCTCAATTGGCTGGACTCAACCGAGGGATCCTACGAGCTTCCGAATGAATCGCGCATCATGGAAACCGGCGGTTACAAGGGGCGTTCCCGAGAGCTTCCCAAAAATGAATTTCATGGATTGTTGAGCGAAAGGCTTGGTGTTCCCGAATCGCATATTGTTTGTGAATACGGCATGTGCGAACTCAGCAGCCAAGCCTATGACCGGAAGGCCGGCACGAACAAAGAACGCGCGTTTCGTTTCCCGGATTGGGCGAGACCCATTATCATCAATACTGAGACCGGCGCCCCATGTGAAGCAGCCGAAACCGGCCTATTAAGGATTATCGATTTGGCCAATGTTTTTTCTTCGATCGCCATCCAAACGCAGGATTTGGCACGATCAATCGAAGATGGCTTTGAATTGCTCGGCCGCGCTCAAGCCGCAGAACTCCGTGGCTGCTCCCTGAATTTACTCCAATAATCATGAGAGACGCCCTTCCCAACTACTTTCTTCTGGATACTCAACCGAAAGCGCGCCTAACGCCGGAGGTGGTCACCGAAGCATGCCGCCAACTGAAGCGCAACCGCGCCCAGTATCTGCGGGACATGCCCACTGAAGAAGTAATCACCCACCTCTCACGATTGGCGGAGAATTGGCAGGACGACTTGTTTCCGTTCCGGAAAATGGCGCTTGAAGCTGAACCAACTATCACCGGCTTTTCACGCCCCAGCCTTGCGCACGGATTGGACCGATTTTTTGCCCGGATCACCGAGGACAATCTCCACAATCTCATCGCTCAAGAACTAGGAGATTCCCGCCGGCTTGATGCACCGCTAAGCACACCGGAGGAAAGGTCCGACAACCGCCTCGCTTTTGCTTGCGGCCCCGAACTCATTGGCCACATCGCCTCCGGCAACCTGCCCTGCCCCACGATGATGAGCATGATCCAAGGCTTGCTGGTCGGCTCGGCCCAATTCATCAAGTGCGCCGAAAACGCTGGCTGGCTTCCGGCGCTTTTTGCGCACTCATTGTACGATACCCACCCCAAGCTCGGGGCCTGCATCGAACTGGCCCACTGGCCGGGCGGTAAATCGGAACTCGAGTCGCCGCTATTTGATGAAGCTGATTGCATCACGGCCACCGGACGCGATGAAACCCTTGCCTCTATTCGGGCACGTTTGGATTCGCGACGGCGCTTTATTGGATACGGCCACCGCGTCAGCTTTGCTTATATTCAGAAAGACATGCTCTCCCGAGCCTTGTCACGTGATCTTGCCCAACGCATGGCGCAGGATATTGCCTCATGGAACCAACTCGGATGTTTGTCACCTCATTTGGTTTATGTGGAACAAGGCGGCTCCGTGCGACCTGAAATGTTTGCAGAAATGATCGCGGAAGCGCTTGATTCACTAGAGGTCACACAGCCACGAGGAGATATTAGCCCGGAAGAATCCGGTACCATCGCATACAAACGCGATTTCTATGACGTTCGCTCGGCCGGCGCAGGCGACGTGCGCCAATGGAAAAGTGAAGAAGGCACACATTGGACGGTTGTGTTTGAGGAAGACCCAGTGTTCACCACATCCTGCCTGAACCGATTTATCCATGTGAAGCCCGTTGGCGACCTGAACGAAATGCTCCGCGTCGCCGAGATGGCGCGCGGCCAAGTCTCCACGGTGGGTCTTGCGGCGCCCAAGAACGACGCTGAAGCCATCGTTAAACAATTGGCTCATTGGGGCGTTACCCGGGTTTGCCCCATTGGACAAATGCAGGATCCCCCATTGGGCTGGCGCCACGATGGTCGTCCACCCTTGGGAGACCTCGTCACTTGGACAGATTGGGAACAGTAAAATAAAAATCGAACTCCAAAAAACATTTCATTTCGAAGCCGCGCATTCGCTGCCGCGCCTTCCCGAGGATCATAAATGCTATCAACTTTACGGACACAGCTTCAAAGCCACACTCCACGTCAGCGGCTCGACCACTGGATCTGGGATCGACTGAAGCCAACATTACCCCTTCTTCATGCGGTGGAGATTGCCGAAACCTGCGACGCCAGTTGCGTTTACCGATAGGACTAGCTAACATTCGGCATGGCCACCCGTTACGCCCACGTCAATATCATCGCCCGCGATTGGCGGCGACTTTGTGAGTTTTACGAAAAGGTATTCGACTGCGAACCGTGGAGCAGTGAACGCGACCATCATGGTGCCCACATTGATGCCCTAACCAAAATGCCCGGCATTCGTGTTCAAGGCCGCCACTTACGCGTCCCAGGGCACGGCCCGAATGGCCCGACAATTGAAATTTTCACCTGTTCCGAGAACGGCGAAGATTTCCCTCGCCCTCTAAATCGCCCCGGATTAGCCCACCTCGCTTTTGAAGTCGATGATGTTGACGCCAAGCGTGAGCAAATAAAGTCTCTAGGAGGAGACGACTATGGTGATTTGGTCACCATTGATATCGCGGGAGCAGGCCGCCTGACCTTGATCTACATGACAGATCCGGAGGGAAATATTGTGGAGCTCCAGAAATGGCATGGCGATTCAGATGCCTAGACTTGCCCAAACCCACATTCCCGTACAAATTTCCCCCATGCGATTTCTCCTGTTTGGCCTGGCACTGTATTTAACCACACCCGCCCAGGCCCAACTAACGCCGCCCGCCCCCAAACCCATTATTGGTGCGCGCCATCCGGCCCTGAGCCCAGACGGCCAAAGGCTGGCATTCGTTTATCGTGGCGATATTTGGCTCGCGGCCAGTAAAGGCGGCCGAGCACGACCATTGACTTTCCATCTCGAATACGATGCCTATCCTGTTTTCTCGCCAGACGGCCATTGGATTGCCTTCGCCAGTAAACGCCATGGTCAATGGGATATTTTTGTGATCCCGGCAGAGGGCGGTCAAGCTCGGCGTCTCACTTGGCATTCGGGCCATGAAATCCCCTTCGGCTGGAGTCCGGATGGTCAACACATAGCCTTTGGCGCACGCCGGGATAGCCCTCGCTATTGTCTCATGAGTGTTGAGGTTTCTACCTACAAATCCAAAGTCCTCGTTGAAGACTACGCCGCCCTCCGTTATCCGCGCTGGTCGCCTAGTGGAAAAACGCTCCTCTACACTCGCTATGGGATGCCTTGGTATCGTCCGCGTTATCGTGGAACGGCGGCGGCACAAAACGGGTTGCTTGCCAATAAGAACTTCAGCACGGCTTCGGTTCTTATTCTTTGTTTTGAGTCCACCCACATAACATACTTATAGTGGTGTCCGGGTGGCAGATAATTTTGCGTATTTGTTTTCAGCTTTTTCGAAACAAAAGCCGCATTGTAACTGTCGTCAGCATTGTAGTCAGGAAACGACCAAATAATATGCCAGCCAAGCTTGTGGGCCTTGTCAGCTAAGATCAAATTATCCGTCACGAAAAAACAGTCAAAGTTCTTATATGCTCTTGTGACCATCAGCGCCTGGTTCTTACCTTTTCCAAATGCACCAGAGACTATGGCAAGCATGGTATTCTTTCTGACACACATATGTTCGCCCAATGCAGATCTTGCAATACTAAGCATGCATACTAAGATGCACACCAGGCATACCGCTAATACAAATCTCAGCCACATTTTAATGAACTTTAATGAACTGCATAAAAAAAAAGTGAAGTTTCAAATGTTTTTCTTGTCTTGTGTGCAACGGCACAGGAGCGCCACTTGCGCGTCATCCATTAATTTTTTTAGGGAAAAAATGATAAAGATGTTCCTGTTACTGAAATTTGACAATACAAAAGACATTCGCGAAATACGTCAGTTGAATGAACCAGGCATTATTCACAGAAGAAAGTGTGAATTCGTCAAGAGAAACATGGGCCTCGTGGCGACCATCGCTAAAAAATACCAAGGAAAGATATTTCCCTACGATGACGCTATGCAAGAAGGGTGCGTGGGGATGCTCAAAGCATTAGAGAAATTCGATACAGAGCGTGGAGTGCAATTTTCCACATATGCACATCACTGGATAAGACAAAGCTGCGCTCGCGCTGCACAAGATCAAGGCAGTCTTATCCGAATACCCGCATATCTGCACAGAACCAATCATCCAGCGAAAAAGGTACGTCATGTTGAAAGTTTAGACTACAAAGAATTAGACCGATTGTCACTTTTAGAACTCACACCTTCAAACTTTAAAAATGAGCTGATCGACGACACGCAAGCTTTACTCGAAAAACTACTAGTCGAGACACTGACGGAGTCCGAGTATCATATGATAAAAATGTATTACTTTGAAGAACGCCGCAACAGAACAAAGGATATGGTATTTTACAGGTCTGTCCAAAAAGCACTTCGAAAATTGCGTAGAGCACGGCACACAAAATATGAAATTCTGCGCG
>CAJWVY010000097.1 GCA_913048135.1 uncultured Verrucomicrobiales bacterium
CCACCGCCTCAGCACCATTCGTAAGGCCGCCCAAATTCTCGTGCTTCAACATGGCGCCATCGTCGAACGCGGCACACACGATACCCTTCTCGCGCAGGACGGCCTCTACGCCAAACTCGCCCGCATCCAAAACACCACCTTCATCGAGGAAGGATTCGAGAAGATTTCAATCACCCCTGAGGCGCAGGATACACAGAAAGATTAATTTGTTTCCCTCTGTATTCCCTGTGTCTTTGTAGTGGAAAAGAAAATCACCCTGCCACCAACTTACTCAGCTCGGGATAATTCGTTTTTCCCGAGCCTAACACTGGAATCTCATCCAGCACTTTAATCTCGCGTGGCACGGCGAGATTTGGCAGGCCGGCCTTGGCAATGGCCTCGCGGATTTCCTCGGCGGATAGCTCGGCCTTGTTGGTAGCCGCGATCAGTTGCTCGCCCTTGTCGGCATCCGGCCGGGCGACCACCGCCACCGCGCAATCTTCGCCATGTTGCGGGAACGCCCCGGCCAACGCCGCCTCCACAGCCGTCAAACTCACCATCTCACCGCTGATCTTGGCAAACCGCTTGGCGCGGCCTTTAATGAAAATATAACGGTCCTCATCCACCGTCACGATATCGCCCGTGTCGTACCAGCCTTCTAGCTTCTGAAATTCAGCATTCGGCTCGGGATTCAAATATCCCTTCATGATGTTTGGCCCCTTCACCAGCAGCTTGCCGCCCTCTGCGACCCCATCAATAGTCTCCAGCTTGTAATCCACGCCGGGAAACAATCGGCCGACGGCGCCATCACGGTGTTCAATAATGCTGCTGGTACTGAGCACCGGCCCGGTTTCCGTGGCGCCGTAGCCTTCCATCAGAGAGACGCCGAATTTCTTCGCCCACACTTCGCGCGTGGCTTCCTGTACTTTTTCCGCACCACAAATTACATAACGCAATTCCGCGAAATCCGCCGCCTGCCCGAAGCGTGCGTAACCGTTCAGGAAGGTGTTGGTCGCCAATAGCACCGTGCAGTCGCGGTCATAAAACACCCCCGGAATCTGCCGATACATCAGCGGTGACGGGAATAAATACACAAACCCGCCCCGCAGAATCGGCAGCAGCACACCGGCCGTCAGGCCGAAGCTATGGAAGAGCGGTAAGCAGGTGAAAAACCGGTCACTATCCTTCAGGTCAATCACCGACATGCACTGGCGCACGTTGGCCAGCAGATTCTGGTGCGTCAGCTCCACGCCCTTCGGAGTGCCCTCGGAGCCGCTCGTGAACAGGACCGCCGCCGTGTCGGTAAACGGCGTATACTGTCCGGCCAACGGATTGAGTTTTTGGTTCAGCAACGCCAGCAGCTTGCTCACGGCCGAAATACTTTCACCGACGTCTTCTAG
Source organism: uncultured Verrucomicrobiales bacterium (assembly GCA_913048135.1). Lineage (GTDB taxonomy): Bacteria > Verrucomicrobiota > Verrucomicrobiia > Limisphaerales > UBA1100 > UBA1100. The sequence continues at coordinate 1,380 of CAJWVY010000097.1, forward strand.
ATAAATAATCTCCAAGCCCGCCTCTTCAAACGGCTCGATCTCCAGCTTGGCCTTCTCCAAAAACGCCCGAGACGTGATCACCTGTTTCACCCCAGCCAATTCCGTGCATTGCAGCATAGCAGCGGCACCGGAGGTGTAATTCAAAATCGCCGGCACCTTGCTTGAGGCCCAAAGACTGGTGAGCGTCGCCACCATGCTGTTAACGTTGGGTAACAGCACCCCCACGCGCTCAGTGTTGGGGTCCAGTCGCTTCGCCCATTGTGCGGCCAACACATCCGTGCCCACCAAAAGCCGTTGATAGGTCAGTGTCTTAAAGGTCTGGTCTTCCAGCACGACCTTGTGCGGGATCTGTTTGGCCAAGGCGGCAATGGCGCGAAGGACCGTCTGTTCGCCGTGCTCCATCTCTACATCCAGCTGCTGCCGCATCATGCGATCACGGAGCCATTGGTTTAGCTTGGCACGTTGGATGGCAGGTTTACCTTCAAACTCCGGCGCATCCACCGGATCATCAAAGTGCGCGCTCACCTTGGGAAACCATTTCGTCCAGCCGCCATGCGGACTGGCCAGCACCCGTGCTGCGCCGCGCAGATGGCAGGTGATCACCTTGGCCTTGGTTTTCTGGATCAGAAATCCGGTGCCGTCAAAGAGCCGCTGCAAACTGCCCGTCCGGCTCATGCGCCCTTCGGCAAACAGGATCAGCTTGCCGCCGGCCTCCAGATGCGCAGCCATTTTCTTCAGACTGGCTGCCGGATCAGCGCCAATCAGGATAATGCGTTCATTGCTCAGAACCCACTCGTGCAGTTTGCTGGCGCGGGCGGGCAATTCGGAGGCGGCAAATTTCCAGTCCGGCTCCACGCACAGGCCCACGAACAGCCAGTCCAGCCAGGACAAATGATTGGGGATCAACAGCACGGGGCCGTCGCATTGCATGGCTTCCTCATTGAAAGCGCGGAAGCGGAACCATACGCGGAGCACGCCGCGCATCAGCTTGAGAAAAAATCGGTTGGCCCAAATATTCATCGCTGGGCAGACTCTACTCGAAACCCGACCATGAATGAAATTGATATTATCAATGTCGGTCCCGCTTGAGTCGATTCTGCTTCCAAGGTTGCGCCTCGACGGTAATTCGGGGATACTAATAACCCCAACGACACGCAATATCACAGGCAACGAAAGGCATTCTCATGGGCTGGTTATCAGGACAATTAATCGACATCATCGAGTGGATGGACGACGGGCAGGAGACGATGGTCTACCGCTTCGAACGTCACAACAACGAGATCAAAAACGGCGCTAAGCTCGTAGTGCGCCCCGGCCAGTCCGCCGTATTTGTTAATGAAGGCAGCACGAGCGTGGCCGATGTCTTCGAGCCCGGCACTTACGAGCTCACAACCGCCAACCTGCCGATCCTCTCCTCCCTAATGGGCTGGAAACACGGCTTCGAGAGCCCATTTAAGGCCGAGGTCTATTTCGTGAAGACCTCGAAGTTCACCGACCTCAAATGGGGCACACGCGGCCCAGTCACGGTGGAGTGTGAGGGCTACGGCATGTTCGACCTGCGAGCCAATGGCACTTATGTTATTCAGATTGGCGATCCCAAGAAGTTCCTTGAGGAAATCGTCGGCACCGATGGCAAGTTTGATGTAGCCGATATTTCCAACGATCTACGCGACGAGATTGTCATGAACGTGGCCGACCGCCTTGGCGAACTGGAGCTGAACCCCGGCAAGCTCACCGGCCAGATGAAGGACATCTCCGAGGAACTGCAGGCGCCCATTCAGGAATACCTCGCCACCCTCGGTTTGGAGCTCACCCGCTTCCGTGTGGCCAGCCTCACCATGCCGGACGATGTCCGCAAGGAGCTCATGGAAATGAGCCGCCTCAGCGCCACCAAGCTTTCCCAAGGCAACCCGCAGGCCATGCAAAACCTCACCGCCCTCCGCGCCACCCGCGCCATGGGCGATATGGCCAATAACCCCGGCGGCACCGGCGCCGCTGGTGCCGGCATGGAAATGGCCATGGGAGTGATGATGGCCAACCAAATGGGAGGAGCCCTCACCGCCGGCGCCCAGCAACAACAAGCCGCCCCTCCCCTCCCCGGCGCCACGCCTGCCGCAGCCACCGAATACAAAGTGGGGATCGACAATCAACAGTACGGACCCTACGACGTGAGCCGCCTGAAAGCCATGGCCGATGACGGTAGCTTCAAGCCGGACATGCTGGTGTGGGCCAAAGGCATGGCCAATTGGACTAAAGCCGGCGAAGTTCCCGAGCTGTCTGGCTTGTTTGGCCCCCCTCCTCTACCCGGCGCCGGAGGCGCTCCTCCTTTGCCTTCCCAGGAACCGCCACCGTTGGTCTAAGTTTACATGCAAATCACCATCAATCGTGATGGAGAAAACTTCGGGCCCTACTCTCTGGAAGAAGTCCGTGACCTGCTCGCGAACGGCACTCTGAAAGAGACCGATCTAGCCTACACCGAGGGCAGCGAAAACTGGACTCCAGTCAGCACGCTGCCCGGGCTGCAAAGCTCCGGAACGCCCGAAGCCAAAAGCGCCCAGAGCAAAGAGGGCGGCCCTACCACGTTCCCCTGCTCCGGCTGTGGAGGCGATCTCATTTATAGCCCGGGCGCGGCCAAGATGGAGTGCCCCTATTGTGGAGCCGAGGTGGACTGCCCCACGCCCACGGGCGAGGTGTTAGAACACGATTTCGAAAGCCAATTAGCTTCGCTGGAATCCAACGCCCCCACCACTACGGTATCACAAGTCACCTGCAATGCTTGCGGTGCAGAGAACCACCTCGAAGCAAACCAAACCTCGGGCGAATGTGCCTTTTGCGGCACACCATTTGTTCAACAACCGAAAGAAGCTAATGTAATAAAACCCCAAGCCTTACTGCCTTTTGCAGTTACCCGAGATGAGGGTATTGGCCATTTTCGAGAATGGATTAATGGTCTCTGGTTTGCGCCAAATAAACTAAAGCATTTTGCTCGAGACATTCAAAAGCTAAAGGGCCTCTATCTTCCACACTGGACTTATGATAGTGATACCACCACAGATTACATGGGGCAGCGAGGTGTGGCCTATTATGTTTCGGTAAGCTATACGGATAGTGATGGGAACCGTAGAACCCGTCAGGAGCGAAGAATTCGTTGGTACCCTGCTTCAGGCCGAGTATGGGTCAAATTTGATGACATTCTAGTTCCGGCAAGTGACACTCTGCCTCGCGAATATGTTGATGAACTTGAGCCATGGGATCTTCCGGCTCTCACTCCTTACGAGGACGCTTTCCTGAGCGGGTTTCAAAGTGAGAGTTACACGGTTGATCTACGTGGTGGATTCGATATTGCAAAAATCAAAATGGAGCCAGAGATCGAGGAAACAATTCGTTGGGACATCGGCGGCGATGAACAACGCATCCATCACAAAACCACCTACTACTCGGACATTACCTTCAAATACATCCTGCTACCCGTCTGGATCAGCGCGTACCGCTTCAAGGACAAGACCTATCAGTTTCTGGTCAACGCCCGCACCGGTGAGGTTCAAGGCGAGCGTCCCTGGAGTTGGATCAAAATCACCCTCGCCGTGTTGGCCGCACTTACCGTCATCGGCACCATCATCTACTTCGCCAACGAGAAGTGAGCGACGCCCCTCAAAACCGCAAGCTGGGTCTGTTCTCGGCCACTGCCGCGGTGATAGCCACCATGATTGGTGCTGGGATTTGGGGGACAACCGGAGGTTTTGCCTACAAGTTGGGCTCAGATTTCGCAGTCCTCTTAGTTTGGCTTTTCTGCGGATTACTGGCTCTCACCGGCGCGCTTTCGCTCGGTGAATTGGGCGGCATGATGCCGCGCGCAGGTGGATGCTACACGTTCATCCGAAAAATCTATGGACCAACAGCCGGTTATTTAACCGGTGTCCTGAGTTCGTTGCTGGCGTTTGTGGGGGCCATGGCATTCATTGCCATGCTGCTCGGTATTTATGTCCAAACCTTTGTGCCTAGTGCCCCCCCGCCCTTGGTGGCGTGCATTGCCGTCATGGTCTTTTCCGCCATTCACTGCGCCGGATTGCGCGAAGGCACTTGGGTCAATAACGCGTTCACCGTGTTCAAGGTTCTAGTGATAATTGCTTTTATTGTTGCCGGGTTAAGCGCTGATGGTCGCCCAGTACAAATCCAGATAAACGAAGCTCCGGTGTTCACCACCGTGTTTGCCGCCGCCATGGTATCCGCCAGCTTTGCGTATTTGGGATGGGAAACTACCACGTTCATTGGCGGCGAAGTTAAAAATCCCGGGCGCGTTCTGCCATGGTCTCTTGTCATCGGCACGGCCATCGTCATCATTCTTTATCTTCTCATCAATCTCGTATACCTCCACGCCCAGGCTCCTTCCGACATGTTTGTTCTTGGCGAAGACGGCCAGAAAACCGGCATCCGCGTTATTGGACCATATGTCTCTGAGAAACTGTTTGGAGAAAACATGGTGCGATGGTTCAACAGTATGGTGATTGTCGTCCTGCTTTCGACCGTCAGTACCATTACCATGGTTGGCGGACGTGTCCTCTATGCCATGGCGAAAGCGGGCCAACTGCCGTCAACTGTTGCCAAGCTGAACAAAAATGACGTGCCGGCCAACGCCCTGTTGATTCAGGGCACCATCACGGTGATCTTTATCCTCGCTGCAAATAATCTGGGCACCTTGGGTGACGTGCTCGATTACATCGGCCTTCCATTGACCATCATCATGGGAGCCACCGTCGCAGGTGTTTTTATTTTAAGACACCGCGAGCCGAGCACTAACCGACCTTTCCGCGTCCCGTTATACCCGTTGCCTCCAATCCTTTTCATCGCGCTTGCTCTTTGGATGACCATCTCGGTCGCGATGGAAAACTGGAAAGTTGCCATCGCTTCGACCCTCACCGTTTTGGTCATCTGGGTCCTCAAGCCCTTGCTCGCCAAGGGAGGGACGAGTTCCACCTCGTCCGAATCTGAAAATCAATAACCATGACAAAGGCACTCTGTGCCTCTGTGGTAAAAAACCTGACAGCCCGGCGCCGCCAAAGTAACCTCTCCTCATGCGCATCGGGATAGCCATGATATGGGTTCTAGCGGCGTGGACCTCGTACGCGGTGGATTTCCAAAAGGACATCCAGCCGCTGTTGAAGAACAAATGTTCCCGCTGCCATTCCGGGCATGAGGCCAAGGGCGGGTTTTCCATCAACACCCGCACCACATTACTCGATGGCGCCAAGCCCGGCGACAGTGCGGGCAGCCTGCTGTATCAGCTCATCACTTCAAAAGACCCAGACGAACGTATGCCTTCCAAGGGCGAGCCGTTAGCGGCCGAGGAAATTGCCCTGATCAAAACTTGGATCAACGAAGGCATTGCATGGCCCGAAGGATACAACTTCGCCAACTGGCGGCGTGCGCCACTGGCGCCCCGGGCGGTGCCGTTGCCCGCCGGCAAAGGCAATCCCATCGACCGGTTGCTGGCTGGTTATCTCAAGGAACTTCAGGTGCCCACCGAAAAACTGGTGGATGACCGCACCTATGCCCGGCGCGTGTGGCTGGATCTCGTAGGACTGTTGCCGCCGGTGGATGAATTGAAAACGTTTGTAGCCGACCCGGCGCCCAACAAACGCGTCGCGCTTGTCGATCGCTTGCTGGAGGACAATCGCGCTTACGCCGATCATTGGATGAGCTTTTGGAATGATCACTTGCGCAACGCCTACTTCGGCCCCGGCTTCATCGACAACGGCCGCGCGCAGATCACCGCCTGGCTCTACCGCGCGCTGTACACGAACATGCCGTATGACCAATTCGTCAGCGAACTGGTCGGCGGCCAAGGCGATGCGGCCGGGTTTGTGAAGGGCATCAAGTGGCGTGGCGCCGTGAACGCCAGCCAACGCCGCGAGATGCAGGCGGCACAAAATGTTGCGCAAGTGTTCATGGGCACCAATCTGAAGTGCGCCTCGTGTCACAACAGTTTTGTAAATTACTGGAAGCTGGAGGACGCCTACTCGCTCGCCGCGATCTTTGCCAATGACGGCCTCGAACTGCACAGGTGCGACAAGCCGACCGGCAAACCGGCGCAGATGCGTTTCATCTTCCCTGAATTGGGCCGCATCGACGCCAAGGCGCCCACTGCTCAACGACTGCAACAGCTGGCCACACTGATGACCGCCGAACCGAATGGCCGCCTGCGCCGCGTGATCGTCAACCGCCTTTGGGCGCGACTGTTGGGGCGCGGCTTGGTGGAGCCACTTGATGATCTCGATCAACCCGCGTGGAACGCCGATCTGCTCGACTGGCTCGCCGGCGATCTTGCCGCCAATAAACACGATCTCAAGCACACCCTGCGTCTCGTTTGCACCAGCCGAGCCTATCAACTGCCTTCGCGCGAAGCCGGCGAAGGCGCCTTTGTCTTCCGCGGCCCCGTACCCAAGCGCCTGCAGTCCGAGCAATTCGTCGACGCCCTCTCCGCCCTCAGCGGCCAATGGCAAAACAGCCGGGCCTTCCAGCGTTTGGACGGCCGCAAACAAGGCGGCCAAATCGGCGCGGTGAACGGCGTGCTCGCCGAGCACGCACCGAAACCGAAGCCCACCCCGCCGGCCACGGGTAAACCGCCCGCGCCGGTTTGGATTTGGGATCAACGCAACGCCGCCACCTCTGCCCCGCTGGAAACCATTTACCTCCGCAAAACCATCACCTTGAAGGAAGCCCTCAAATCCGCCCCGACCATCGCCACCTGCGACAACGAGTTCACCCTGTTCGTTAACGGCCGGCGCGTCATCGAGAGCAAGAACTGGGCGATCCCGGCCAAGTTCGACATGGCAAAGCATCTGCGACCGGGCCGCAACGTGATCGCCGTGCAGGCCACCAACATAGCCGCCGGCGCCGCCGGCTTTATCCTACGAGCCAAGCTCGACGACACCTGGCTGCTCTCCGACGACACGTGGCTCGCCACCAAACAGAAACACGCCAACTGGCACACTCCGAATTTCGAAACCCAAGGCTGGAAACACGCCGCCATAAGCGGTGCCGCCGGCCGCGCGCCCTGGAATCTCGGTGCTGCCTTCGAGGCGCCAACCGTCGTGGGCGCGAAACTCACCGAGGTCCGCGCCGTCCTGTCGCGACTCGACCCGCTTCAGCTCGCTCTAGGCCGGCCCAATCGCGATCAGGTCGTCACCACCCGCGACACCCTGCCCACGCTGTTGCAGGCGCTCGAACTCACCAACGGCACCACGCTCGACAACACCTTGAAAGCCGCCGCCACCAAATGGCTTCAGGACGAACCCAACCCCATCGCCATGGCCAACGGCATCTACCAAACCGCCCTTGGCCGATTACCGAACCGCGCCGAACGCGAGATCGCACAGGACCTGCTCGGCGACAAACCCACCCCCGAAAGCACCGCCGATCTACTTTGGATCATCGTGATGCTTCCCGAATTTCAACTCATCCGCTAAACTCACATGAAGATGGAACTCAATCGCCGCAATTTTTTAACAGGCTCCACCGCCGCACTCGGAGCGGCCGCATTACCTGCTTGGGCCAAGGAAGAAGAGAAGCTTAACGCCTCGGCGGATACGGTCATTCTGTGTTGGATGGCCGGAGGCATGGCGTCGACCGAGACGTTTGATCCCAAACGCTATACGCCGTTTGAAAAAGGACTGAAGAGCGATCAGGTGTTAAGCACTTTTCCGGCGATCGATACGGCAGTGGATCACATCAAGGTCTGCCAGGGCTTCGAGCAAGTGGCCAAGGTGATGGATCGAGGCACCTTGATCCGCACGCAGGTCGGTGCTGATCTCGGCCACATTTTACACTCGCGGCATCAGTACCACTGGCACACCGGCTACGAGCCACCGCTCACCGTCGCCGCGCCGCACCTCGGCGCGTGGATCGCCCATGCACGCGGGCGCAATCATCCGGCGCTCCCAGCTTTCATCGACATCGGCCAAACGCCCAATGGCGAAAGTGAGGAGATCAAGGCGTTCCAAACAGGCGGCTGTCTCGGCACTGAATACGGGCCGTTCACCATTGATGATCCGGCCAACGCCATCAAGGCCGTGCGGCCGCCGGCCGGCATGAGCCCGGTGCGGTTCAAGGCGCGGTATCAGAATTATCGTCGCCTGCTCAAGGCCAGCCCGGACTTCCAACAAGGGGACTCGGCCAAGCGCGCGCAGCTGCTCAAGTCCATGGACGAAGCGTTTACGCTGCTGAGTAGCCCGGCAGCGAAGGCGTTTGATCTCGCACTAGAACCGGAGAAAAACGCCGCACCCTATGGCAACGGCAAGTTCGGCCGTGGCTGTTTACTCGCCCGGCGACTGACTGAGGTGGGCGCACGGTTCATTGAAGTCACCAGCGACTACGGCCCGTTCAAACGCTGGGACACGCACGAGAATGGCCACACCCGCTTGGCCGCCTTGAAGAAGGATATCGACCAGCCGCTCGCGCAGTTGATTCTCGACCTTGAGGAACGCGGCCTACTCAATCGCACGCTCATCGTGCTGGCCACCGAGTTCAGCCGAGATATGCTCGTAGAAGGCAAACCGGACAAAGAAGTGCGTGGGCAAGTGAAACAGCCCGATATAATTAACGAGCTGAAGTTCTACGGCATGCACCGCCACTTCACCGCGGCCGGTAGTGTGCTAATGTTCGGCGGCGGTGCCAGCCGCGGATTCCTTTTCGGCAAGACGGCTGATGAACGCCCGTGCAAGACCATCGAGAATCCCGCCACTATCACCGATATCCACGCCACTATTTTCCGCGCCATGGGCATCCCGACTGACTATCACATCACCACCGAGAAACGGCCGTTCTATGCCACCAAGGACGGCAAAGGCCGCCCGCTAAAAGGGGTTTTGGCGTAAACTCTTGCACCGGCCCACAGCACTTTGCATCATCCAGCCATGGAAATCACCAACGCCCGGTTGATCCTACCCGATGCAATCGAACGTGGTTCGCTGAGTATCCGCAACGGCCGCATTCAAAAGGTCTCCAAGGATGCCAAACCCGCCGCCAAATCAAAAGGCGACCGCGTGGACCTACGCGGCGGCTTTCTCTCACCGGGTTTTGTGGACCTGCACATCCACGGCGCGCTCGGCCGCGACACCATGGAGGCCCGCCTTGATGCTTTCCGCGAGATCACCGATTTTCATCTCAAAGGCGGTACCACATCCCTGACCCTCACCACGCTGTCCGCGTCGCAACAGGATATTCTCACCACGCTCGACGCCATTGCCCCAATTCATAATCAATCACTGGGTGGCTCCCGCATCGTCGGCGTGCACGTGGAAGGCCCGTTCATCAACAAGGCCCGTGCCGGTGCGCAAAACCCCGATTACTGTCGCAACCCGTCCGCCAAGGAATGGGGACCCATTTTGAAATACGGCACGCTCATCACCCAGATGACCCTCGCCCCCGAGCTGCCGCGCGCCAATGCGCTGATCAAGGCCCTCCGTAAAAACGGCTCCATCGCCAGCGCCGGTCATACCGATGCCACGGAGAAAGAATTGTTCCCCGCCCTCAAGGCCGGCCTGAACCAGAGCACCCATACCTTCAACGCCATGAGCGGTCTGGTGAAAAAAGGACCGTACCGCATGGCCGGCATGCTGGAATTTGCCCTCGCCTATGATGACATCAGTTGCGAACTAATCGCCGACGGACAACACGTTCCGCCCGTGCTCATGCGCATGCTGTTTAACGCCAAACCGCGCGATCAAGTGGTGATCATCACCGACGCCACCAAGGGCGCCGGCCTGAAGCCAGGCACGAAGTTTGAAATGTACGGCATCCCCGCCCGCGTCACCAAGACCACCGCCGAGGTGGTCGATGGCCGAGGTTTGGCAGGCAGCACGCTGACGATGATCCGCGCCGTGCAAACCGCCGTGGAACAAGCCGAGGTCCCGTTAGTGGATGCTGTGTACATGGCCACCCTAAACCCAGCCCGACAGCTCGGCCGGGATGCAGAATTCGGTTCTCTGGAAAAAGGCAAACGCGCCGATCTGGTGTGGTTCGATAACCGATACAGCGTGCGCGGCGTATGGCTGGACGGCGAACTCCGCCACCTCGCCTAGAGGGCTGCGGACAAGGCGTCCGGCAGCGTTCGCTGGTGCGGCATAAACCCGAGTGCATCCAACCGCCCCGGATTCGCCCGCGTGCTGGACAACAGCATCTCATCCGCCGCCTCACCCAGAAGCAATCGCAACCCCCAAGCCGGCACCGGCAACAACGCCGGGCGCTTGGGCAAGGAGCTGTGGACCGACGGCAACGAAGGCGACCCGATTGCCCTGTATGCCGGCTTCAATGAGCAGGATGAGGCGCGCTTTATTGTCGAGCGCATTGAGCAGGGCATTCGAGACGGCCTGAGCCGCAGCGAGATTGCCATTCTTTATCGCTCCAACGCCCAGTCGCGGGTGCTGGAAGAGGCGCTGCTGCGCAGCGGCATTCCCTACCGCATCTA
>CAJWVY010000098.1 GCA_913048135.1 uncultured Verrucomicrobiales bacterium
CAAGAAAAAGAAACCGCAACCCAAGCTGCCGGCCTCGGTGGAAGTGTTGAAGGACATCGAGTACGCCAAGCCGAACGGGATTTCGTTGAAGCTGGATTTGTATCGGCCCAAGGCGGCCAAGGAACCGGTGCCGGTGATTGTGTTTGTGCACGGCGGCGGCTGGAAAAACGGGAATAAGGACCGGGGCCGGCGCGGGGCCTGGATGGTGCCGCATGGGTTTGCCATCGCTTCGATTAATTATCGCCTCACCGACAAGGGCCAGTGGCCGGATCAGATCAATGACTGCTACGCCGCCGTGCGGTGGGTGCGGGAGAATGCCAAGAAATATAATCTCGATGACCAACACGTCGGCTGTTGGGGCACCTCGGCCGGCGGACATCTGGTGGCATTGATGGGCACGCGCACGTTTCCCGGCAAGGAGAAGACCTCCAGCCGGGTGCAGGCGGTAATGGATTGGTATGGCCCGAGCGAATTGTTGACCATGCCGCCGAATAACGTGGGCAACGGCCGCACCGAGGCGGACATCGCCCAGTCCAACGGCGCGAAACTGCTCGGGGCCACGGTGCGGGACGTGCCTAAGCTCGCCCGGGACGCCAGTGCGCTGGACAACGTGAGCCGGGGAGATGCGCCCTTTCTGATCATGCACGGTACGGCGGATAAAGGGGTGCCACTGGTGCAAAGCGAGAAGCTGGACGCCAAGCTGCGGGCGCACGGAGTGGAGTCCACGCTGTTGGCATTGGAAGGTGCCGGCCATGGTGGGCCGGAATTTATCACGCCGGAAGCCAAGAAGATTACCCTCGATTTTTTCACGAAACATTTGAAGCGCTAATCGCGTTCATTCACTCCAACACAAGCTTATGAAAACCATCTCGTTATTCGTTTCAGTTTTTCTTTTGTCATTCATGGCGGAGGCCGCGGGGTTCCGTGTGTTTGCGTCAAGCTCAAGGTCCGGTACGTTGTGGATCGTGAAGGCGACCCCGGAAGGGAAGGGGCTGCAGTTGCAGGTGGAACGCAAGGTGGCTCTGGGCCTGGCGGGGCGCGTGATCACTGCACATCCAGCCAAGCCGCTGCTGTACGTGACGGCGACCGGCGGAGATCCGGGCAAGGTGCCGGGCGCCGTTGTGTCGCTGTCGGCCAAGGGCGCGTACGAGAAGCACGTGCCCGTGCAGTTCAATGACGGTGCTTGTTATCTGAGCGTGGATCGCGGGCACAAACATCTGTTGGGCGTGAGCTACGGCAACGGGCGGTTGCATGTATATCCGCTAGGCAAAGACGGTATGCCCGGCAAGTCGGTGGCGACAGTGGATGAAGGCATCAACGCGGCGCATTGCGTGTTGGTGTCGCCGGACAACCGGAATTTGTATATCCCATATGTGAAGGGGAACCTTGCGTTGTTGCAGTATGGCTACAACGGCGACACGGGCGCGATCACGGCTCTGGAGCCGAAGGATGCCCGCCCGCCGCAGGGCACGGGCCCGCGCCACATGGCGTATCATCCAAAGCTGCCGATGGTGTATTTCACCAACGAACAGGGCATCGGGCTCTCGACGTATCGGCGGCAGGCGAACGGGCAGTTGAAGATTGAACAGGACCTCAACGTGCTGCCGCAGGGGATGTCCAAGACCGGCCTGAGCGCATCGGATTTGGTGATCACGCCGGACGGCAAGTTTCTCTTCGGCGGCCTGCGCGGGCATCGGCAGGATTTCGATCGGGTCAGCCGCTATCGCGTGCTGGAGAACGGACACGCGGAATTTCTCGGGCTGACGGAGGCGGACAAGATTCCGTGGGGCTTCGCGTTGTCGCCGGATGGAAAATATCTGCTGGTGACCGCCACCACCGGCGCAACCCTGACGGCCTACCGTATTTCCGCCACCGGCGGTCTCACCCCCGCGGCCACCCTTAAGTGGGATGCGGGCATCTCGGATTTGGTAGCCCGTTGACTACGCGTGTAGGATCTCGTTTTTGTAGGGCTGCAGCGGCGAAAGTTGCTCGGTCTGAGCGGACCACAGTTCTCACAATGTAAAGCCAAAGAGGTAGACGAAAACGCGTAAGCGTGGATAAATAATTGGTGGTCCCAAACCGCCAACAAAACTACCGTTTCTTTGAGATAGCTTCAATCTGTTTAGCGGCAAGAATCTGGCGTAATTCCATGAGACGTTCGTTGAGATGGGGTTTTCCAGCCAGGTTCTGTTTCTCTTCGGGGTCGGAATTAAGGTTATAGAGTTCCTCACCATCGGGCCATTTTGCGTAACGCCAGTTTTGATTACGCAATGCGTAGCCCAGCTTGGGGCCGCGTGTGACGATTGTGTAAGCAAATTTCTTTTTACCGAGTCGTTCTGGATGCCCAAGGAGTGGCCGAAGCGAGGTGCCTTGTAAATGTGTCGGCTTGGGTAATCCGGCCAGATCGGCGAGGGTGGGATACAGATCGATTAACTCCACCATCGCCTGCGATGTGCTGCCAGCTTGGGTGAGGCCGGGGGCGCGGATGATTAATGGAACCTTGGCTCCAATATCGAATAGAGTGACCTTGCCCCAAAGAAAATGGTCGCCGAGATGATAGCCGTGATCGGACGTGATGATCACCACGGTATTGTTCCAGTGGCCACTTTGCTTGAGAGCCTCAAGCATGATTCCGATCTGCGCGTCGATAAATGAAATGCACGCATGATAGGCCTGTGTATATTCGCGGCGTAAGGCGTCGTTTTCCTTGCCGAGCTCGAAACCGAACGATTCGTAGCGTTTCACCTTGGCCAATGAGGGGAGCGAATCCCAAAGTTTTGGGTGGTCCGGTTTATAGGTGATTTTGTTTAGCGGATAGAGATCGAAATACTTGTTAGGTGCTAGGAAGGGCACATGCGGTTTCTGGATGCCGCAGGCGATCAAGAATGGCTGATCTCCATACGTCTTTTGGGTTAACCATTGGGCGACTTGCCGGGCGTTTTTACCATCCTTATGCTGGGCATCAGTGAGGCCGCTGGGGCCGTGGCCTGGCGGGGATTTGCCACTAAGCTTGGCTGAAACCTGCTTCTTTAGTGTGCGCCATCGACGACGGTTAGGGCCCGTTTCTACTGAACCGTGTTCTACCTCAAACTTCTGACGAGCTGCACGGACATTGGGTAACTCATCATTGTTGAATCGTAGATTGATATTCCAGGCAGTGTCCCCATGGTCGTGCTTCGGGGTGTGAAACAGTTTACCCACGCCGCCTGTCCAGTAGCCGTGTTGTTTGAAATATTGCGGCAAACTCACTGTGTTCGGTCGGGTTTGTCGGATATCGGCTGTGTTATCGAGTACTCCAGTTGATTCAGGATAGAGTCCGCTCATGAACGAAGCGCGTGAGGGGCCGCAAACGGGATATTGGCAAAACGCCCGCTGAAACGTTTGAGCTTCGGTGGCGAACTGTTTCATTACCGGCGTGTGAATCGGCTCGTAACCGGCGGGGTCTACGTGTGTGTTCAAATCATCGCATACGATTAACAACACGTTTGGCCGGTCCGCAGCTTTAGTTAAACTGGCAGCCAGTAGAGACAGTAGGCCGATTATAACACGTGATATAGCGCTCATTGATTTCGTTCTGTACATTATCGCTTGAGGTGGCGTGTATTGTGGGATTTCTCTTTTGGCTGTGTTGGTTTTGGGGTGACGGGTTTGGAAGTTACTGGCGGTTTATAGGTCGGAGTTGGCGTGGTATTGCCTTTGCGGTATTTCCATTCGAACCGGCCGTCTTTCACCACCAGATCGCGTTTGACGTTAAACTTCTGCGCTTGCGGGGCAAATTGTTTAGGGGCAATTGCCGCAAGTTTGGTTTTCACGGCCGCGTGTTGGGGTTGATCGGCAAGGTTGTACCATTCATGCGGGTCGGCCTTCAGATCGTAGAGTTCCTCGCCGTCGGCATAACGAATATAACGCCAGTCACAGTTGATAGCGGCGTATTCTCCAGGTTGTAGATAAGGCAGAAACACGGTGCGATCTCGGGCTTCTGAAGGTTTGGCTAATGTGGAGGCTAGCGAGGTGCCTTCTAGTAATTGATTTGGTTTGGGCAGTCGGCACATCTCGGCAAGGGTTGGATACATATCGATCAGGCTTACGGTAACATCGGTTCGTTTTCCTTTGGCGACGCCGGGTCCGGCCCAGATAAAGGGTACATTGGAGGTGCGCTCCCAAAGTGTGTGTTTGCCCCATTGGCCTTTCTCGCCGTGATGGTAGCCGTGGTCACTCCAGAGCACGACGAGGGTATTGTCCGCATACGGGCTGGCTTCCAGCGCATCCAGTACACGGCCGATCATGGCATCCGCATAACTTATACAGGCGAGGTAGCCATGGATCGCGTCATCTACGGCCTCCAGCGACTCCAGCTTTTCATGGACTCGGGCGCGGTTGGTCCGAACCTTTTGAATATTAGCTGGTAAATCGGCCAGATCATCCTTCTTGAACGGTGGCAGTTTGATTTTATCGGTTTCGTAGAGATCAAAATATTTTTGCGGACAATAATTCGGGTAATGCGGGGCATAAAAACCTACGCCAATAAAGAAGGGTTGGTCGTGTTTTTTCTGGAGTTGCTTCACCGCCCAATTGGCGCGTTGGGTATCGGCGAGGTTCTCCTCCTGATCATTCGGAATCGGAGCCCACTCGAGAAAGAGACCGCCACTGATTTCCTGTCCGGCGTTGTAGGAGCTGGCGGGGAAGGGATACGGGAAGGGTGTTTCCCGGCTCCAAGAATCCATCGGCCAACCGGAGTGGCGTTGGCCGGGGTTGCGCAGGAAAAACTCGGTCCAGTTGCGGGTATCGATATTGCCGGCCGGATGATGGAAGAGTTTGCCGCCGCCGTAGGTGGCATAGCCGGCCTTGGCGAAGCTGGTTTGCAGCGATTCGATTTGGGGGTGTTCCACAAAATACGTGGAGCTTTGGTAACAGCCGGTGGTAGAGGCGAATTGTCCGGAAAAAATCGCCGCGCGACTGGGCGCGCAATACACGCCGGCGGTGTGGGCGTTGGAGAAGTTCACGCCGCGCGCGGCAAGTTTGTCGATATTCGGCGTGAGCGCGGCGGTGGGCGAATCCAGACAGCCGATCCAGTCGTTCATGTCGTCGACTGCAATGAACAAAACGTTTGGCCGATCCGCGGCTTCAGACAGAGCGCCGGCCAGTAGAAACAGCAGGCCGAGTAGTACACGGGATGGGGTGGGCATGGATCTAGTTTTTTTCATCGTCGGCTAAGGGGCGTTGTCCCTTGAACGGCCCGTGGGGCAGGCGTTGTTCGTAGGCCTCCGTTTGTTTGTAGGCCTCGGGATCGAAGTCGGGATTCACCTTGGGGATGCGGGCGTCGACGGCCTTGAGGTAGCGCATCATCTCACCGAAGAGCGCCTGATGCCGCTCGGGATGTTTGCCGGCGAGGTTGGTGGTCTCGGCTTCGTCCTTGGCGAGGTCGAAGAGCATCGGGATGTCGTCATGGCCGTAAAAGTGAATGACCTTGTCCGTGCCGGAGACGATGGCCGAGTGCGGCATGGAGGTGCGGTTGTGCGGGTAATGAAAATAGAGGTGCCGCTTGAGGAAAGCCTCGTCCGGTTTTTGGCCGCGCAAGTAGCCGGCCAGGGAAACACCGTCGATGTCTTTTAATTTCCCGGGCTGACCGCCGGCCCAGTCGACGAAGGTGGGGAGCAGATCGTAGTTCACCACGTTGCCATCAAACGTGCTGCCGGCGGGGATGCCGGGGCCGCGCACAATCATCGGCACGCGAATGCCGCCCTGCCACACCCACCATTTCTGCGCGTGCATGGGCTGGGTGAGCTTGGGATGCAGCTTGAGTTCCTTGTGGCGGTAGCCGTTGTCGGACATCACCACGACGTAGGTGTTATCGGCAATGCCGGCCTGCTTGAGCTTCGCGAGCACATCGCCGATGCAGCGGTCGAGATCCTCCGCCATGCCCAGCCAGATGGCGGGATCCTGTTTGCGGTTGATGGTATCGGCCGTCTTGCGGGCGCGCTTGTAGTAGGCTTGGACGGATGGATGTTTCACGTACTTGGTGCGTGTGGCGGGCAGGCATTCGCGACCCTCGTGCATGGCGTAGTGGGAAATCTGCAGGTAAAAGGGTCGCTTCGCCTTGGCCTGTACGTCGATGAAATCCATCGAGCGTTGGGTGATGCTGAACATCAGTTTGGGGTCGGTGAGATCTTCGGGCAGTCGGGCGACTCTGCCAACGGTGTTGCCGGGGTCGTTGGTGGTATCGCCGTCATGCGCGATGTACCCCTCATCACCGGGGTCGCCACGCATGTGCCATTTGCCGAAATGCGCGCTCACATAGCCCAACGGCTTGAGCGCCTCGGGAATGGTCACCGCCTCTGGATCGAGCGTCATGTCCGAGATGCAGGAGATCACCGGCAGGCCGCGCGATTTCTTGACGTTAAAATAATCCTGCCCGAGCGCATTGGAGAACACGGTGTAACCATTGCGCGGGGAGGATTGACCGGTCTGCACACACACGCGCGAAGGCGAGCACTGCGGCGAGGCGTAGGCATTGCGAAACTTCATGCCATCGCGTGCGAGTCGCTTGAGATGCGGCATCTTCAGCACGGGCATTTTGGAATTGGCCATCGCCTCATCAAAGGCAATCGGCGTGCCGTTCCAGGCCCAGTCATCAATGAAAATGAACACGATGTTGGGCGGGCGTTTTTCGGCGGCCTGCAGGGAAGGCAACGTCGTGCCCAGCAGGATTGCGCCTGCGAGGATGGATTTTAGAATTTGCGGGATGTGATGAGGTATCATTCAATCAATCGGTCTTGGGATTCTTTGGGTGGGCAGGCTTGGCTTGGGCGTGCACGAGGAGACGGGGGTTTTGGGAGGCACTGGAGATGAGGTGGAGTTGGCCGTGGATGAGGTGGAGTTCGGATCCGCGCAGGCGGTTGTGGAGCGGCGGAGCGGCCGGCGGAGCGATCAAGGTCCAGCGTTTGCCGCCGGGCCCGACTGGGCTCAAGGCCTGATCCAGCTCCACGTACTTGAGGTTGCCCCCACGCCAGGCGGTGTGGTCCTGATAGGTTATGTAGTTTTTGCCCTGCCAACGCAGGAAGGCCGGACCGTAGCAGTCTTTCATCTCACCGGCGATTGGCTCGATCAGGGGCGTTTTTTCCTGCGTCCATTTGATGGCATCTTTGGAGTGCGCCAGCCAAATGCAGCGGATGCCGCGGGCCTCGATGAAGCCCGAATACAGCATGATGTAGCGGCTGCGGTGTTTGGCCAACGGATAGGCATAGACCCGGCTGTAGGATGCGTTGCGCGTACCGATGTTTTTGGCGGAGACACTCACGCTGTGATACTTGAATCGGATGCCGTCCTGGCTGGTCCAGGCTTCGGTTTGGGAATTTTTGCGATGGCCCCACATGAAAAACCGACGATGCTCGGCGATCCAGCGGATGTCCGGCGCGGAAGGGCCTTCGATCACCGGATTGTTTTCATACTCCGTCCAGGGGCCGGCCGGTGAATCGGCGTAGGCCATGCTGATGGCCACGTGCTTGTGCGGCGCGTAGTAGAGGTAGTATTTGCCCAACGGATTTTGAACGCGTCCCTCGGTCCGGATGATCGTGGGATGTACAAGGTCGTTGTTCGGCGCGTATTTGAGGTCTTCCGGATGCAGTGCGATTTGGGCCGGTTGAAATGCCGGCAACGGCCCGGCCTCCAGAGGTGTGCCCGGCGAAAGCGGGCTCAGCGCAAGACCAAGGCAAACTGGAAGAAAACGCATCATGGAGCGGCAGGGAATGTGCGCGAAACCCGCGGTCGAAACCAGCTTTTAGCTATGTGTTACTGGGCTAATTCCAGTCGCTGCTTCAAACGCTTGAAGAGTTTGTCCTTGATCGCGGCGTGGGCGGGGTCCTCGGCGAGGTTGGTGAATTGTTTCGGATCTTTCTCCATATCGTAGAGCATAAAGCCTTCCGTTTTGACGCGCTTGGAGGCGGGGTACCACATGAAGGCCCATTTGCCCGAGCGCAGACCATGGCCGCGGGAAACGGTGGTCATGGCATCCTGCCGATCGAGTTGGGCGGCCGGGTTGTTGAGTAAAGGAACGAGGCTTTGCCCTTGCGCCTTGGGTTCGGGCGGCAAGCCGGCGAGTTCGGCAAGGGTAGGGTATAGGTCGACGAGTTCGACGATGTGATGGGTGCGCACGCCTTGCTTTTTGCCAGGCGCGGAAATGATGAGGGGCACGTGAATGGCCTCGTTCCAGAGGACGCCTTTTTTCCACATCTGATGTTCGCCGAGTAAGTAGCCGTGGTCGGAGACGAAGACGACGATGGTGTTGCCGCGAAGCTTGAGATGATCGAGCCCGCTCATGAGGCGGCCAAATTGCTCGTCCATGTAGGTGACCGCGCCGTAGTAACCGCGGCGGACTTCACGGACGGCGGTTTTCTTTAGCTCCATCATGCGCCCCTTGGAGCCGGCCGGCATGTCGGCGTGGTCGTCCTTCGGGAAATCCGGATAAGCCAGTCGACGGGCATCATACGGTTCCAGACTCCCCTCGGTCGCCACAAACGGAAAGTGCGGACGCACCAACCCGACAGCGAGGAAGAAGGGCCTGGCTTTGCCTTGGCGGCCTTTAAGTAGTGTGAGGGCCTTATCGACGGCCATGGTGTCGGCGAGTAACCCGGTGTCTTTATCCGCTACTTCGAGCACAGCGTAATCGCCGCGTATGGAGGGATGCATCTTGTAGGGGATTTCTGCACGATGGGCGGCGGCCCACTTGATGCGTTCGGCGGGGTAATGCTCGGCGGCGTCTGGGTGCGTGTAATCGGCCAGTTTGCCGGGCGTCATCGTTTCGAGGGCGGTGATATTATGGGCCTCGTGCCAGGAAGCGGCATGATCCGGGCCGGACGTCCCTTGTACAATGTCGATGGGAATACCCATGTGATAAATCTTACTCACGCGCGCAGTCCAATAGCCGTGGTTGGCAAAGTGCCGAGGAAGGGTCACCCGATTGGGATCGACCTTGCCTCCGTTGCGCATCACGCCGTTCACCAACGGATACTGGCCCGTCATGATCGAGGCTCGCGAGGGCCCGCAAAACGGAAACTGACAATACGCCCGCGTAAAGCTAACGCCCGACTTGGAAAATCGATCTAGGTTAGGTGTCTTAGATTCCGGATGGCCTAGTCCGCCGAGGGCATAGTTGAGATCATCAGATATCACAAAGAGCACATTTGGTTTAGCGCTCTCTGGTGTTGCCCAAAGGCCTCCCCCCCAAAAAACACTCAGCGCAATGATGGGAAATATTTTGGTCATTTATTTAGTTTTGGTTGGAGGACTACCGTTTACTGATTCATAAAAGAATTTAAACGAATTAGTTCTGGGGTTGTACCTGTAAACATTATGACGCGTAACCTTGGAACCCCAAGAGGTTAAAAACCATAAATCTTTATGCCCGTCATTGTCGCTGTCCTTCATTTCAAGATACCGCAATCCACCAGGGTCCCTATATTGTTTGGTGTCGAAAACGTGATTATCTGTATCTCCCTCCAAGGATATTGTTTGAATCACCCTTTGTGACTTCTTGTCGATTATTGTCATGCTGGAAGTACATTCATTGACCCAATTCATCTGCACAAGATACTCGTCAAAGCTAACTTGAGTAAGATGTCGGATCTCTTTGTCCGAAGCATGGGCTGTCATGAAGAAGTTTAACAGAATCATTGAGATGAGAATTATTTTCATTATATGTTTTCACAGCTTTCGATCAGTTGCTCTGGGTTTCAAAACCATCGTGCCGACAATCTGTCCACTCCTGAGTGTTTTACTGTCGAATCTTACTTTGCGGGCGGCTGGTAGGCATTTTCGTTTACCAACCTCGGCTGCATTCTAGTCCACCATTGATCGTATAGAGTACGCAGTTGATCGACGATTTCTGGATGTTCATCGATCACGTTTTTAGTTTCGCCAGGGTCGTTCTTGAGGTCGTAAAGCTCCTTGTTATTTACCAGAGTGAATCGTTTGTTTTGGATTGAAACTCTGGCGTGTTTCGACTGGGCGGCTTGGCCCTGTTCCCAGGCACCGACGTGGTGAACCAAATGCCGGTCGTCCTCCCAATCGGTCGCCGGGTTCTTAAGCAGGGGAACAAGACTGCGCCCCTCTACCTGCTTCTTGAGCTGATCGGTCATAGGGGTGCCGGTAAGTTCCAGAAGGGTTGGCATGATGTCCGTCTGGCTGATGAGCGCTGCGCTTTCGGAGCCACCCTTAATGCCCCCGCCCGGCCATCTGAAGAAAGCAGGCACCTGGGTTCCGCCCTGATACGGTTGCCCCTTATGACCTTTCATCCCTACATTGTGTATCTCATGGCCTCCCGAAGCGCCGTTGTCACTTCCAATAAAGATGAATAAGGTGTCATCAGCGATCTCCCACTCTTCGAGTTGCTTGATCATCTCGCCGATACGCCTGTCAATGTATTCAACCTCCCAATAGATTTTCGCAGTCTTTATGGTCATTTTCGGATGGGTGCCGAGAAACTTTTTATAGTCTTCATTCGGCATATCACTCGAATCCTCTTTGAAAGGGCCGTGGGGGGATTTGGGTGGAAGATAAACGAAGAAGGGCGTCTTTGCCTGACGTTGAACATCCATCCATTCCGTTGCTTTTTTGAAAAAGAAATCGGTAGCATAGGTGCCAGCCATTTTCTTCTTTTTTCCATTGTGAGAAATGTTGGCTACCATTCTTGAGCCACTTTCGTGAAACCAGCTCTCATCAAACCCGCGATTCTCAGGACGATAAGGCCCTTCTTTCCCATTGTGCCACTTGCCGAAAAAACCAGTGGCATACCCGGCGGTTTTTAGGGCTTGCGGCAGAGTGATCGTATCCAGGCTCAAGCGCTCGCGCATAAACCGGGTATCCGTGACGCCGCCCAGAAATTCATGGCGCCCACTCAAGAGTTTAGCACGACTGGGGGAACATCTTGCGCTGCTGTGATACCGTGTTAAGAGCAGGCTTTGTTTCTTAAGGGCATCGATATTTGGGGTCTTTATGATCGGGTTACCGAAACAGGAATGATTACCATAACCGGAATCATCCGGCATGATAACGATGATGTTTGGCTTGGAATCTTTTAAAGATTTGGCTTCAGCTCCAGTTACACGCAAGTCCGACTGGTCCAATTGCGATTCTGCCTGAGGTCTGCCGTTTTTCGCAGTTTTCTTCCCTTTTATTAGGGCATAGCCCTGACGAGCAAAGCGTTCACCGAGCACAACGTAACCCTCCGGTCTCTTGTAATGAACTGCGTTGATGATCTTCCCATCCTTTTCTCGATCATTGAGATCATCCACGTCGACCCAGGCACCTCGCGGATCTTCATTGGCAATTTCATGTTGAGCATTTCGTACTGCCACCCAACTCGGTCTCTCAAGAGCAGCATCGCTTATGCGACCAATGACAAAATTCATATCAGGTCGCTTCAAATCACGGCGAAGATGGGTAATCAATAGCTTCAAGGCATCTTTGTATGCAGCATCCGCTCCTCCGCTGGCATCGCGCTCTCCCTGCATCCAGCAAAATGTGACGGACTCAAACTTAGGATGTTCCTTCAACATCTCCCTGTATTGATCGAGAATCGGTTGATAAAACTCAACCTTCCCACCCTTATGGATCCTCTTTATGAGTCTCTCATCTAGTCCATTCTTTTTCGCAATATCCTGCCATTCTTCGAGCCACCTGCATATCGGCTGACCGCCTTTTGCCACTTTGATATAAACGACCTTTTCATCCTTAAACAGTTTCTTCGC
>CAJWVY010000099.1 GCA_913048135.1 uncultured Verrucomicrobiales bacterium
TCTCCATGATGTTCCCGGTCTCCATGATGTTCCCGGTCTCCATGATGTTCCCGGTCTCCATGATGTTCCCGGTCTCCATGATGTTCCCGGTTTCCATGATGTTCCCGGTCTCCATGATGGCGACCGTGTATGTGTTTCATTAGTTCTCCAGCCCAATCATCTAGGCCGGCGGCCTTTAGGTGTTGGATGGCTTGGTGTATGTGGTGAATGCGTTCGTTGCGGTTTTTATTTTCCCCGTGTTGGTGGCGGTCACGGGTATTTTGATGTTTGGCTATGGCCTCTTCAACTTGCTGCATTAATTTATGAGCTTCGTCTTTGCGGCCGGATTTAAGGAGTTCATGGGCTTTGTTTTGCTGTTGGCGCACCCAATGTTCTAGCTCTTTGCCCTCGTGGTGTTGTTGTTCGATGTTTTTGCGGTGACCATTTCGGTCGTGATGATGATCTCGATCTACTTGATGGGGGTTGTCACGTTTCGTGTGGTTTCCACGTGGTTGCTCACGTTTATTACCTTCACGATCATCGTTGGCGTTAAGGTTGTGGCCGACGATCACGCAAAGTACGGCCGCTAAAAAATAGGTCCAAATTTTCATTTTAAAATAGGTTGAGAGTTAATTCCGCCTCAAGCTACAAGACAGGCACGGTTTGTCCAGTGACAAACGATGGACGGTGAATACGATGTTTTGTCGGATATTAGTGGTTCGCGGCGGAGCTGTGGGGGATTTTATTGTCACCTTGCCGGTTTGGGCAGCATTGCGTAGGGCTTTCCCGAATACTGAGTTGGGCGGGTTGGTGTCGGCTGATCGCGGAGAATTGGGTAATTATGCTGGTGTTTTTGAACATTATAGGTGTCTTGATGATTTGGAATGGGCTTCTTTTTTTGTTCCGGCGGGTGAATTGGATGAAAGGGCAGTCGAATGGCTGAGTGGATTTGACGCAATTATATCCTATCTGCATGACCCGGACGGCGTATGGGAGGATAATGTAAAACGAGTTTGGTGTGGAGAGTGGATCTCGGGCCCGGGCCGTCCGCCTGACAATGAGAATCGATCCATATCAAAAAAATTGCTCGAACCTTTGAAGGCTTGGGGAATTGCGGGGGCGAATTCTGAACCGTGCTTGACCCTGCCGAATCAGGCGGATTCATTATACGCATTAGTCGCCCATCCCGGAAGTGGCAGTCGGGCTAAGAATTGGCCCGAGACATGTTGGGAACAGTTTTTACAACATTCGCTGGTTATAGAGCACGGTGGAATCTTATTAATAGCTGGAGAGGCCGAGCAGGATCGGCTCGGTTGGATGGAATCCGTGGTGGGGGATCAGGGCAAAATTCATTTTGGGAAAACACTTTTGGAAACCGCGCACACTCTGCGTCAGTGCCGATTGTTTGTGGGGCATGATTCGGGGATGACTCATTTGGCGGCCGCCTTGGGCGTGCGTTGCGTGGTGCTATGGGGTGAAACGAATCGAGATGTTTGGCGGCCACCGCAGGATCATGTAACGGTTCTGGAAGGGGGCAAGGGGTTAAAGGAGATTTCAGTCGATGCTGTGTTAGCGGCCGTGGCGGCCGCGGGCACACGTTGACTTTTACGAAATGTGTGGCAGGTTGTAGTGGGCATGACACGGTTGGATTGAGTTCGCTTCAATCCGCGTGCCCGCTCGGGCTGTCTCAACTCAAGGGGGGTAACTGTGCAAGTGTACATTTCCAAGAATGATCAGCAGTGGGGGCCATTCGATTTGAATCAGCTGGAACGGCTGAAGGGGGAGGGCGCCTTAAAGGCAACCGACTGGGCCTGGGAACAGGGCGAGTCCGGCTGGGTGCCGTTGGCGGCGGTCTTGGAACGCCATGGGAACCGGTTGCCGGTTTGGCGGCCGGCGACGGCGCAGCGGCGCACTTGGAAATTTTACGCACCGGTGACCGTGGGGGCGGTGTGCGTGTTGTTACTAATCGCCTTAGGCTGGCCGAAGGTGGTGGATGCCGAGCGGTTGGAATATCGAGACGGAGTGGCATACGAGCTGAAGTCTGACCAACCTTTCGAAGGCAAGGCAGTGCAGCATTATCCCGATGGCACAGTGCGTGTGCAGAGTCGTTATATGGCCGGCCAGCAACATGGCTGGGTACGGGCCTTTTATCCAGATGGCGCATTACAAAGCGAAGGTCGGAAGGAAAACGGGCGGTTCCATGGGGAAGTCACCTATTATCGCCAAAATGGTGAGATAAAGCGGCAATTGACCTTCATTCATGGAAATCCAGTGAATCAACGGGAAATGCCTGCAAAATACGGAAATTCTCCTTAAGCTCTGAATCCTGATTTTTTCTGAAAAATCACTTGCACCTCAGGGGCCTTCCTCCTATCCTTCGCGCCCTTTTCGGAAGAAAACGAAGGATTTTCCATGCCTACAAAGAAAGTTGTCAATAAGACGCGCAAGGCGGTTTCGAAGCGGTTCAAGGTGACCGCCTCGGGCAAGGTGAAGCGCAACCGTCAGGGCAAGCGCCACTTGCTGAGTAGCAAGAGCCCCAAGCGCCGCCGCCGTCTAGGCAGTGCCACGTATGTCGAGAAGGACGATATGCGCCGCATCACCGAGAGTCTTCCCTTCAGCCACTAAGGATATATCATGCGATCTACGAACGGACCCGCCTCACGTAAACGCCGCAAGCGCTGGTTGAAAGCCGCCAAGGGCTTTTGGCTGCGTCGCAGTAAACTCTACCGGTACGCCAAGGACGCGCTGGATCACGGTCGACAATATGCTTACCGCGATCGCCGCAACAAGAAGCGTGAATTCCGGGCCTTATGGAATGTGCGCATCAATGCCGCCTGTCGCGCAAATGACATTACTTACAGCCGATTTATCGAGGGCCTCAAGGGGGCCGAGGTCGAGGTCAACCGCAAGGTGCTCGCCGACATCGCCGCCCAAGACGAGGCCGCCTTTACCGAGTTGGTGAAGGTCGCCCAAGGAGGCTTGGAGGCGAAGGCGAAATAACGCTGAACCTTTCCCAAGACGGGCGACCATACGGTCGCCCGTTTTTTGTTTGTGGGCCGAACCTGAATCATTACATTCCCTGCACACCATGTCGTTGCTCGACGAAATTGATCCCTTAAAAGCCGAGGCGCTTACTGAACTGAATGCCGCCACGGATCAGGCCACGCTGGATCGCGCCAAGGGCGCCTGGCTCGGCCCGCAAGGCCGGTTCACCGGCCTGATGAAACAGATGGGCTCGCTCACCAAGGAAGAGCGTCCGCTGGCCGGCAAAGCCATCAACGCCGCCAAGGGCGAATTGGAGGCTGCCCTGCAGGCCGCACGGGATCGCATTGAGCTGGCTTCAGCCGCGCCCACGGAGCCAACGGATTTTACCGCCCCGGGGCGCCGCCGCCGTTTGGGGAAACTACATCCACTCACGCAGGTGACCGAGGATATCGTCAAAAGCTTTCGCAAGCTGGGTTTTGTGGTGGCGGATGGGCCGGAGATTGAGGATGAGTACCACTGTTTTGATGCGCTGAACACACCAGCCGATCATCCAGCGCGTGATGCGCAGGATACCTTTTATGTGGAGACCGATGGCCGACCGCTGCTGCGTACGCATACATCCAGCGTCCAGATTCGTGTGATGAAGGAGCAGAAGCCGCCCGTACGCATTATTGTGCCGGGCCGCGTGTACCGGCGCGATACCGCGGATGCCACCCACAATCCCACCTTTCATCAGGTGGAAGGATTGTATGTCGACAAAGGCGTCACGGTGAGTGATCTCAAGGGCACGGTGGAGTTTGTCTTCCGTGAATTGATGGGACCGAAGACTCAGATTCGGTTCCGGCCGCATTACTTCAGCTACACGGAGCCGAGTTTCGAAATCGATTTTGCCAACTCGCTGACCCGCAAAATGGGCAAGGATTGGCTGGAGATTGCCGGTTGCGGCATGGTGCATCCGGCTGTGCTGGAGGAGGTTGGGCTCGATCCCGAGGAATGGAGCGGTTGGGCGTTTGGCTTCGGTATCGAACGCATCGCCATGTTGCGCTACGGCATCAACGACATCCGGCTCTTTTACGAAAATGACACGCGCTTCCTGCGCCAATTTTAACGCCCTATGAAAGTCACTTACAACTGGCTCAAGGAATACGTCGACTTCGACTGGTCCGTTGAAGAACTGGGTGAGCGCATCACCATGCTGGGTGTGGAGGTGGAAGGCATTGAGGAGACCGGCGGCGCCTTCGAGGGCATCGTAGTAGGGCAGGTGGTCACCCGCGATCAACATCCCAATGCCGACAAACTGAGCCTCTGCAAAGTGAGTGATGGCTCGCAGGAATTACAGATTGTATGTGGCGCCACCAATTTTCAGGCAGGAGACAAGGTGGCGTTGGCGACCTTGGGTACAGCGATGCCAGTAGAGGAGGGCGAGAAGCCGTTTGTTATTAAGGAAGGCAAGATCCGTGGCGAACTGTCGCAGGGCATGATGTGTTCCGGACGGGAGCTGAAGCTCAGCGACGATCATGAAGGCATTTTGATTCTGCCGGAAGATGCCCCGTTGGGGCAGGCCTTTGGCGAACATCTTGGTCGGGCGGAAAAGGATACGGTTTACGATTTGGAAGTGACGCCCAATCGGCCGGACCTGAACGGCGTTCTCGGGCTGGCCCGTGAGATTGCCGCCTTGACGGGCAATCCCCTCAAGCTCCCGGACACCGAACTAACCGAATCCGGCAGTCCGGTTGAGGGCATTGTGGCCGTGCAACTCGATGATGCGGATCTTTGCCCGCGCTACAACGCCCGCGCCATTCGGGGCGTGAAGGTTGGCCCGAGTCCGGCTTGGTTGAGCAGTCGCCTCGAGCAGGTGGGCATTCGTCCGATCAACAATGTCGTGGATGTGACGAACTTCGTGATGATGGAATCCGGTCAGCCGTTGCATGCGTTTGACCTGAATCTTCTGGCTCAAGCCGAAGACCGCCACACAGTGGTGGTGCGTCGTGCGGCTGCTGGGGAAAAATTCACCACGCTGGACGAGGCTGAGCATGAGCTGGATGAGGATAATCTACTGATCGCAGATCCGGAGAAAGGCATTGCGTTGGCCGGTGTGATGGGTGGCTTGAATACCGAGATCAACGCCGCCACGCAGGATGTGTTGCTGGAGACGGCGTATTTTAACCCGCAAAACATCCGCGCGACCGCCAAGCAACTTGGGTTGCATACCGATGCGAGCTACCGCTTTGAGCGTGGGGCCGATGTGGGGTGTACGGATTGGGTGAGCCGCCGTGCCGCAAAGTTGATCGTCGAAGTTGCCGGTGGCGAATTATTGGCTGGAGCGGTAGATGCCTTTCCGCAGACGCCGGAAGCCAAGGAGATCACCCTGCGTCACACCCGCACGGATGCGCTATTGGGCATCACCATCGAACCGGCCAAGGCAGTGACATATCTTCAAGGGTTGGAGCTGGAATTGATTTCACAGGACGACGCCTCGGCGACTTTCCGTATTCCGACTTGGCGGGTGGATCTCAAACGCGAGGTGGATTTGGTTGAGGAGGTTTGCCGTGTGCACGGGGTGGATGCCATTCCCTCCGCGCCGCCTCGCGGGTGCTTGGGGCAAAATGAATTTGATGCGCAACACGATGCGTTGGCCGAAGCGCGGGAGATATTGACGGGGCTTGGTTTGGATGAGGCCCAAGGGCAAACCTTGATCAGCGACGAGGCGGCTCAACTGGCGGCCGAGGCTTGGGTGGGCTTGGAGTATCCGCTTTCCAGCGACATGAACGTGCTGCGGCCAAGCTTGTTGCCCGGTTTGTTGGATTCGCTCCGAAACAATCTTACGCGTCAGACCACGGATGTGGCGTTATTCGAGGTGGGACGCACCTTTGCTCCGGGGCCGCAGGAAAGCCGCAAAGTGGCCGTGTTGTTGACTGGCCGACGCCAGAGCGCCTTTTGGCAGGATGACGCCGCGAAACTGGACATCAGCGACCTGAAAGGGGTGGTGGAGGAACTGCTGGAATCGTTGGGTGTGTTTGGCGTGCAGTTTGTACGAAGGGAAAATCCCACTATATTGCTACTGGAATCGGCAGAGCTTATGATGGGCAAACAGGTGATTGGGCAGCTTGGTCAGTTGCAGCCGGCTTTGGGTAAACGCTATGAAGCCCGGGAAGCAGTGTATTTGGCGGAACTGGATCTGGACGTGCTACTGCAACGCCGGACGACCAACAAATCCTTCAAAGCCCTCCCGCAATTTCCGGCCAGCGAACGCGATGTGGCGATGCTGGTGCCCGAAGCTGTAACGCACGCGGATGTGTTGGCGGTGGTGAAGAAGACCAAGCCGGCGAATCTGGTGAGCACGAATTTGTTCGATGTGTTTCGCGGGAAAAACGTGCCGGAAGGTCAGAAGAGCCTTGCGTACTCCTTCACCTATCGGAACGCTGAGAAGACGCTGAAAGATAAGGAAGTGAACACCGCGCATGACCAGTTGGTGGCGGCGTTGACCGAGAAGCTTTCGGCGACCATCCGCGATACCTAGAGAATCTTATGGACCTGAGCGCCATCAAGCCTTTGCAGGGCCGGCTCGAGGAGCATCCGGTGTATGCCAAGGTGCAGGATCTGTCGGGCTTGCGGGTGTTCATGCAGCATCATGTGTTTTCGGTGTGGGACTTCATGAGCCTGCTCAAGGCACTGCAACGGGAACTGGCACCGGCTGAGACTCCGTGGCTGCCGGGCCGCTTTGCCAGCGCGCAGCGGTTCATTAACGAGATCGTGCTGGAAGAGGAATCGGACGAAGCACCGGCCTCGGCGGGCACGGTGCGGTATCTGAGCCATTTCGAAATGTACGTCGAATCGATGGAGGATGTGGCGGCGGACACGGCGAGTATTAATCACTTTCTCGATCGCGTGCGACTCGATGGCGTGGATGCGGCCCTCGAAACCGACATTGCTCCGGCAGCTGCCAATGACTTCATGCGCACAACGTTTGAGATCGTGCAGGAAGGGAAGCTCCATGAGGTCGCCGCGGCCTTTGCCTTGGGGCGCGAACATGTGATTCCCCGAATGTTTCGGTCGTTGTTGGCCGAGATGAATATCGGCTCTGAATTGGCGCCGACTTTCCATTATTACCTAAGCCGCCATGTGGATTTGGATGAGCTGGAGCACGGCCCGATGGCCATGCGCATGCTTGATGTGCTCTGCGAAGGGCATCCCTTTCGCGAGGCGGAAGCAATAGGCGCCGCGCAAAAGGCCCTCGAGGCACGCCTGAAATTCTGGGATTCGGTCGAAAAAGCGCTATAAACGGGGCCTGTCTTTGTAATCGATTTCCCTTCCGCGCAGCCTGTTTCTGGGGTAGATTGGTGCCATGGATAACTGGGAAATCGCCTTAAGTGTCATGGTGGGCGTGGGCCTGAGCGCGGCCTGCGGCTTTCGTGTTTTTATCCCCCCCTTGGTATTGTGCATCGCCAGCAAGGCCGGGCACGTGACCTTTGGGCAGGAATTTGCGTGGATGGATTCCAATGTCGCGTTGGCGGCCTTCGGCTTGGCGGCGCTCCTTGAGGTGGGTGCCTATTACATCCCTTGGCTCGATAACGCTCTGGACACCGTGGCGGCCCCGGCGGCCGTGGTGGCCGGTACGCTGACTTCGGCGTCGGTGTTTGGTCAGGACATGAGTCCGTGGCTGAAATGGTCGCTTGCGGCAATCGCCGGCGGCGGCGCGGCCGGCGCAGTGCAGGTGACCACCACGGTAGCCCGTGGGGCGTCCTCTGCCTTGACCGGCGGATCAGTCAACTGGCTGGTGTCCACCGGCGAAGGTGTCGGAGCTGTGATCACGGCCATCCTAGCCATCGTCGTGCCCGTATTGGTATTCATCGGGATGCTCATGTTGGCCGGGTACATCATCTACCGCAACCCGATCAAGTTCTATCGCGAGTGGCGCCAGCGCAATGCTCCCGATGAACCCGTGCCTGAGCCGCCCGTGATGGCGACCTAGGCTTTGAAGCGGGGTGTTGACCCTGCTTCGCCTTTCATTAGCATAACGCCATGCAGACGATTGTTGTTCGATGCGTGGCGTTTTTTGTTTTCCTGAACTTCACTTCATTCGCCGAAAACTGGCCTGGATGGCGCGGGGCATTGGGGACAGGGAAGGCGGAAGGGAAGAATTATCCCACCACTTGGAGTCGGGACAAAAATGTCCGCTGGCGTGTTGACCTGCCGGAACGGGGGAATTCCTCGCCGGTTGTGTGGGGCGACAAGGTGTTTGTCACGCAGGCCATCGAAGCGAAAGGGGAGCGCCGACTACTTTGTTTCCACCGCGAAGACGGCCGCTTGCTTTGGCGAAAATCAGTGGAATACGCCACGAAAGAACCGACGCATCGCACGAATCCTTACAGCTCCGCTTCGCCGGTTACCGACGGAAAACACGTCATCGTGTCGTATGCTTCGGCCGGGGTGTTCTGTTATGATTTGGAGGGCAAGGAATTGTGGCGGCGCAACTTGGGTGTGCAGGAACACATTTGGGGTAACGCCGCTTCGCCTGTCATTTACCAGAACCTGTGCTTCCTGAATTTCGGTCCCGGCAAACGGACCTTCCTCATCGCTCTGAATCTCAAAGACGGCAAAACCACATGGCAACATGATGAGGCCGGCGGCGATTCGGGCATTGCGGAGAAAGGCCAACGCGGCAAATGGGTGGGGTCCTGGACGACACCGATTTTGATTGATGGTAAACGCGGTGATGAGTTGCTGATGTCTTATCCGAATCGGGTCGTGGCGTTTGATCCGCTGAAAGGAAAAGAGATTTGGAGCTGCCGAGGACTAAATCCGTTGGTCTACACCTCGCCGATTTATGAAAACGGCATCATCGTGGCCATGGGTGGATATCGCGGCACGGCCATGGGCGTACGCGCTGGTGGGGTGGGGGATGTGACGGCCACGCATCAGTTGTGGACACGCCCCCGGGAAAAACAGCGAATTGGTTCCGGCGTGTTGGTGGGTGGGCATGTATATATTTTGAATGAGGATGGAGTCGCTCAGTGCCTCGAGGCGCGGCAGGGTAAAGTGGTTTGGGAGGAGCGATTGCGTGGTGCCGGAGGCAACGGCAAATCATGGTCCTCCATGGTGGTGGCTGGCGACAAGTTGTATGCCATCAACCAATCGGGCGACGCCTTTGTCTTGCGGGCGGCGCCGAAATTTGAACTCTTGGCCACCAACGCACTGGGCGAGATGACGCAGTCGTCCATGGCCTTTGCCGGCGGAGATATTTTTGTGCGCACATACAAGAGCCTGTGGTGTATTTCAGGAAAGTAACATGAAGTCTCTGATTGTTTTAATATTTGGCGCCTCCTCATTAATGGGGGCGGTATTCAACACACCTGGCGACAAGATGTTGGCGCGGTATTTTCAGGCGGAGACCGACCGCTTGGCGGCCGACAGTCTGGCCGACGTAAAGACCCTTGAGGACTGGAACGCGCGCAAAGACCGTTATCGGCGGGAAATGCATGAGATGCTGGGGCTGGATCCGGCGCCCAAACGCACGCCCCTCAAGGCGACGGTCACCGGCAAGATCGATCATGAGGAGTTTGAGGTATGGAAGCTGCACTACCAATCCATCCCGCGCCTGTACGTGACGGCCAATTTGTATGTACCCAAGGGCCTCAAGAAACCTGCCCCGGCGATCCTGTATGTGTGTGGTCATGGCAAGGTGAAAAAGGACGGCGTGAGCTATGGCAACAAGGTGCATTATCAGCATCACGGTATCTGGTTCGCACGGCACGGGTATGTGTGCCTTACGATAGATACCCTTCAGTTAGGTGAAATCGAGGGTATTCATCACGGTACTTATAATCACGATATGTGGTGGTGGAATTCACGGGGATATTCGTCCGCCTCAGTGGAGGCGTGGAATTCCATCCGGGCATTAGATTATCTGGAGACTTTGGATTTCGTGGATAAGAACAGGTTTGGCGTCACAGGACGCAGCGGCGGTGGTGCGTACAGTTGGTGGATCAGCGTGTTGGATGAACGTATCAAGGTATCCGCCCCAGTTGCGGGTATCACCAGCCTAAAGAACCACGTGTACGCCGGTTTCCAAAATAGTGGCCGATTGGCTCATGGTGTAGTTGAAGGACATTGTGATAGTATGTTTCACGTGAATACATACCGGTGGGATTTTGACCATATTGCCGCATTGGTTGCACCACGGCCCTTGATGATTTTGAACACGGATGACGATCGGATTTTTCCACTCGATGGTGTGACGGATGTGTTCAATGGCGTTCGGCGAATTTATGATCTGCATGGCCAGCGAAACAAACTTGGCCTGACGATTGTACCTGGCGGTCACAGCGATACTCAGCCCTTGCAAGTGCCAGCTTTCAACTGGTTCAATCGTCATCTCAAAGGAGAAGAAGGGCCTATCACCGTCGCGGCTGTAAAACTTTTTGAGCCGGAGCAATTAAAGGTGTTCAATGAACTCCCGGCGGACTCTATCAATGCTGATATTCAGGAGACATTTACCCAACTAGCTGACGATAAATCCAAACCTTCCCAGAAGACGGTAGAACTTCTCCGTGCCAAAACTTTTCGGGGTTGGCCGGCCAAAGAAAACTCACTAAATGCCAAGCGTGCTTTTAGCACGGAATACGAGGGCGTGGTTTTTGAGGCGATTGATTTCGATAGCCAGGAACATATCCGGCTGCGCGCATACATTGCCTATCGTAAAGGCTTGGAAAAGCCGAGCCGGGTGGATGTGGAAGTATTGAATGAGGAATATTGGAATAAATATTTAAGGTTGGGGCGGCCGGCTTTTGCAGATGTTTGGGGTGAGGAATTGAAGCTCGCCAAAATCAAAGCGGATGCACCGGTGACGGATAAAGAACAACAGGCCATTGAAAAACGCATGGCTGGGGTTCGAAAGGGAGATGTGGTGTTCGTGGCCTTCATGCCGCGTGGGTTTGGGTTGAGTGCAATGACGCAGGATGAACGTCATATTACACACTCACGAAGACGCTTTATGCTGTTAGGGCAAACCCTAGCCGGTATGCAAGTATGGGATGTACGCCGGTGCGTTCGTTTGGTGCAGGATTTGGGTTATGTGTGTCCGGTGACTTTGTGGGGGTACGACACGACCTCGAGTCAGGTGGCACTGGCGGCGTTGTTTGAGCAAATTGCCACGGTCCACGTAAAGGGTTATCCGGAAAATGACAAGGTGCAGCCAGATTACCTGAACATTTCCCGCATCGCAACGCCCGCTCAGATTCTTGAGCTTACGCGACAGCGGAGCCGGGTGAATGTGCTCGATCAGAAAAAGAAGCGTTGATCACTTCACCGGCGCGCGCAGTCCCTGGCCGGGGAATGTGTTTTCCAATAGCTTACCCTCGCTCACGACGGGCTTGCCCTGCACCAGAACATACCGAAAGCCGGTGGAGGATTGGTTCGCCTCGGCGAAGGTGGCCTCCCACAATTCATCGGGCGTGGGATAATTTTCTATCTCCCCTTCCTCGCCTGTCTCCATATCCACTTGGTAAAGGCCCACGCCATTTGTGGAATAAGTGAAACGCGCCTGCAAACGCTCCGCATACTTCTTGGCTTGGCCCAAGCCCTCGGTCAC
>CAJWVY010000100.1 GCA_913048135.1 uncultured Verrucomicrobiales bacterium
CAAGCTCGGCAAGGACGGTTCAGCCGCCCTGCAACGCGCCCGCGAACACGCCGGCGCCATCGCCCTGCCCGATTACAATCCGGCGGCCAATACGTTGTTGGTGTTGCAGACCGGGTTTGGACCGGTGAAAAAATCCGGCGGCGATGTCGGTGAAGCACTAGTTTACGATGCCGGTCATTCCGATGTTGCCCAGATCCGTATCACAGCCGCTGGCCAAACGGTGACCGCTCCGGTTTTTGACAACCTAACCCTGCAAGCCTCCACACGCGGCAGCCGTGCGATGGATCTGATACTGGCCCGCAAAGCCAACGTAAAAAAGGTTGGCGACACCATCGGGGATATTGGCACTGTGCCTGGGGTGGTGCTGGTGGATTATGAGGACACCCGCGATGCGGGGTTGGCATTGCTGGGCGTGGGCTTGGTGGGAAAATTCATCGGCAACTCCGTTGAACCTCGCGCCGATACACGTACTTGGAACAACCTGCCGCAACATCTCAGCTTCGCCGCGCTGCAGTTACCCGCAGGCGAACATCCCGCCACCGTGGACTTTCTCGATACGACCGGCGCAGCCTTGCCCGATCGCAAAAAAAGTGTATTGTTAACCGTGCAAGCCGGCCGCGACACTGTGGTGTTGGTGGCCGACCGATAAAGGAGATTCATGAAACACCTGCTCACCCTCACCACCGCTCTGGCCCTGCTCGGCTGCGGCACGCCGTCTGTCACCAAATCGGTTCAGGCCAATAACAGCAAGTTCGTCGCGCTCGGTTCGCTCGGCAGCCAGCTCGTGCAATGCACGGCGTTGCAGGAGACCGTGTTGGATGATGGCCGACTACAGGTTCGCGCGAATATTTTGAACCGCGCCAACAAACGGCTGGACCTGCAGGTGAACTGTATTTTTAAGGACGAGCAGGGCTTCGCCACCGGCGATGAAACGCCTTTCCGCACACTGATTCTTGATGAGACCGCGCAGGAAACCGTGCTGTTTACCTCGCTCAATCCCCAAGCCAAAAACTACACCGTGCGCGTGCGGCTATCGCGCTGATTTAATCACATGAAAACAATTGCCCTTGCCCTGCCCGTCTTCGTGCTGTTCGGCTGCGCCACTGTACCGCCCGCACCCACGGTCCACCGCGTGAACGGCGTGCCGGTGTACCAAAACAATGCCGAGGCCAAGTCCGGCAAGCAGTTCATTTACACCGAATCACCCGCCACCCCACTGCATGTCCTTTACACGGCCGAACAGGCCAAGGCGATTCTGGATGAATTCAAGGTCACCTACGCTAAGCTCGGCGCGCCCAAGATTGATGTCCGCGTTAACCTGCCCAAAGGCGCCGTACAGGTGCCGCAGGTACCCATCGTCTCCGGCGGCGTCGCGCCCGCGATTGATCCGGCCACCGGCCTGCCCATGCCTGCCGGAGCCGCTCCGACCGGCGGCGCCCCCGCAGCGGGCGGCATTCCCGGACGCCTGTTCGATACCAACGAACTCGCCACCCAACAGACCAAACGCGAGGTTGAACGACTGTTCGGCCGTCCTCTGCGCATGGCCGGGGTGACTTTGGTGGATGCGGCGCAGACCAATCTCCCTGAATTGTCGCTGGAGATTTTAATCAGCGAACGCGACTTGAAGGTCGTGGGGTTGAATGGCGAAAGATCCTACACCGTGCCGGACATTCAGGTGACCGCCACAAAGGCTGCCGATGGCACCATCGTGGGTCAGGCCAGCGTGCTCGATCTCTTCCCCCAACCCGGTGCCGCCGCGCGCATACTCATGCGCTACGACATCCGTCAGCTCACCGAAGCCACCGCGCTCTCGCTAATGCGAGACATGAGCGCCACAGCGCAGTAATTATTTCACCCCGTAATTAATCGTCATCGCACTGCCCAAGATGCGGTGGATGGCAACGTTGTGACAGCCGAGATTGCGCAGCATTTGGTCAACGCCATCTTGCGCTGGGTAATGCTCTAGAGATTCATGAATGTACGCATAAGCCGGCGCGTCGCGGCAGAAGATTTTCCCGAACACCGGGACCATCCACTTTAGATAAGTGAAGTACGCCCAGCGCCACGGGGCAAAGGAAGGCTTACCGAAATCCAGCACCATAATCCGGCCACCCGGTTTGGCCACTCGGTACATTTCACGCAACCCTCCCTCGAAATCGGCCAGGTTCCGCAGTCCGTAAGCGATGGTAACGATCTCAAAATGGTTATCGGGAAACCCGGTGGCTAGGGCATCGCCGCGCTGGAAGGTGACGCGGGTCAGCTCATCGCGGACCTTGGCGTGGTCCAGCATCACCTGACTAAAATCTAGGCCGGTCACCTGCGTACCGCTATCGGCGAGCGCGAAGGACACGTCGCCGGTTCCACAGCAGAGGTCCAAAGCGTGATCCTCCACATTTGGATCGGCCAATGCCACAAAACGGCGTTTCCAGTGGTGATGCAGGCCGAAGCTCTGCACATTATTGATCAAATCGTAGCGCGGCGCGATGGTGTCAAAGAGCTTTTGCACGCGTTCGGCACGTGTGGCGTCATCGGCAAAATATCCCTTAACCATCGGGACAAAAGGTAGCATAAAAGAATCGGGAAACCCGCGCCAAAAAAGTTTTTTCAAATAAACCGGCACTTCGTGCCGTCAGGAAAAGGGTTGCCAAAAACCCGGGCGACCCCTAAACCCCGCCATTCACGAATGGGCAAGACACTGGTCATCGCAGAGAAACCTTCCGTTCAGACGGACTTGGCGCGTGTGCTGGGTAAGGACCTGGGCAAGTTCTCCAAGAAGGGCAAGGACCGGAATAGCTATTTCGAAAACGACGCGGCGATCATTACCTCGGCCGTAGGGCATTTGGTGGAGTTAAAAATGCCCGAGGGCCCGAACGGCAAAAAACTGCCATGGGGCATCAAGCATCTGCCGGTGATTCCGAATCAATTCGAACTCCAGCCGATTGAGAAAAGCGAGAGCCGACTCAAACTGCTACTGCGGCTGATCCGCAATAAAGAGGTCGACACCATCGTGAATGCCTGCGATGCCGGCCGCGAAGGGGAATTGATTTTCCGCTACATAATGGCTCTGGCCAAGGTGGATAAACCTCTCAAGCGCATGTGGATGCAATCCATGACTGACGGCGCGATTCTGGAGGCATTCGACCGGCTACGCGAGGATGGCCGCATGAAGCCGCTGGCCGATGCAGCCTTGTGCCGATCGGAGAGTGACTGGCTCGTGGGATTGAATGGATCGCGAGCATTGACGGCGTTCAACTCACGCCATGGCGGATTCAACATGACTTCAGCCGGCCGCGTGCAGACGCCCACGCTGGCGATCCTCAGTGAACGCGAACGCGCCATCCGCGATTTTGTGCCGCGCGATTACTGGGAGGTGCACGCGGAGTTTGAGGTGTATGCGGGCCGCTACGAAGGCCGCTGGTTTCGTGAAGAGTTTTCCAAGCCCGAAGGCGATGATCAGGCGCGAGCAGAACGGATTTGGTCCGAGGCCGAAGCCAGTGCTGTGGTCGAACGATGCACCGGCCAAACGGGCATCGTGGAGGAAACCAAGAAGCCCAGCAAACAGGCGCCGCCGCAGTTGTACGATCTCACAACGCTGCAACGCGAAGCCAGCAGCCGGTTTGGTTTCAGTGCGCGCAACACGCTGGCGATCGCGCAGGCCCTTTACGAGCGGCACAAGCTGCTGACCTATCCGCGGACCGATTCCAAATGTCTGCCAGAGGATTACTTAGGCACGGTGCGCGGCAATCTCGGCGGATTTGCCAAGGCCAACCCCAGCGCCACGCTGGCGCCCGAGGTGATCGCCGCGGCCGGCAAGGTGCTGGATCAGGATTGGGTGAAGCCCAACAAACGTATTTTTAACAACGCCAAAATCAGCGATCACTTCGCGATCATTCCCACCGGAAAAATTCCCGGCGCGGGCCTGAAAGAGCAGGAGCAGAAGATTTACGACCTCGTGCTGCGTCGTTTTGTGGCGATCTTTTATCCGTCGGCTGAGTTCGAAAACACGCGCCGTATCACGCGCATTGAGCAAGATTCATTTCTGACCACCGGCAAGATTCTGGTCACGCCCGGTTATCTAGAGGTATACGGCCGCCGGCCCGGAGTCGCCGCGGAGAAGGATGAACTGGTGCCCGCCGAGACCGGCGAGGAAGCCAAGGTGCTGGAGGTGAATCTTAAGAGCGAACAAACCCGTCCGCCGGCACGGTACACAGAGGCCACGCTGCTTTCGGCCATGGAAACGGCCGGCAAACGCGTGGACGAAGAGGAATTGCGCGAGGCCATGAGCGAACGCGGCCTGGGCACCCCAGCCACCCGCGCGGCCATTATCGAGGGACTGATCATGCACAAGTATGTGTTCCGGCATGAACAGCAGAAGCGCGATTTGGTGGTGTCTAACAAAGGCCTCGCGTTGATTGATTTGCTGGATGACATCGGCATTGACGCTCTGCGCTCGCCGGAGCTGACCGGCGATTGGGAGTACAAACTCAAGCAAATGGAGACCGGCGAGCTCAGCCGCGAGGTGTTCAT
This sequence comes from uncultured Verrucomicrobiales bacterium, assembly GCA_913048135.1. Taxonomy (GTDB): domain Bacteria; phylum Verrucomicrobiota; class Verrucomicrobiia; order Limisphaerales; family UBA1100; genus UBA1100. The sequence continues at coordinate 4,528 of CAJWVY010000100.1, forward strand.
GAACGAGATTAAGTCGCTCACCGAGACGATTGTTAATGCCACCAAGGACAAGATGACCGAGTTGGCCAACCGTAGCTATCCAGATGTCGAAGCCGTTTGCCCCAGCTGCAGCGCCACCACGCTGAAGCAAACCGACGGTAACTACGAATGCACATCGGCCGACTGTAAATTCAAGCTGAACAAATACATCGCCAGCCACAAGTTGCAGCCCGAGGAAGTGCAGGCACTGTTAGGCAACGGCCGCATCGGGCCGTTTGAAGATTTCAAAAACCGGTTCGGCCAGCCGTTTGTGGCTGAGCTGAAAATGGTAGAAGGCGCTCGCGGCGGCTGGAAGCCGGAGTTTGTATTTGAAGGCGACGAAGAACGCGAGACCGAGGCGGACAACCTCACCGATGATCAATTGCTCTGCGAAGCACCCCTGGAAGACGGTACACTGGCTAAGGTCTATGAAACCGACCGCGCTTATCTTTGTCCGGACATGGCGCCGGCCAAACAAAAAAACGGCACGCGCATCGCCAAAGAAATTCTCAAGAAAGAGATCCCCGCTGATCAGGCGATGAAGCTGTTCATCGAGGGCAAGACCGACGTCGTCGCCGGTTTCATCTCGAAGAAAGGCCGCCCCTTTTCCGCGCATCTGCTACTGGACAAGCAAACTGGAAAGCTCGGCTGGGAATTCCCGCCGCGCCCGGCGAAGAAGAAAGCCGCCAAGAAAAAATCGGCCAAGAAGGCCTAGACTCGCTTCCCTCCCGTTTTTCTGCTAGCGTACAAACGTGCCGAGGAGGGCCACCGAAATCATCGAAACCGAAGACGCCTTGGTATTGTCATTCCTGCAATACCTGCAAACCGAGGCGGGCACATCGGTGTACACCCAACGCAATTACCGTCAGGCCCTTGACGAATTCACCGACTGGTACACCACCGAACGCAATCAACCGCCGGCCTGGCTGGAACTCAATAAGCTCGATTTCCGTGGATACCTTCGCTCTCTCGGACGGGGTAATTATAGTCGCTCGGCCATCCAACTGCGTTTCTCCGCACTGCGATCCTTTTACAAACATCTCATGCGCCGCGGAAAACTCGATGCCTCGCCGGTGAAAGAGATCGTACTGCCCAAGAAGGAAAAACGTCTGCCGCAGTTTCTCACGCCCGAACAAACGCTCGCCCTGCTGAAGGCTCCCCTGCAAGAGCTGGCCAGTGCCCGCAAGGAAGCCGAGGAGCCGGACAGTATTGATCCCGCGCCGTACCTGCGCGATACCGCCGTGCTGGAGGTGATCTATTCCTGCGGCCTACGCGTCAGCGAATTATGCAGCCTGCGCGTGATGGATCTGGACACCACCCAGCGCCTCGTGCGCGTGTACGGCAAAGGCAAAAAGGAACGGCAGCTACCCATCGGCGAGCCCGCTCTGCAGGCTATTGCGCATTACTGGGCGGCTCTCGAGCATCCGCCCACCGGCGAGATGCCGGTGTTTCTCGCCAACCCCAATGATCTCCGCCCGCTTTATCCGCGGCTGATCCAGATGAACCTCAAACATTATCTGGAAATCGCCGGGCTCGATCCCAAGCTCACGCCGCACAAGCTACGCCACAGCTTCGCCACCCATCTGCTCGACCGTGGTGCCGATCTACGTAGCGTGCAGGAACTGCTCGGGCACGAAAACCTCGTCACCACCCAGGTCTACACACACCTCACCACTGACCGACTCAAGCAGGCCTACGACGACGCGCATCCGCGCGCCTGAGGCACTATTCACCGCCCGCGAATAACCTTGAGTTGTTCACCAGTTTTGGTTAACAACTTGATTTTCGCATGAGCGAAAGGAGGGTCGATCTAGGAATTTGGGACAAACTAACAAAGGCAGTGGTGTTTCTACTCATCATTGCCGCGTTGATCGCTGTCGCCGTTTGGTATCTCCCTCTCATCAAACAAAACGAGCGCATGCGCGCGGAAATCCTTCGACTGGAACAGGAAGTCGCCGCCGAGGAACAAACCGCCGAACGCCGCAAGCTGGCCATCGAGGCCATGCGCAATGATCCTGAGACCGTGGAGCGTTATGCCCGCGAAAAGCTCGGCCTCGCCAAAGCCGGCGAAACGGTCATTCGCTTCGAGGAACCCGACCCCCACCGGCCCTAAACGATTCGATATTCCGCGCCAGTATCACTCCGCGTGCGTTAGCCAATTGAATGGCGGTAATCGCTTCGTTTTCGACTGGGTCCAACACCGGCGGAGCATGGCCTTCTGCATGTTCATTCCGTGCCCGATTGCGTATGAACGCCAACCGAAAACAATTTAACTGCTTCTCGCGCGCCTCCCGATACCCGCCCGGCAGGCCCATGAGTTGAATGAAGTTCCATCCGGGCAAAAGCATCCAGGAGCTGATGATGCATTCGTACTCCGCCTTCGTGATCAAAACGCCCACCACACCTCGCAACCCGGCCCGCACCCGGTTGCGGTCCCGATACGCCATCCCGATCAATAACCCAAAGAACATCAGCATCACCAGTGCATGCAGCAACAAAACCATGACCACCCCAAAGCCATCCATGGTGAGAAATGAACTGAACAGATTTCGACCCGCATGCGCGATCATTGCCGCGCCCAATCCCAGCCAAGGCATTACCCAACGCCAGCCGGATGTCATCGTGGCAAACAAACCAAAACCCAAGCCGGTGAATGCCGTGAACGTCGCGTGCCCCATGCCAAGCATGATGGTGCGGATAAAAAACACGCCGATGAATCCCGCGCCACCGGCTTCTTCGGCTGCACCGACGATGTAGAGAATATCCTCGGTAAGAGTAAAGCCCAAGCCGATCGTCCCGCCCAACACCACGCCTGAAAGCGGGCCGTGCGTTTCATGCACTCGCCGGCGCGCAAAAGCATAGATCACTAGCAACCCCAAAGCCTTGGCCGGTTCCTCCACCAACGGTGCCATGACCGTAGCGCCAATATTTTCGGATAATTCCGCGCCGCGTTCCGATAGATCCGCATCAAACGCCCAATCCAAGGCCTCCTGACCAAACATACTGGCGGCCACTGACGGCACCACCGCACCCACCGCACCCCACATCAGGCAGAGAAACAACAACCACCAGGGCGCCGGCGCAAAGCGATCCACTGACCGGATGGCCAGTAGGTAAAACAACACCAGAGGCACCACGAACAAAATGGCCAGTAGCACCCAAAGCATGTGCAGAGCCTAGCGAAGATGGCGGGCGGCGAAAAGCCGCGGAACACACCAGCTCAATCAGCCGGAGTTGCGCGTAACAATAGGCGTCGCGCCCAATCCCGGCAAGGGAGGGATCACCAGGTCACGCACGGGCGTCTCGGGTTCTTGCAGACGGCCCGAAGTGGAATCCTGGGTTCCGTTGGAGGCACATCCGTTCAACAGAATAGCCAACGCGGCTGTACCCAAAAGAATTTGGAGTTTGGACATCAACGAAGTATATTCCTCTCACAGCCACCCACAACTAGCGGTTGTTCGTAACTATTCGCCCTGCATTCACCACTAATTCACCATGAATCCACAACCCCAAGCCTCCTCCTCCCGTCGTGATTTCCTGACCTTAGGGGGGCTAGCCGCCACCGGCAGCGCGCTCACCCTGCATTCTCATGCCGCACCCACGCCGGTCACGGAGGATGCCCATGGCTACATCCATTATCTGCAGGCCACCGGTCAAGAAATCGCGCCGGAGGGAAAATTTCAACCCACGCACCCGGACATCCTCGGGCCGTTCTGGGCCAGTGGCGCGCCTTTCCGAGGCAAGGTGACACCCCCGATGGCGCCTGGGGAATTGCTCGTGATGCGCGGACGGGTATGGAGCCACACCACTAAGAAGCCGCTGGCCAATGCGGTGCTCGATATTTGGCAGGCCGATCACAAGGGCGAATATGATTTCCAAAATCATCAGCGGCCGGACAAGCGCGCGGTTCTGCCCGAAGCCCGCCAGTTTTCCGGTGGCGCCCAACCGACTCGCGCCAATTTCAAAAACCGCATCCGCCTACTCACTGACGAGCTCGGCTATTACGAATACGAAACCATCAAGCCCGCCGCTTATGGCGTGGGCAATTCCACGCGACCTTCGCATATTCATTACATGGCACAGGCCAAAGGTCATCAACGGCTCATTACCCAGTGCTACTTCAAGGGCGACCCTCACATCGCGAAGGATCCTTGGGCCAGTCGTTCGCCCCTGATTGTTACGCTCCAAAAAACCCGCTGTGATCACGGCGAGTATTTGGCCGGTCGATTCGATGTGGTACTGGCTGGCACCGAGGCTTAACGCACAGCAGCGTTGCTTTTGTTGACGGATTTTTATACAAAAACTTTGGCTGTGATACCGCATGCTGGAGTCCATTCGCAAATTCTTTGATCGCCAGCAAAAGCCGCCTTACCAAGCCGGCACCAACCTGCTGCTTTTGCTAGTACTCTCGGTGGTAATTGGAGCCGGCGTTTCCTATGCCACGCTCGGGTTTATGAAAACCTTCGAGCACGTGGTGAACTGGGTGTACTTTGATCACAGCGATACTCCCAGCGGCCGATACACGCACAAGTTCGATGCCCGAAACAGCCTGCAGTTTGATTTTCGCGGCAACAATATCCACGGACTAGACGGTCTCAAGCAAACCCAATGGCCCACCAACGGCAGCTGCACCATTGTCACCACGCGCGATGGCATTCGCTTGCCGGCCCATCACACCCAATGGGTTTATGCCGCGGGCAAAGTTCACATCAAGTCCGAGGCATTGGCCGAGCCCCTTCAGTTGCAATTTGAGGGCCAAAACCTAGCGCCCACCGAAAACACCAAAACCAATCTAGCCTCAATGCTCCCCGCCGCGGATCCCCCCGGCCCCTTGCTCTTTCAGTATAAACAAGGCTCATTCACCGATGTTCCCAAATGGCACATCTTCGCTGCGCTCAGCGGTGGCGGCCTGTTTATTGGCCTGTTGTATGTGGCCCTGAAACTTCCGCGCGGCCACGGCCCGGCCGACGCCATTATCGCCCGTATCAATAACGACGGCATAATGCCTGTGCGCGAGGGCATCTCCACCGCGCTCATTTGCGCCAGCTCCATCGGCTTGGGCGCCTCCGTCGGCCGATATGGCCCCGCCGTACACCTCGGCGCCACGCTCGGCTCCGGCTTTGGCCAAATCTTCAATCTCGGCCGTACCAACACCGTCACTTTCCTCGGGTGCGGCGTAGCTAGCGCCATTGCCACCTCGTTCAATACCCCCATCGCGGCGGTCATCTTTGCCCATGAAGCCATCATCGGCCATTACTCGCTCCGGGCCTTTGCACCCATCACCATCGCTGCCGTCGCAGGGAATGCAGTCGCCATTCATCACGGCCGTTTCTTTGACGGCTTCCAAAATCTCACGGCCCCGGCCGAACTCACCCTCGGGCAATATCCGCTCTTCGCCTTTGTGGGACTCATCGCCGGCCTCTTTGCCATCATTTACATGCGCAGTCTGGTGAGCGTGAAAAAGGCAGTAGACAAAACCAACCTTCCCTTGTGGAGTCGGCCGGCCATCGCCGGTTTCGCCATCGCCATCGTCGCCATCTGGCTGCCCAACCTATTGGGGCTCGTGGAGGAAACCACCACACAGGTGATTCAGGATCAAGGCACCGAGTATGTCCTGCAGCTCTTGTGTTTTTTGATCGTGTTCAAAATCGCCGCCACCGCCCTATGCCTGGGCAGCGGTATGCACGGAGGCGTGTTCGGCCCTGCCCTTTGCATTGGCGCAATGGTCGGGGCGGCATTGGCCATGGCGTATGATGCCAGCTACTACCAGATCTTTGCACTCGCCGGCATGGGCGCCTGCATCAGCTCCGTTGTCGGCGCACCCATCGCCACCATCCTGATCGTCTTTGAGCTGAACCAAAACTACTCCGTCGCCACCGCCGTCATGGTCGCCGTGGTCATCAGCAACCTCGTTACCAACAAATATTTCGCTCGATCCTATTTCCTGTTTCAAGTTCAGGCCGCCGGATTCGACATCAACGCCGGCCGCGAAGTGCTTATCCTCCAACGCCGCCGCATTCGCGAAGTGATGGAAACCGGATTTCAAACCATTTCCCCCGATGCCGATCTGGCCGCAGTAGAACAAGCCCTCCGCGCCCACCCCGAAGCCGACTTGTACGTCGTCGATTCCGACCAAAAATTACTGGGCGTCATCACCCTCGCCGGCGCGTGGGACACCCTGAAAGCCGGTGCCAACCAAACCGCCGCCGATTTGGCCACCCAACCCGAGCATATCCTGACCGAAGATACAGACCTCAACCAAGGGTTCGAAATCATCGAAGAATTCGTTGGCGTCAGCATTCCCGTCGTAGAAAACACTAAAACCCAGCGCCTAACCGGCATCATCCACGAAGCCAACATCATCCAAGCCTACAACGAAGCCGTCAAAACCGCCCGCGGCGAGGAACAAGGCCTCGATAACTTTTCGCAAAAAACTCCCCAAAGAAGTTGACAGCAATGCACAAGATAGTACGTTTACGTAACATTTTGGCCCGAGCCGGTCATTGTACACAAAATATCGTAGCCAACACGCGCAAATAGTCGTCCAATAACCAAGGAACACGCCACCATGCGTCCCCTCACCCACATCTTAATTATAGCTCTGAGTACCGCTTCCCCGGCCCTCTTTGCCCAATTCACCATGGGCGGTCTCGGTACGTCCATGGGCATCATGGGTGGCCTCCAAGGCATGGGCTCCCAAGCAGGAGGCATAGGCATGGGTGCCGTAAACGGCCTCCAAGGCACCATGGGCATGACCGGTGGCATGATGGGCGGAATGACCCCTGGTATGGGAGGTATGGGCATGGGCGGACTCGTTGCTATCGCCGCCAGCGCCTCTGCTGCCCTCCTTCTCGGTGTCTACTTCATGAAGAAGCGCCGAGCGCCGGCGAAGCTTCCGGCGGGGATTATTGAGCTGGGCACCGCCCTGACGTCAGACGTCACCCCTATGAGCGCCCAGCAGGCGGTGGCGTCCGCCGACGCG
>CAJWVY010000101.1 GCA_913048135.1 uncultured Verrucomicrobiales bacterium
CCGGAAACGCACGATCACATTGATCAATCCTATCCAGTTGCACGGGGTGCCGGTGCAGTTGGTGGAAAAAAACTGGGTGATGATTCCCGGTGAACGCTCATTGCATTGCCTCTATTCGTTCTTCCCAGAGTACATCCTCACGAAAGTCAACGATCTGGAGACCGCCCAGTTCGAACTACAAGATCGAGTTGTGCTCGGCCTATTGACCAACGGCCTAGAGCCCCGGATGATCTCGAACAGCACAGTGCCCCAGCGCGTGGGAGAACACTACTGGATGCTCGTCCACCAGAAAGACGCTGATCATGTGTATCACGATTATCTCGTGCAACTGGACGGCGCGTCTCTTCGCCCAATGCAAATCAGCAACCGTCCGGTGATATCCGGCGGGGATTGTGAAGGGTTTTGGCGCGGATTTTTGACCGTCTACTCGCTCCTGATCGTAGGCGATCAGGTCGTGGTATCCTTCGGCGAAGGCGACCGCTTCTCCGGTGTGGCCACGGCGTCCACCCCGGATTTGGATAACACGCCCATGCAGCCGCTCATCCCGGCATAAAAGTGCCTTGCAATCGAAAGCCACAGCCCTACGCTACGCACCACAAACCGGCGCGTGATGCGTCGGCCCAGACCAATGAAAAAAATCCTGATTCTCATGGCGGGTTTTGCCACTGGAATTCTGGGCGCTGCGGACCTGAAGGTCGGCGATGCGGCTCCGGATTTCGCACTGCAAGGCAGTGACGGCAAAACGTACAAGCTCTCGGAATTCCGAGGCAAACAAGCTGTGGTGATCGCCTGGTATCCCAAGGCGTTCACCGGTGGCTGAACAGCTCAATGCAAGTCGTTCCGTGCGAACGGCAAGGAGCTGAGGAAATTCAACGTCGCTTACTTCACGGCCAGTTGTGATCCGGCCGAAGGCGCCAAGGGCAACATCAATTTTGCCAAGTCGCTGGAGCTGGATTACCCGATCCTGAGCGATCCCACCAAGAAGACCGCCCGCGCCTACGGCGTGGTGACGGACTCGCGGCCCGTGCCGTTTCGGTGGACGTTTTACATCGGCAAGGACGGCAAAATCCTGAAGGTTGACAAGAAAGTGCGAGCCGGCCAGGACGGTGCCAACGCCGCTAAGACGCTCAAGGAGCTGGGCGTGGAAGCCAAGTAACGATCCGCAACCCAAATTAAAACAAATTAAAAAGGCCCGCCATTTGGCGGGTCTTTTTTGGTGCTCAACCGGAATGGGTTGTTTGCATCTCCTCCATCCATTAGCCTCCGGCCATGGAGCATCGGGAGCTGAATCATGTGGCGTTGCACGTGAAGGATGTGGCGACGAGCTGCGAATTTTATGAGCGCGTGCTGGAGCTGCAGCCAATCCCGCGACCGGCCTTTGATTTCCCCGGCGCCTGGTATCAGCTCGGCACCGCGCAGGAACTGCATCTCATTGGTGAACGCGATCAGCCCGTGCATTCGCATCCCAAGAGCAACCATTTCGCGCTGTTGATTGACGATATGGACGCGTGGGAAGCCCACTTGAAGGCGCTGGGCGAGGAGTACTACGAACGCCGCATGCGGCCCGATGGCGCGTTCCAAATTTACGTCACCGACCCCGATGGCCACAGCATCGAGCTGTGCACTGCGGCACCGTCCGTCTAACGCTCCCAACGGGTCCAGGCCGCGCCCGGTGTTTCCACACGGAACTGCACCAGCCGCCGGTGTTCTACTTCGGTGACATACACCGTCCGGCCGTCTGGCCCGCCGAAGCAGAGATTACTTGGGCGCGCGCCCAGCACATTAATCTCCCGCAGCACTTCACCTTCCGGCGAGAGCACGGCCACGGTGCCTTTGCCATAGCGTGTGATGTACAGGTTGCCGTCCGCATCACAGCGCATGCCGTCAAAACCATGATCAGGAAACTGCCGCAGCAGCCGCTTGTTGGCCACTCCGCCGTCTGGCTGGATGTCGAACACCCACACATTGCGCTGCACACTTTCGTTTACGTACAACCGCTTGCCGTCTGGGCTCACCTCCACGCCATTGGTCGTTCCCATATCCGCCGCCAACCGCGTGGTGGTGCCGTCCGGATCAATTCGCCACAATTGACCGGTCTTCGCGCCCCAGTTCGGATCGCTGGCGTACAGCGTACCGTTGGGCGCGATGGCGAGGTCGTTGGGTTGATTCATCATCGGCTCATGCGCCAATACCTCAACGGCTCGCGTGCCCGGATCAATCCGCAGCACATTGTGGCCCACGTAATCGGCCACATACATGCGTCCGGCGCGATCGAACCGGATACCGTTCCCCACGCTGTCATTGGGCAGCGTGACAAACACCTCCGACTGGCCGGCAGGCGTGGTGCGGCCGATGGTTTGTTGCTGGGCGAAATTGACCGCGAAAATATTCCCCGCCCGATCACAAGCCGGTCCCTCGATCCCAGTGGTAAAGGAATTGGTCGCCGTCAGGGGCGTAGCCAAATAGAGTTTTTCATCGGGGACCAACGAGTGACATCCCACGGTCAACAACGCTGCTGCGAGTGCGATTAATTTTTTCATTATTTCTCCTTAGGCAATTCCGCCGCCAACCAACGCACGGCATTTTCAATCACGAGCAGTGGGAACTTTTCCTTGAAGACCGGATACGTCTCGTGGCCCGGTCGGAAGTAAAATACTTTTCCCTTCCCGAGATTCCACACGCTCCCGCTGCGGAACCATTCGCCGCCGGCAAAGGTTTCCTTGAACACCACCTGATCCGGCTGCGGCACGTGAAACGGTTCATCGTACATCTCCGTCTTGGTGATCGTCCATGTCTTCGGTAGGCCCTTGGCAATCGGATGCTCGGGCAACAGCGTGTGCATCGTGCTGGGTTTGCCATCCCCGCGATAGGCTGGGAAGCAGCAATTAGGCAAATCCACACGCACGGTGGTCACCACTCCACGCCGCTGCAGCGCCAAATACGCGGGCGTCACCAGACTATTGCGGGCCGGCGGTATCCGGCCGGTGGGCGCCACATACTCCACCTTGAGATTGGGTGACTTTGCGTTGCGCGGAAACAGACGGGCGACATCCTCTCTAGTACGCGCATTCATCGCCTCCATAAACGGAGTAGCCCAATGTGCTGAATGCAGGGGCAGGAATGCCAGCTTGCCGGCCTGAATCCGGTCGATGATCGGCTTGCAATCAGTCGGCGTAATTTGCCCCTGCCGCACGTGCCCCCACCAGATGAGCACATCGCAGTTATCCAACACATCTGCGCCAATGCCTTTATTGGGATCGTCCTGCCGCACCGAACGCACCTTCAGGCCCGGCTTGGTCTTGAGATGATCGGCAATGGCGTTGCCGAGGAAATTCTCGTACGCCGCCTTTTGTCGCGGCTGTTGCTCGTCCCAAACCACCACGCGAATGTCGGCGCCTGCCACCGCAAGCGTGGACAGGAGAAAAAGAAAAACGAATTTCATGCGGCCCCAGTGTCGCGGGCGCGCGGCATTTGGCAACGCCAAATCAGCCGTTGGCGATCAGCAACGGTTTATTCCCGCGCTCAATCAGATCCTTACATAGGCTGCCAGTGAAGAACTCCACCACGCCGCTCTTGCCATGCGCACCCAACACCACGAGATCAAACGATTCGCAATAATCCGCAGACATCACATCCCGGATATCGCCGGATTCGGTGCGGGCTTCCACGTTGGCAAATCCATGAGCTCTTAGGAAGCCGACCGATTTGCCGAGCATCTCTGGGGATTGATCCGCCGCGTCGGTGCAGTGCATGAGACTGACCGAAACCTGTGTACGGCCATACAACCGCGCAAACTGCCGCAGCGCGCGCATGGAATGCGGGCTACCATTGTGCGCGATCAGCGCGCTGAAATGATCGTCGGGCTTCCAGTTCAGCGGCACGGCAAACACCGGAGCAAGTGTGGTTTTCATAATCTGCTCCAGCGAATCACCCGGCTCATCATCGGCCGTGCCGTACTCGCCATCCTTGCCCGCGCCGCTTTCGTAGGTAAAGAAGGTCCGCAAGCCCACGACCACGCAATCAAAGTAATTGGACTCCTCCAGAATGGCTTCGGCCGGCTCGCCCTGCATTTCGAATTCCGTATGCCGCACACCGGCCGCTTCGCAGCGTTCAGAGAATTTCGCCAGCAACGTTTCCATCAGTTGATGATAATTTTCCTCCTTAGCCGCAATGCTGGTCTTGGCGAACTTCATCGCCCCCAAGGGCACGGCACCCACAGACCTTTCAATGCCCTCCACATCCAGCACCACTAGACCTTCCAGCGACGCGTCGTGATGCCGGGCCAGCCAGCAGGCGTAGTCAATGGCCGCATCGGTGTAAGTAGATTTATCGAGGCAAACGAGAATACGATTGATCATGGCAAGCAACGGGCCGCGCCCGACGTTGCCTATAAAAACCACATTAATTGCCCGAAGACAACGCCATTCTCATTGCAGAAATTGCGGATCGCCCTGATCGTGAAACCACTGCTTTAAACTGTGGCGCATCCGATCCAGGCGGGCTTTGCGAACCGGTGACTCAGCCAGATCATTCAACTCGGCCGGGTCATCCGCCAAGTTAAACAACTGCGTGCGGTCCAGTTTCGGATAATAGATCAGCTTCCATTCCTCCATCCAGATCATGCGCTGCACATTGCGGAAATACCCGACGGCAAATGGATGCACGTTATGCTGCTGCCCCTTCAAGATATTCGCCAGACTTCGGCCCTGCACCGTTTTTGGAATCGCAATGCCCGCCATCTCGCAAACGGTAGGATACAAATCACGCAAGTATCCAAAAGCCGGCACGCGCCGGCCCGGCACTACGCCCGGCCCGGCAATGATAAACGGCACCCGAATGCTGTGATCGTACATGTTTTGTTTCCCCATCAACCCGTGACTGCCCAGCGCCAAGCCGTGGTCGCTGGTAAAGATCACCACCGTGTTGGCCAGGCGGCCATCAGCGCGCAGTTGATCCAGCATGCGGCCAACCTGGCGGTCAATGTGATCCACCACTGCGTAATACACCGCCAGTTCCTCCAACACCGCCTCGCGCGTGCGTGGCCAAGGCAGCAGTTTTTCATCGCGGCCGGTAAGATTGCCGTGATCAAAGGGGTGCCGCGGCAGAAAATTTTCCGGCAACTTCATTTTGGTCGCCGTGTACTTTTGTTCGTAACCGGGCGGATAGATCAATGGATCATGCGGGCCGGTAAAGTTGACGTGCAGAAAAAACGGGCGCTCCGTTTTGCGTTTCAAGAACGCCACGGCACCATCGCCAATTTGGCGATCGGTCAATGGCGTGAGACCGATACCCTTGGTGAGATCCGCCTTGCCCTGCGCATCCTTAAATGTCCAATTGCGATAGCCCGTAATGGGTCGGCCTTTGCGCCCGCGAACCACCTGCTCTTTTTTCCACGTACCCCCACCCGCGCTGAACAACGCCTGCGTTTCCTGATAACCCCGCGTGGTCGGTTGGCCGTCGTTCATCCATTTTCCGCAGTACCATGCGTGATAGCCGCCGGTCGTCATCGCCGCGGGCCAGAGGGTGAGCTTGGGATTCATACGCTCCCCGCCCAAGCCCACCACGCCGTTGCGAAACCCCGTGCAGCCGGTGAGAATCTCAGCCCGACTCGGTACACACAGCGGGTTGGAACAAACAAAGTTCGACCACGATTGCCCGTGCTTCACAAGCCAATCCAAATTCGGCGTCTCAATCCGAGGATTGCCCAAGGCCCCAATGGTATCCGGCCTTTGGTCATCGGTGACAATCACCAGAAAATTTGGCTGGGCCGCGGCCAGAAAATCCGCTGCAAACCAAAACGCCCCCAGCAGAAATAGTTTCCGGCAAAGCATGGGCATCAACTTTTCTTTGGCTCGGCCCACTGGCGCACGGTGCCCAACGGAATCTGCGCCCAAGCGCGCTCATGAAAATAATAGATCATCATCTTTGCCACCACTTCCACCGCGCCGATTTTGAGGGCATCGCTGATATCGCCGATTACGATGTAGGCAATCACCATGGTCGTCAAGGTCGCCAGCACACGCCAGCTCACCGCTTTGAGCACGCTGCGCAGGGGCGATTCGCGGATGACCTCGGTCTGATTGGAATCCGTTGTGTTGGGTGTTTGCGGGGGCTCGGCGTCCATGCCGGAAACCTACGCCAAAACGAAGTCCGTGAAAATCTCCGTGTTGGATCGACTTTGCAAAACGCGCGCCAAGGGCGTGTTACCAGTGGGTTCCAAGGAAGCCTGCAACGCCTCCTTCTTGCCTTCGCCCGATGCCAGCACCCACACTTCCCGGGCGGCGGCCAATGCCGGATAACCCAGCGTAATCCGGCGTGGCGGCGGCTTGGGGCCGGTCACCGCCCGATACACGGCCGGCGTTTCCAGTGCCTCGGTGTCCTCGGGAAAGAGCGACGCCACGTGCCCGTCCTCGCCCATGCCGAGAAACACCAAGTCCAACTCCGGCTGACCCTGCTCGTTCAGCTCCGCCACCCGACAAAGTTCCGCCTCCGCCTGTTGCACGGCAAACGCCTCATCGCGCTCGGTCACCATACGATGCACCTGGCTTTCAGGAATCTTCAACGCCAGAAACAACGGCACAGCCGCCAAATGAAAATTGCTCTCCGGATCGGTTGGCGGCACAACGCGTTCGTCGCCCCAGAAAAAATGTACGCCCTCCAAGGAATCGCCCGCGGCCAAGCCGGCAAAGGCCTTGTACAAGGCCTTGGGAATGCGCCCTCCCGATAACGCCACGGTGAATGGTCGGTCCGGATCCCGTGCCAACAAGGCCGCCCGCCATCGTTCGGCCGCAGCCGCTGCCAGGGTTTCGGCATCCTCAAAATGATACAGGGTATGACTCATGATGCGGGTTGCGGGTCATGCCAGGCATAGCCGTCCTGCGCCAGAAGATCCTCGGCGGCCATCGGTCCCCATGTGCCGGCCGCATAAAACTCGCGGTTGGTCAAAGGCTGCCCGCCCCAACCCGCGCGAATATCATCCACAATCTGCCAAGCCGTTTCCACTTCGTCGCGCCGGATAAAGAGCGTGGCATCGCCGGCCATCGCTTCGAGCAACAAACGTTCGTATGCCTCCGGGGTGTAAGCGCCGAATTCCGAGTCGTACCCGAAATGCATTCGTACTGGCCGCGCACTGATGCTGTTGCCGGGTACCTTACCGTTAAACCGCAGCGAGATGCCTTCATCCGGTTGTAGCCGAAGCGTCAGTGCGTTGGGCAGCAAATCCAAATCTCCCTGCGCGGCAAACAGCACATTGGGCGTGGGACGAAACTGCACTCGCACCTCGCTGGCGCGCAGTGGGAGATTCTTGCCCGTGCGTAAATAAAACGGCACGCCGCTCCAGCGCCAGTTATCAATGAAGAGCTTGAGTGCCACGTAGGTTTCCACGTTGCTCTCCGGGTTCACCTTATCCTCCTGCCGATAGCCGCTACGGTTTTCGCCGTTCACCGTGCCGGCAAAGTATTGGCCGCGCACCACCTGTTGGGCGACATTCTCGGGTGTCATGGCGCGAATGGATTTGAGCGCCTTCACCTTTTCACCGCGCACATCCTCCGCAGCCAAAGAAGGCGGCGGCTCCATGGCCACCAGCGACAGGATTTGCAGCAAATGATTCTGCATCATGTCCCGCATTGTGCCCGCTTCCTCGAAATATCCACCGCGACTGCCCACGCCGACGGTTTCGCTGACGGTGATTTGCACATGCTCAATTGCCTCGCGGCTCCAAAGCTGCTCGAAAATGGCGTTAGAAAACCGGAACATCATGATGTTCTGCACCGTCTCCTTGCCCAGATAATGATCGATGCGAAAGATCTGCCGCTCGCGCGCGTGCCGCAGCAAATGATTATTCAGCACGCGGGCACTCTGCAAATCGTGCCCGAACGGTTTCTCCACCACCACCCGCTGCCAGAAGGAATCGCCTTCCTCCCAACGCCGCAAGAGCGTGGCTGCGTGCAGTTGATCCACGACCTCCCCAAAAAGGCTCGGCGAGATCGCGAGATAAAATACCAGATTATTGGCCAGCCGTTCATCGCCGTATTCCTTCAAACGAGCGGCCAAATCCGCATACGCTTCGGCGTCCGTCAAATCGCCCTGATGATAGGTCAGGTTTGCAGCGAACTGCTCCCACTGCGCGTCATCCACCGTCTTGGTGCGGGAATAGCGCTCGAGTCCCTCGCGCATTTCTGCGCGCCAACCCGCATCGGTCTTTTCCCGCCGGGCAAATCCCACTACCCGAAACGACTCCGGCATCTGTCCCTCCTCGTACAGATGAAACAATGCTGGAATCAACTTGCGCGCCGTCAGGTCACCACTCGCGCCAAAAATCACAATCGTACAAGGCTCATCCGCCTTACGATCCATTTCCAACCCCGCCAACGGCGGATTCAAAGGGGAAGCATCCTCTGCCATGAGCAGCGAAAGTAGGAGGAAGCCCTCGTTGATTCAACCCACAAAACTGCGCGTAAACCGCACATTTTGCGCAACAATTCACTCCATGAACGCCACGAAAAATATTTTCCACTCAAAAACCCACGTTTTTTCAAAATAATCACAGGTATGAAACTTGCTTACTGGAATAGGATTAGGCAGACCAACCCTCCATCCATGATCATGAAAAGAATTCACTCAAAGCAACAGGCATTCACTCTGATTGAACTATTGGTTGTCATTGCAATTATCGGCATCCTCGCGGCTATGTTGCTGCCAACGTTGGCCAAGGCAAAAATGAAGGCCAACAAGATGAAGAGCAAAAACAATCTGAGCCAAATACAAAAAGCACTCTCCATGTGGAGCGGCGACAATGAAGGTTATAATCCTGGGTATCGCAATCGGGCAGGCGATCCTGGGTATGTCCCGAATGCCACCTGGGAAGGAAATTTCTGGTACCATAAGGTATTTCAGTACTCCGGTGATGCTCACAAGATTCTGAAAAGCCCTGCCGCAGGGCCACGTTCTGGAAACAACGTTCAGTGGGGTAGTAACCGCTTATGCTGGAAAGGCTGGAATAATGTGGCAACTGTGAACAGTGGCAAACGCGTCGACGGAAGCTATGGATTTAACGGCTGGAACCATTTTGACATGTATAATGAAAATCATGCCAACTGGTATAAGACGTATCAAACCCCGGAGGAAGGCCAGCCAGACATGGCTCCCATTTTGGCGGACAGCATCTGGGTGGATGGCTGGCCCATGGAAAATAACGCCCCTCCAACCACATACAAAGGAGGCAATAACTCAAGCATGGCCCGCTTTTGTGGTGACCGACATCAAGGCCGAGTTCTAGTCGCCTTTAACGACTCTCACGTGGAAGAAGTTGAGTTACCAAACCTTTGGACCCTTCACTGGCATAAGGAATGGAAAACTCCGGCAACCCTGCCTTCCCCCCCCACTGAGTCCGGCCGTTAATTTTCATGAAAAAAAATATTGGAATCCAGAATATAGGGCTGACTGTCAGTATCGCCCTGTTAAGCCTCATGGCAGCCTGTTCCAAGGAAGATCCGGAATCCACCCCAATGGATAGTGAACCCGTGCCGGAACATAGCCAACCGGACATACCGGAATAAAATCAATGCTGATAAATCGGCAAGTAGTGATATTTCACTGAGAGGCTAAGCATCGCCAAAGCCGTGCAGTAGATGCGGCCGGCACCGCGTTCCATGCCGTCGTGACCATCCCAGGAACCGTCGGCCCGCTGGAGCTTCAGTAACACATCCTCGGTCACCTGCTTGGCCTTACCGGCCACGGCTGGCTCACGCTTTTGCATGCCTTGAGCATAGTAGTACATGCCGTAGTAAAACCACTGGAGACGCGTGCTAACTTCCTCACGTGAGAGCCAGGCAGTACTACCTTTGACCTCCGGGGATTCATATTCACCACATACCTGCAAACTCAACAGGCCCGCGGCTGCCGTAGCAAATTCCGGCGGTTGCCCCGGCAAATAACCGCAACCGCTCCGCATGTTCACCGGCATGCCGCGCCCATCGCGCGGGGAAAAGTAACTACGCTTGAGATAACGTACCGCCTCCTCGATTGCTTCCTTGCCCACTTCCAACCCCGCGTTCTTCGCGGAGCGCAGGGCCATCAATTGCCAAACGGAGATCGATAAATCCGAGTCATGCGCATCGGGCGTATATCTCCAACCGCCTCGGTACTTGGGATTGCTCTTGCGAACCCGTTGCGAGCGCATGATCAGGGTGACTGCTTTTTGCGCCACGGACCGGATTCGCGCCTCCTGTCGTTTGCTCACAGCCATGCCCATCATCTCCGTCAGGCACAGGGTGGTAATGCCGTGGCCGTACATGCGCGAACCATCCGATCCAAAATACTCTAACTCTCCGCGCCTCGGATCGTTACGCAAAATAAAATCCAACGCCCGCCCCATGGAGGCTCCAATCTTTCCAGGATCCGATGGCTGGTGGCCAATGGAGCACAGCGCCAGCAGTCCCAGAGCCGTCATGGCATATCCATTGCGGGCCGACTCGCGGGCTTTTGGATCGTTGAAGGCCCCGTTGACCTCTTGCATTTTCTGGATAAAGCCCGCCCCCCGATCCATGGCGATATCCACGCGGTCCTTCTTCGGAGGTGCACCCGCTCCGGCCCAGCCACAGACCGGCACAGCGCCCATGCCCAGCAGCCATTGGCGGCGGTTCAGGAATACAGCGCTCATTTCTCCTGCGCAGGCGGCGTGGCATTGCGCCGGCCGCGTTCTCCGATGATACGGAAGTAATTGTTTATTTGCTGGCGAAACTCCGGCGACATGGCCTCGCGTTGACTTTCCAATAATTGCTCTGCCACTTTGGGCGGCAGCTTGGCCCAGTCCTCGGCACTCATGCGCTTGAGATCCGGCAACTCCCCTAGCTTCGGAGGATCCCCCGCCTGTACCAGCTCCTGTGGCGGCATATTGCCACTGCCTCCGGGAGCGGGTTGGCCATTATCCACCGGCTTCTGACCAGGCTGCAAACCGGCGGCGCGGGATTGCGCCATGGCTTGGGCCTGCGCCTCCGCCGCCTGCATCAATGCCTCCATCGCCTGTTGCGCCGCACTCCCCTGTCCGCCGGGTTGATCGCCTCCGGGCTGGCCGCCACTGCCCTGTCCACCGGGTTGGCCTCCCTGTCCGGGTTGACCGGATTGTCCCGGTTGATTGCCGGGTTGTTGACCGGGTTGGCCAGCTTGATCACTGGGTTGCCCCGGTTGTTTTCCAGCCTGTTGACCGGGTTGGCCGGACTCACCAGACTGACCGGAAGGCTTACCCGGGCGGTTGGGCCGGTCAAAACGTTGCGGCTGATTCATGGACGCATCCAAACGGTCCAACGCGCGGGCCAGCCATTGAGATTCAGTTTCCGAAGGTTGCCCAGATTTGCTGGCTCCATCTCCTTTGCCAGAGCCCTGTCCTTTGCCTTGGCCGGGCTTGCCACCTTCCTGACCGGGTTTGCCACCTTCCTGACCGGGCTTGCCGCCTTCTTGGCCGGGTTTGCCACCTTCCTGACCGGGCTTGCCGCCTTCTTGACCGGGCTTGCCGCCTTCTTG
>CAJWVY010000102.1 GCA_913048135.1 uncultured Verrucomicrobiales bacterium
TGTCTGAAATCGTCGCCGATATCGGGAGCGATCGCCTCCCAACCACCCCGGCCGAGCGCCGAAACGGACATGGCTGCCCTAGGTGAAGCGGGCCTGAGGGTAACAAGAAAACGACGATCCCAAATGGTGGACATCCCTCCGGAAATGGGGATTTCATGCGAAATGGTCCCGGGTTCCCGCCACAATCGAACGCGCGCAGCAGAGGCCGATATCACACAGCCGCCCAAAGTGCGGGTGATTGTCTCCGGACCGACAATCAGAGCACGGAATAAACTCGCGGTGCGTGCGCGTTTAGGGACAAATTCCCGGCCACCAGTTTGGGCGATCAGGGCCGACGTCAAAAGCATTGCAATTTCCGGATCGGCCCTGGTCAGGGCCATTCTGTCGATGTCAGCGTACCCCTCAGGGTACATCGTCACAGCCTTTACGGCCAGCCGAGCAACCCGATTCTCACGTGCGGCGCGCAGGCGGCCGAAGATGCGCGCGGTACCCGCAACCGCCGCCGGCGAGATGCCGTTGGTATCCAGCTCTGCCAGACGATTGCGAACCCGGACCCGGGCATAACGGCGGTCGATATTGCCGGGGTCTTCCACCCATGCCTGTCCTGCCGCTTTCAACGTCGTTTCCAGGCGTTGCCGGCCGATTGTCAGAAGCGGCCGTATGATCCGAACCCGGGCGCGATAGGACACCAGAGGCATCGCCGCCAACCCAGCAGGACCGCTGCCGCGGCTCATCCGGAACAAAAATGTCTCGGCCTGGTCGTCCTCGGTGTGCGCCACGAAAAGGTTTTCGATGCCGTGTTCGGCGCACCAGGATTCCATCAAATCGTAACGGGCACGCCGCGCTTCTTCCTGTACGCGATGCGCCGGCTTTTCGCCCGACGGCCAACTGCTCGCCACCGGCGATAAGCTGGGCCACGTAATCATTCGCGAGACCAAGACCTTTAAGCCCGTGAAAACCCTCGATGCGCCCGGCCATTACACTTGGGATCCGCGCGCCCGCCGACATTCCATTGGCGGCCTGCGCAGCCTGCGTTTTTCGCCGGACGGCAAACAGCTCTACACCGGCGGCATTGAAAAGATCGGCAACGTCGATCACCTCGGTGCGCCCGGCCGGCTCGAAATCTTTGACTGGGAAAAAGGCGAATCGCTCAAAGTCATCAAGAACGGTGGCAGCTTCAAGGGCCTCGTGGAACACATCGAGTTTGCGCCGGACGGCAAATGGGCGGTGCTCGGCGGTGGCGATCACGGCGGCTGGCTGGTCTTTGTGGATACGCAGGAGATGAAGATCACCCGCGAGCTGAAAGCGCCCATGCACATCCATGAGTTCAACCTCAACGAAGCCGCCGACAAGATTTATGCCGTCGGTCATGACAAGCTCGTCCGCTTCGATCTGCAGGCCTGATCTTGCCGCCTCACACCCGATTGTGTAGCGTGCCCGGATGACTTGGTTGCGCTTTCTGTTTCTCCTCCTTCCCATTTGGGCCGGCTGCGGATCGCCCTCGGGTGGAGGTGTTCATCCCAACAACACGGCACTGACTGGTCTGGGAGGGCAATTGGTTCCTGATACTGCTGGGAAAGTGGTCGAGGCCAACTTCACCGGTCGGCCGCTGGGTGATCCGGATTTGGCGGTCATTGCCCAGCACGCAAGTATCCAGAAGCTGTGGCTGACCAACACCGGCGTGACCGATGCTGGTTTGGTTCATCTCCAATCCATGCCCAACCTCCGAGTGCTCGGTCTGGCGCGGACCAGTGTGACGGATGCCGGTTTGCCGGCCTTGGGAAACATCCGTTCCCTGCGCGAGGTTTATCTTTATCCCAACCGGGTGAGCGATAATGCCGTGGATGCGCTCAAGCAGCGGTTGCCTGGAATCAAGGTCGTTTACTAAATTGCCTTGCGTGCCGAGCGAATCCCGTTATCTTGCCCAGCGCATGGAATTCTTTAAGTCATTCGGTATCACCGTTGCCTTGGGTGTGCTGTTCGCGGTGTCGATCCTGATCATGGTGAAAGGCTCCGGCTTGCTGTCCGCCGTGCCGTTCCTTGCGTATCTCGTGGGCTTTATCTACATCTTCACACGTTACGGTCTCCTGCCTTCGGAAGACGACCAACATTAATGGCCGGCGTTCGTGCCCGGTTTTCCATGAGTTTTCCTATAGCTTTGCCAGTGCGTTGCCGCGTTCCTTGAGAGGGATAGGTACGGCGCGACCGCCTTGGCAGTGAGATTCAAATACCGCACAGATCATTTCCACCGTCATGCCGCCTTCGTCCAGATTGCAGAGGGGTTGGCGATTATCGTGCACGGCGTGGACCAAATCCTTGGCGGGGGTCACGTGGGAATGCACATCCTGCACGGCTTGAAGATTCGGTTCCTCCTTTCCGGGACCGGCGGTGGTGAAGGGCGTCCAGGGGCGGGATTCGCGCGTTGGGCCTAGGGGATTGCCGGGCACCCAGTAGGCGAAGGGTTGGCGGTCATTGCGAATGGCGAGGATGCCTTTGCTGCCGACGAGGTGCAGGCCGAAGCCATGATTTTGCGTGCCGTCGTTGGCGATGGAATCGAAGTAGGCGATCATGCCGCGCTCCATTTCGTAGCGTGCGTGAAGTGCATTGCCGGCCAACGGGCCAAGGCCTTCGTTGCCGTCCTTCACATGCGCGCCGACGACGGGTTGACCATCCTGAAACATCCGGGCCGAGCAGGTGAGCGGTTTGCCGCCAAAATAGTGGATGAGATTCAACACATGCGAGCCAAGCACCCAGAGGTCCTCGCCGCCGCCGCGCCGGTCGCCTTTGCCGCGTCCGCGGATTTCGAGAATCTTGCCAAGATGTCCGTCGGCAATAAACTGATCGATCACGGCGAGCATGGGGTGCCAGCGGTTGCGATGGGCGATGGCAATTTTGGTGCCGTGCTTGTTGCAGGCGGCAGTCAGTGAATCGACCTCGGCGGGTGTCCGCACAAAAGGTTTCTCGATATAAATCCCACGCACACCGGCCTCGATGGCGGCGAGGGCCATGTCGTGATGTTGATCGGCGTGCCGCGGGCAGACAGCTACGATATCGAGTTTCACCTTGCGCAACATCTCGCGGTAATCGGCGAAGCCCTGCGGTACTTGTAGGCGTTTGCGTGCGTTGGCCAGGCCGTTTACGTGAGCATCGGCCACGGCCACGATCTCGGTGTCCGGCAGCTTCTGCCAGACGGTGTCCAGTCCGTGCCCGTAATTGCCCCGACCGGTATGACCGATGACGCCCACGCGCAGTTTGCGAGGCGGATTCAGCGCGAGGG
Source organism: uncultured Verrucomicrobiales bacterium (assembly GCA_913048135.1). Taxonomy (GTDB): domain Bacteria; phylum Verrucomicrobiota; class Verrucomicrobiia; order Limisphaerales; family UBA1100; genus UBA1100. The sequence goes on from CAJWVY010000102.1 coordinate 3,278, forward strand.
CGGAGGAGGCGACAGCGGCACTGCCAGCGGCCAGAAATGTGCGGCGATTCATGGCCCGAGGGTGCGCGAACCTCGGCGATTGTCAACCCGCCACCATGCCGTGCCGCTCCAAAAATAATCCGTGATAATCCATGGAATCCGTGTCTCAATTTGCCATGCCATTCCAATTGCCCACCTGTCAGGTCGTTCCAATGCCGGATAATCAAGTCTCCCTGCAAATCGATGGTGAGGAACGGGCACGCTGGCATTTTGACGCGAAATATCCGCGCCCGTTTTTTTATCCGCTGATCGGCCCATCGGGCGACACTCTCACGCGCATGGGACACCCGGGCGCGCAGAATCATGACCACCATCGCTCGGTGTGGTGGGCGCACGCGAAGGTGGATGGTGAGGATTACTGGAGTGAAAACGGTGGCACACAAATCCGCCAACGCCTGTGGCTGGCCTATGCCGATGGCAACGACGAGGCAATCATAGCCACGCGCGCGGGCTGGATTAATAAGGCTGGTCGCGAAGTGCTCGAGCAGGAAATGGTGGCCTCCATGCGGCCGGGGCCAGAGGGCGAATGGTTTCTAGAACTGCAATCCACCTTCACGCCCAAGGCCGCGCAGGTGACGCTGGAACAAAGCAACTTCGGCCTCTTCGCCGTGCGCGTGGCGGCGGGCGTGGCATCGTATTGGGGCGACGGGGAAATCACCAGCAGCGAAGGCGCGCAGGGCGAGCCGGCCATCTTTGGGCAATCGGCGGCGTGGATGGATTACAGCGGCGCAGTGGCCGCCCGACGCAACGGCAAACGCGTGACGGTGACCGAGGGCATCACGTATTTTGATCATGAAACCAATCCCAGCTATCCCTCGCACTGGCACGTGCGCGAAGACGGCTGGATGGGCGCCTCGTTGTGCCGTCATGAACCGGTGGTGATCCGGCAGGAAGAACCCCTGCGCGTGCGCTATCTGCTGCACATTCATCGCGAGGCTGTGAACCCCGCCGTGGCCGGGCGGTTGGCCGATCTATTCAACGCCAGCCCGGGCTTTACCGTCATCCCGGCCAAGCGCAAACACCGCCAGTTTGAGGTGATGCGGGAGAAATAATTTTCACCACAGAGACATGCCTCTGTGATGAATGAACTCCCTCAGACCTCATTTGTCCCACCTTGTGCGGCACGTTTGACAGCGCGCGGTTTTGCGCGGAGAGTGGACGTGTTCCCCGATGGTTTCGAGACTGCCCAGTCGCATTTTGCATGTGGATGGCGACACCTTTTTCGCGAGTTGCGAGGTGGCGTTGGATGCCTCGTTGTCGGGCCGACCGGTGTGGGTGGGTGGCGGTCGGCGCGGGGACGGCATTGTGATTGCGGCCAATCGCGAGGCAAAACGGTTTGGTATTCACACGGGCATGGCGTGTTTCGAGGCCAAGCGCGTGTGTCCGAACGGGGTGCTGGCCAAACCGCAGTACGACGAGTATCGGCGGTTGTCCAAGGAGATGTTCCAGATCATGGAGGCGTACACGCCGACGCTGGTGCCGATGTCGATCGATGAAGGGTTTCTCGATCTTACGAGCATGGACCGGCATGTGTGGCGTGACACCACGGTGCCGACGGCAGCGGATTATGTGAACGGCCTTCGGGATCGCATTCAAACGGAGCTGCGACTGCCGGTCTCTGCGGGGTTGGGGCGCAGCACGTGGATGGCGAAGCTGGCGACCAGCGTGGCTAAGCCGGGTTTTGTGGAGGTGCCGCCGGATCGCGAACAGGAATTTTTGGCCGAACGTTCCGTGAGCGAACTGGCCGGGGTGGGCAAGCGCCGCGAACGTTCGCTGGCGGCACTGGGCGCCTTGACCTTCGGTGATGTGGCGCGGTTGCCGTCCACGGTAATGCAGCAGCGGTTTGGCATTTGGGGGCAACAGTTGTGGTTGTTCGCCAATGGCCGCTGGAACGAGCCGTTGCTGTTGGAGGTGAAGGATCGCACTACGATCTCCAGCAACACCACGTTGCCTTACGACGAGCCGGACTACGCGGCGGCGCTGGTATTTGCCCTGAGTGAAAGCACGCGGATGATTGGCCAGCTGCGACGCGAAGGATTGCAGGCACGGGAACTGAGTCTGGCGGTGCGCTTCACGGATTTTACCGAGAGCGGCGCGATGCATCGCTTTGATCACCCGCAGTTTCGAAACTCCGTGATTAACACGGTGCTCGAGGGGCTCTTTGATGAAGTGATGGCCGGGCACGCGCAGCCGGTGCGGCAGATTCGTTTGGGGTTCAATAATCTCAAGCCACTCGACACTCAGCCCACGCTCTGGGGCACCACCGATGCCGAACGCTGGGGCGCGCTGGATGCGGCCATGCAACAGCTCGAGGGCCAATGGGGCAGCGACACGGTTCTTACCGGCGCGCAGTACGCCCTGCGGCATCAGGACGCCACGCACTCGAATCCCAAACCCAAGTGCCCCTTCGTGCCCGCCCGCGAAATGGCGCAGAAGTTATGGGGCGAAAAACTGGAGCAGCTGAGCCAGCATCACGGCGGCATCAGCAAGCGCTAGCGTTAATCGAAGAACACCTGTTCGGCGGTGCGGCGGAGAATCCAGTCTTTGTCTTCAGCATTCAGGAATGCCAGTCGATCGCGCACGAAGGCGATGGAGGCGGCGTAGGTGTTGCCGTCATTCAACTGATACGGGCAATCGCTGGCCCACATGAGGCGGCGAGGGCCAAAGGCCTCGAAGAGCGCCTTCACCTTGGGTGCCTGTTCGTCGTAGGGCGGTTTCTTGGCTCCGAAGGCGTAAAAGGCGGACACTTTCACGTGCACTTTGGGATATTTGGCCAGCGCGCAAAGTTGCTGGAGCCGGTCGTCCTGACCGAGATCCACGCGGGCGCAATGATCGATCACCACTGGGGTCTCAGGGAATTGTCGGCACATGGGATCAAGCGAAGGAATAAATTCCGGCCGAATCAGCGGGCACATGGAGATGCGTTGCTCCGCGCCGGCACGCCACATGGTTTTCATGGTATCAACCTCCAGCCAGTGCGGGTTGTCCTCGGGCTTGATGCGATAGCCGGTGATGCCCAGAAGACGGTTGGCGCGCATGCGTTCAGCAATGCGGCCGGCCGCGCGGTCCAGCGCGCCAACTACGGCAAACACCCCCGGATGCGCCGCCACGGCGTGGGTGTAGTAGTCGTTATTAAACCCGTGATAGCGCCGGTGCGAAATGAGCACGTGTCGCGTGACACCTTCGGTGTGGCCGAGCTTGATGAGGTCTTCAGCTGTGAAACTGCGCGGCGCCAGATCCTCAATCGTCACGCCTTTGCGCAGGGGAAAGCGATCGACCTCGGTGGTCCAGATATGGCTGTGCGCATCAATGTGGCCGCGTGTTAATCGGCCGGGCGAGACGCAGCCGGTCAGGCCGGCCGCCGCCAATGTAAGGGCTTGTCGTCGGTTCATTTCTGCTCAGGTCAGGCGATTGCGCTTAAGCTGTATAACTTCAAAGCTGCTGCCGGGCGAGTGGTGATCTTGAAGGTAAATATTTCACTGACGGCAATGGCAAGGGAAAGAACCTCAAGGTGTTGTATTCCGGAGCTTTTCCAGTAGTTTGGAATAGGCGATCTGGGCGGCCGTGGTTTGCTCGGGAGACATCTGGGCGTGGGCGCGGCGCTTGGCCTCTAAGGCCGCCTGATGCCTGCCATCAATCGCAGCGACGTGGAACCAAGCGTAGGCCAGAATAATATCCTGCTCGATGCCTTCGCCTTGGGCGTAGCGGTGGCCGATTTGAAATTGCGCATCGGGTACACCTTGCTCGGCCGCGCGCAGGAACCATTGGGCGGCTTGCTCGGCGTTGGCTTCCACGCCTTGCCCCACGGCGTACAGGACGCCGAGTTGATATTCGGCCAAGGCAAAATCTTGCTGGGCAGCCTTGTCAAACCAACTAAAGGCGGTGGCTAGATTTGCCGGAACGCCGCGGCCTTCGGTATGCAACACGCCGAGCATGTGCTGGGCCTCGGGTAGATTTTGATCAGCCGCCTTGCCGTACCATTGCACAGCCAGGGTGATATCCTGCTGCATTCCGGATTGGCCATGTTCATGGAGATAGCCGAGATTGTATTGGGCCTGTGGAACGCCCAGTTCGGCGGCCTTCAAGTACAGTGCAGCCGCCTCCACGGGGTGACCGGTTTGATCCTTGTTTATCGCAAGATTGTACGCGGCCACGCCATCATCCTGAGCCGGAGTCGGTGGCGGCGTTTGCGTGAGGTTCGTTTCCAGCGTGGGCAAGGGCAGGGCGGTGTGGTTCGTGGCAGTAGGTGGCTCGATGAGAATGACTTCGGGCGGAGTCGGTGTATCGCCGCCGGGCATCATGCCGCAACCCAGCCAAAACAACCCCAGTGTACCGGTTATGAAACCAATGATGAATTGCCCTCGCATAACAATCGGAGCTTACCGCGAAGTGCCAAGACGAGCAAGAGTGTTCCGGTCGGGCAGGAATTTTAACGAAGCGGTCAGTTTTCCTCCGATTCAAAATTCGCTTCGCCCATTTCGGCGCGGAGAGATTCGAGGTCGGCTTCGGTGAGTTGGCGGGCGACGGCGTCCAGGTTTTTGCCGGCCTTACGGTCGCCTTGATTGGCGGCCTGGAAGAAGAATCGGTAGGCCTGCTTGTGATCCTGTTCCACGCCGTCGCCGGTGTAGTAGCGGGCGCCCATGTTGTTTTGGGCGAGCATATGGCCGGCGGCTGCGGCTTGTTCGAGCCATTCTACTGCGATGTCGTCATCAAGATCCACCTCCATACCGAGCGCGTGGCGCCAGCCCATTTCGTATTGGGCCTCCACATCGCCGGCCGTGGCTTTGTCTTCCAATTTTTCCAAATCAAACGGAGCGTCTTCGCTGGGTTCGGAATCAAATGTACTCACGGCCAAAGGTTGCGGGGAATGGCTCCGGCTGTCGATCAAGAAGGCGTAGATTGCGAGCAGCCGCAGCAGGATTGGCCGTGCTTGGCGAGTCGCCAGTAGTTGTAAGGCCAAGGGGTGAGGAAGCCCGCCAGCCACATGGGCGGCAATACCCACCAAGTCAGCCGCGCGCCGCCGGTGAGGGCCCAGTCCATGGCGTTCATCGCGGTTTCCATGCCGATCATGCTAATCAGGCTCATGCCTACGGCTGTGCGAAAGGCGGTCTTCAACGGCTGTGTCCGGCTGAGGATGATAGTTTCCAAAATAATGCTGGTGCAAATGCCAGCGGTCATGGCTAGGGCCATCACGTTCATGGGATGCGCCTCGGCGTAGGCTGGGTTGAAGAGCTGGAAGCCCAAGATCACACCGAGGTCGCCGATGCTGCAGCCGATCAGGCACCACATGGTGTTGTAGGCTGATTCCTTCCAGAGCGCGGTTTGTTTCCAGTCCATGTTATCGATCCTGACTGTCCATCACAAAGGTGACGGGGCCGTCGTTGGTGAGTTGTACCTCCATCATCGCGCCGAACTCGCCGGTCTGCACGGGAACCTCTAGTGCTCTGAGTTGGTCACAAAAATAGTGATATAACCGCTCGCCTTCCGCGGGCGGCGCGGCAGAGGTAAAGCTGGGTCGGCGGCCTTTGCGCCAGTCGCCGGCCAGTGTGAACTGGCTGATCACCAAAGCCGATCCCGCCACATCGTGAATGGAGCGGTTCATTTTTTCTTCGGCATCATTAAAGATTCGAAAGCCCGCAATGCGGTCGGTCAGAAAATCGGCATCGGCTTCCGTATCACCTTGGGCGACGCCCAACAAGATGACCAAGCCAGTGCCAATCTCGCCGGTGACGCGGTCCCCCACGGTCACCCGGCCGGCACTGGCGCGTTGGAGGACGGCGATCATCAGCTCCAGCCGAGCCACTGCTTAAGCGTGGCGGAGTCGCGCTTAATGGCGGCGATCTGATTCGGCACGTTTTCCTTGTTGAACGGTTTCAGGTATTCCACGTGCAGATTGATTGGGCCCATGTAGCCGCTGGCAATCAATTGCGCGGGATATTTTCGGTCCACAATACCCTCGGCCAAGGGGCAATTGTCGCGCTTGTTTTCGGTCCAACGAAAATCCTTCACGTACAGGGCGCCGATGCGCGGTCGGAGCAGGTTGGCGTGCAGTGGCCAGGCGCGCGTGCCTTCGGCAGTGGCGTGGCTCATGTCGAAGCCAACGGCCAGATGCGCGGGATCATGTGCTTTGAAAAGCTCATGCAAATCCCACAAGGGCGCGCCCACGTAGTTGCTACCGGAATGGTTCTGGTAGATCGCTTGCAGACCGAGTTCCTTGTTGAGTGCCACCAGGTTCTTGAGCACCGGCCGCAGTTCGTTCATCTGGTTGAGAACGGGCTTCTTGAGGTCGTACTTGTGATAGCCCATTCGGTAACGCTTGATGCCGAGTTGGGCGGCGACCTGTAGTTGCTGGATATTCAGCTTGTCATCGGCGTTGTTGATACCCGAGGCCATGATGGTCATTTCCAGTCCGCGCTTTTTCAGCGCCGCCATCATCTTAGGCAACTCATCGGGCACCTGCTCGGGGGTGATTTGGCCGCCGGGCCGGATGGTGCCCTCGATACCGTCAAAGCCCAGCTCGGCAATGAGATCGGCCAGATCATCGTAGGACAGCATTTGCAGCGGCTTGGTAAACACGCAGTAAGGATTGCGCCGCTTTTTGCCGCGAGTTTCAGCGGCCAACAACGGCGCGGCCAAAGCGGTGGTGGTGAGGAATTGCCGACGGTTCATGCGCGCAGTGTGCCGTTGAGGGCGAGGCGCGGCAACGATTAGTTGCTGGCGGGTATGGGCGCGTGCTGGATGTTGAACTGGACGGAGTCGGCGTAATAATCGATGGATTCGGTTCGGAAATGGGATCGCCTTTTCGGTTGCGGATCGCTCAGGCGCCTAATGGCTTACGGAATCGCCTACGAAATCGTGGGGGGAGATGGCGTGTGCGGGATTGCCGGTGAAAAAGTCGCCGTTGCCATGACCGTGTGCGGCGGTTAGGCAGCGGCATGGATTCCATTCGCGATCTCACCACCCGCATCAATGCTTTCCGCGATGCGCGGGATTGGAAACAGTTTCACAATCCCAAGGACATGGCCGTCTCCATCAGCATCGAGTCGGCGGAATTACTGGAGCAATTTCAGTGGAAAACCGCCGAGCAATGCGAGACGCATTTGCAGGACAACCGCGAAGCCGTGGCCGATGAACTGGCGGATGTGGCCATCTACCTCTTCGAACTCGCCGATCTACTTGAAATGAATCTCGGCCAGGAAATGCTCCGCAAGCTGGAAAAGAACGCCGTGAAATATCCGGTTCAAAAGGCTAAAGGCAGCAATAAAAAGTACGACGAGCTGGACCAATAATATTTAGGCGGTGCCTCGATTCTGATGGCGATGTCGCTTCGGAGAAATCACCTAACTTCTCCACTGTGATCGGCAACGTGTGGTATCGCAGTGGTGATACTCACGGAACACCTGAAACGGTTAAGATCACGTAAGGTGCGATAACACCTATTTATCGAACCGCACTTGTTGTACGGTGCCATCCGTGAAACCAAACCAAACTGTGCCGTATCTATTGCCCTGGCCATCGGTCAGGTTCATACCGGTGTATCCCCAAAATTGACCTTGGGTCTTATCCGGTTTACCGAAGACCTGCTGGATGACGGCCTGAGTTTTTCCGGGGTAAATACGATCAATGGATTTTTGGTTGATCCCCACCGTCCAAGCCAAAGTTTTGCCGGGCGGCAAAGCCACAGGGGCTTTGGCTCCGGGTACACGACTGGTATGTTGTGGGTTTTGGCCGAACATCGGCCACGGACTATTAGCGAGGCCTTTGGAATTGGTCTTGATGGCATAGAGCTTGTTGTCCCATGACCCGACGTAAACCGTGCCATCAGATCCGATGGCGGGGGAGGATCTCACAGCATCTCCCGTTTTAAATTCCCAGAGCTTGTCTCCACTCTTGCCATTGATGGCATAGAGCTTGTTGTCATATGACCCGACGTAAACCGTGCCATCAGACCCGATGGCGGGGGAGGACACAATATCTCCCGTTTTAAATTCCCAGAGCTTGTCTCCACTCTTGCCATTGATGGCATAG
>CAJWVY010000103.1 GCA_913048135.1 uncultured Verrucomicrobiales bacterium
GGGCGGCACCGGCAGAGCGCCGGGGGGTGCAACAGGCGTGTAGCCTTGGATCATGCGGGTGAGGGTGTACGTCACGTCGAGGAAGGATGTGCTGTTGATTTTGACGCGGAGGTCCCGATCAAAAGCACGCGCGTAGCCGGTTGAGATGGCAACCGTCTCGGCACCCGGCGACCCGCCTGACAGACCGCCGGGCGCCGCGCCGGTACCGTTGCGCGACGCCGCCTCACGTCCTTCCGCCGCAGCAGCTCGTCCTCGTCCGCCGCGAGCGACGATTCCACGCTCGACGGGCCGCCGTGCGCGGTCGAGGTGCGCGGCGCGGGCTCGTCGATGGCGGACGGCACGTACCTGCTCACGACGAACGAGATGGATGGTGCGCCGGTGTACGAGCGCGACCGCGGCGCGTGGCGGCTGCTGCGGCCGGGGCGTATTCCTTGCTGATGCCGCCGCCGGCACTGAAGAGGGCGATGTCCACCTCGGCAAATGAATCCTTGGTGAGTTCGCGCACGGTGTAGCGGTTGCCCTTGAAACCGATGCGTTTGCCGGTGCTGCGTTTGGAGGCCAGCGGAATCAGTTGATCCACGGGAAAACGGCGGGCTTCCAGTACGCGGAGCATTTCCTGGCCGACCGCACCGGTCACGCCTGCAACGGCGACGTTCAATTTGCGCTTTTTCATCGAAGGGGCGGGGAGCATACGCGAAACAGGTCGACTGTCAAATCGCCAAAAAGACTCGTCGGCCACCGTTCCCTGTGGTTGGTTCAGACCGTGAGCGAGACGGTGACCATTCGAGCCGCCCGCCGCGAGGATGTGCCGGCGATTTTGGTGATCTATAACGCGACGGTGAAAGAACCCGCGGCGGCCTACGAGGATTCCCCCAATACCTTGCACCAGCGCGAGGAGTGGTTTGATTATTATCAACAGCGCAATTTCCCAATCTTAGTTGCAGAACGGGCCGGATTGGTGGTCGGCTGGGGTTCGCTCGGGCCACATCAGGAGCGGAGCGGGTTTCGTTTTACCGGTTCGGTGGCGTTGTATGTGGATGCCATATATCGTCGACAAGGGATAGGCGGCTTGCTCTTGGAAGCATTGCTGGAAACAGCCCGTGAACGCCGGTTGCATTGCCTGCTGGCGGTGATTGATTCAAAAAACGAACCTAGCCTGCAGCTTCATCAGCGGCAGGGGTTCCGAGAAGCCGGTACGTTTCGTGAAGCCGGCTGTAAATTCGGTCAATGGCGGGATGTTGTTTACCTACAATATCTACTTGATGACCGCTCGAGTCCCGGAGACTGATAAGTAAGGAAAAAGCCGCGCATTGTGCGCGGCTTCAGAAAATTTGTGAGATTTTAAATCTACTCTGAAGGAGGGTTGTTACGCCTCTCCTCCATGCGTTTACGCAACTCTTCCATTTGTTTCCGGCGTTCTTCATCACGACGTTCACGTTGAGGGTCTCTCATTTCAAAACGCTCGGAGAAGCCTTCCGCATCCGGGTTGGCAAGGGCTTGTAAACGTTTTTCAACTGAATCAAACATTGCTACGAAGTCCGCATCGCTTGTGGCGGACTTAAGTCCGTTGAGAGCAGCGCGTCGTAGAGCCAAGGCATCCGTGTCTGGGCGACCTTCCCCTAGTCTCCTAATTTCACGTATGGCGGCCTCACGAGATCGGCTTCCTCCCCCCCCAAACATGTTACGGAAAAAATCCCCACCCCGGCCACCGCTGTTTTCACCGCGTGCTGCTGCTGCTTCGCGTTCGGCTTGGGCTTTGGCGCGTTCGGCTTCTTCTTCTCCCATTTTCACGAGATATCCCTGAAAGCGATCGACCATCACTTGTCCTGCTTGGGGATGTTGGTCAATATAATCATTGATTATGCGGTATAGTTGCTCTTTCCCGCGGTCATCCAAATTCCCTTGCTGGTAAGCTTTAGCCAAAACGGGGACCGATTTATCTTCCATCACCCTGCGGAAATATTCCAAAGCAGATCCATTTACGGATCCATCCTTGACTAAAAGGGTTTCTGCTTCTTCAGCAAAAGTGAGGTCTTTATAGCGAATTATTAGGCCCCAAAGAGCGTTGGAAGAGCGTCCTTCGAGGCGGGTGGGAACTTCTGAAAGGGCAGGTGGGTTGATCAGAATATCTTTGGCTGCGCCTAATACCTGTGGTTTAAATTGGTGCTCACCTTCAGCCATGAGCGTTAATTGCTGATCAATCAAATTTACTTCTACTCCACTGGCAGTGTAACCCAGAATTTTTACTAAGGTTGCTTCGGCATCATTGGTTCCAATCCTACCAAGGGTCTCAATAAGACCCATCCTAAGGGAATCAGGCCTCATCTGTACACGCTCACCACCACCAGGACCACGTTCGCCACCACCAGGACCACGACCGCCACCGGGGCCTCCGCCTCCAGGACCACGACCACCACCGGGGCCTCCGCCACCAGGGCCACGACCGCCACCGGGTTGGGCGTACAGGGATAATGTTAAAGCCAGAATCGAAATGTAGGTAGTGTAGAGTTTCATGTTATTCGAAAAATATTATCGGCGTCCACCGCGATCGCGGCCTCCCCATCCCCATCCCATCATGGATCGAAGAGAACGAAATCCATCATCGCCCATTTCATCCATTTGGGCTTTTTGTTCGTCCGTCATCAATGATTTGTACTCATCACCGAGTTTGGTGAAATAAGCTCTCATTTCATCTCGTCTTTCTTCCATAGAGATCTCTTGGTTGCCCCAAATCTCACGCATTTTTGTGCCCATAACTTCCCGGTGTTTTTCGCTGAGCTTTTTCATCTCATCCATCTGGGTGTTAGTGATTTGCATTTGCTGGCGAAAAGATTGGCGGCCAAATTCGCGGTCCACTTTACTGTCCAAAAATGCATTGATCGCTGGCACAGCTTGGTCTCCGGCATCCACCAGGCTTTCAAAGTAGTGGATCAAACGGCGCTGGGATTCAGTATCCTCACCCGTCATTTCATCGGCGGCTAATTTGTCGATTAGATCTGCGGGTTCGGTAACAACGCCAGGGACCGCCACACTTGTTTCGATCACTTCCACCCGTCCAGCCTCGGCTTTAGCTGCTTTGAGTTTTTTTGTGAGATCGGCAATTTGTTTGTCTTGGTCGTTGGTTTTGACTTCGACGATTCGCTCAACTTCTACAGTTTTAGTTTTACCAGCAACCAAATAGGTTACGGCGGCACTAACAACGGCAGTGACTAGAATAGCGGCTACAATTTTCATGTTTTACTCAGTTAAAGTTGACGTCAGTCATGACGGAAAGGTTACAGATAGCAAGTTTTTTGGGGGAATCTAGATTAAGAATTCACCGCCTCGGCGGCGGGTTGCTCGGTTTTGGGCGAGGCCCCGCGAAGTTTTTCAATGATGGCCGGCAGTTTCTCGAGCAGGTAATCCACCTCAGCATCGGTGGTATATTTGCTGAGGCTAAACCGCACAGCGCCCATGGCGTGCTCGGGCGAGAGCCCCATGGCAATGAGCACATGGCTGGGAGCCATGGAGCCAGTGGTGCAGGCCGAGCCGCTGCTGGCACAAATACCCTCGCGGTTGAGTAACAGCAGAATGGCCTCCGCTTCGCAGTCGGCAAAGCTCAGGTTGCTGGTGCTAGCTAGGCGCGGTTCCTTGGCACCATTACGGGTGACGCCGGGAATGGCTTCGAGAATACCATCCTCCATGCGATTGCGCAGTGCGCGAATACGTTCTACCTTTCCGCCTAGGCTGGCGGTGGCCATTTCGGCGGCCTTTCCGAAAGCGACTATATTGGCAACATTTTCGGTACCACCGCGGCGACCGCTTTCCTGTCCGCCTCCTACTATATACGATTGATAAGGTAAACCTTGCCGTACATATAGGCAACCAATGCCTTTGGGCGCATGGAGCTTGTGTGCGGAGAGCGAAAGGTAATCGACACCGAGGGCTTTGACATCGAGCTCCATCTTGCCCGGCGTTTGCACCGCATCGGTGTGAAAAGGCACGCTCTTGATGCGGCAGATGGCGGCGATCTCCTCAATGGGAAAGACCACGCCGGTCTCGTTGTTGGCCATCATCACTGAAACCATGGCGGTATCTTCTCGGATAGCTTCATGGATCTCGTGCACATCCAGCTGGCCGGCGCGATCCACGGGGATCCAGGTCACCTCCACACCGCGTTTCTCAAGCATCTGCCCGTACTTGATATTGGCCGAATGCTCGACGGCGGTGGTGATCACATGGCGTTTGCCGGGCTGGGTTTGCAGGGCGCTGTTGAGCGCGGCGTTGTTGCTCTCAGTGCCGCAACTGGTGAAAATAATTTCGCGCGGTTCGGCATTGATGAGCGCCGCCACCTGCGCGCGGGCGTGGTCCACTGCTTCACCCACCTCGTTGCCGAAGGAATAGGCGCTGGACGGATTGCCCCATTGCTCGGTGAGAAACGGTAACATCGCCTCCACCACCTCCGGTGCGACCCGCGTGGTGGCGTTGTTGTCGAAATAATAAACCGTACCGTTGCTCATGGACACAACCCGCGTGCTACTCGGCTGCAGGAGAACGGCGAGTTAAACAGGGTTTCCTCTTAAAAATCAAAGCTTTTTCTCGTCAATACTTCAATGCATCGCTATGCTCCAAGCCTTAACCAATGAAATCGATCTTTGCATTACTGGGCGTGTGCCTTGCGTTGGGCTACGGTGGAATCGGTTGCGGGGAGGCTGCCAACGCCACGTCCGACGTTGAGCCAGTGCTCAAGGCAGGCGAAGAGGAATGCGAGATGTGCCGGACACCGGGGAGTCGGGCGTCGTTTTTGAAGGCGGCATTGGCGGAGGAAAAACGGGTGGCCAATGTGGAGCCGTTGACGGCGGAGGAGGTGACGGCGGCGTTAGCGGAGGAGATCATTGGGCCAGATCTCGCGCTGGAAGAGGTGCAGGTGTTCAACGAAACGCGCGTGCCGGATATGCCGCGGGTGCGCACGGCCGAGGAATGGCAGACCACGGCCGCGGCCATTCGCAAGCAGGTGCTGGATCAGGTGGTGTTCCGCGGCGGTGCGGCGGAATGGCGGGATACCCCGCTGCGGGTTGAATGGGGCAAGACGATTGAAGATCTACCCGGGTATCGGATTAAAAAACTGAAATTCGAGGCGGTGCCGGGATGGTGGATTCCGGCGCTGTTATACGAGCCGCTGGAATTGAAGGGGAAAGTGCCGGTGGTGCTGAATGTCAACGGGCACGCGCGCACGGGCAAGGCGACGGATTACAAGCAGCTCCGCTGCATTAATCAGGCCAAGCGCGGCATGATCGCGCTGAATGTGGAATGGATCGGCATGGGGCAATTCGCCAACCGCATGGGGCATTACCAGATGGCGCAGCTGGATCTCTGCGGGGTGGCGGGCATCGCGCCGTTTTACCTGAACATGAGCAAGGGGCTCGATGTGCTGCTGGCTCATCCGAATGCCGATCCGGATCGCGTGGCGGTGGCCGGCCTGTCTGGTGGTGGTTGGCAAACAATCTTTATCAGCTCATTGGATGAACGGGTGAAGCTGGCCAATCCGGTGGCCGGTTATTCAAGCTTCAAGACGCGCGCCCGGCACGGCAAGGATTTGGGCGACTCGGAACAGACGCCCAACGATCTCGCGGTGTACGCGGATTACACGCACCTCACGGCTATGCTTGCCGATCGCGCGGCGTTGCTGACCAACAACGCGTACGATCGCTGCTGCTTCACAGCCGGCCACGCATTGCCGCCGTTGATTGATGCGGCAGCGCCGATTTTCAGCCTGCTGGATCGGCGGGATTATTTGCGGACTCACATCAATCACAAACCTGGCTCGCATAACTTTGGCGTGGATAACCGCCAGCAATTGTACCGGTTCATGGGCGATGTATTTTATCCCGGGGACACCTCGTTTGATGCGCGGGAAATTCCCAGTGAAGCGGAGGTGAAAAGTTACGATGATCTGGTTGTGCCGTTGCCGGAGGATAATCATTCCTTCAACTCCATCGCGCTCGGTTTAATGAAAGACCTGCCCAAGCCGCAAACAGGTAGTCCGGCCGAGCAGCGCAAACGGTTGCTTGAGATTATCCACGCGAAGGATTACACCGTAAACGCCAAGGAAGTCGACGGCGAAGGCGGTGTGGTGCATTTTCAATTTGCCCTTGGTCGCGACTGGACGGTGCCGGCGACGGTGTTTACGCCACCGGAGGCCAAGGCGACCACGCTGCTGATCGCTGATGAAGGGCGGGCGAAACAAACCGCTGCGGTCACCCAACTCATGGATGACGGCTATCGGGTGGTGACCTTGGATCCGTTTTTCTTTGGCGAATCCAAGATCAAGAGCCGCGATTTTCTTCATGTGATCCTGATGCATGCAGTGGGCGAGCGCGCCTTGGGAGTGCAGGCCGGACAGATTGCGGCAATCGCCGACTGGGCGGTGGAGGCGTACGGTGAGCCGGTGGAACTGCAATCGATCGGCCCGCGTCTCAGCGTGGCGGCGCGTTTGGCGGCGGTGCAAACCGAGGCGATCCAGTCGGTCACCCTGCATGATCCCATGCAATCGCTCAAGGAAGTGCTCACCGAAAATCGTGGGGCAAATCATCTGCCGGAAATGATGTGCTTCGGTCTGTTGGAAGCCTTTGACCTCAAACAAATTGAGGCGTTGAAATTCAACCCCTAACGCCTGTCGCCCGTCAGAGTTTCATGAATCGCGCGTTGTTGTTTCTTTCCCTCTTGTGGCTGACGTGGCCTGTCGAAGCGGCCAAGCGCCTGCGTGATTTTGAAAAGGCGCCGCACAATTATTGGGAACACCCGCCGCGCGATCGCTTCACGCAGCTTAAGGCGGCACTCGAAGGCGGCCGCATTCCGTTGGATCGCGCCAGTGAAAAGGCCTTCGTTACGAGCCTGTTAAAAGCACTGGATATTTCTCCAGCCACGCAGACGCTAGTGTTTTCCACCACGAGCCTGCAGTTGCGGCGTATCTCCCCGCGCAACCCGCGCGCGCTGTATTTTAATGAGGATATCTACGTCGGTTGGGTACCGGGCGGTCAGCTGGAAATCGTGTCGATCGATCCGAGGCTGGGCGGTATCTTTTATATCTTCGATATTCCGCGCGGATCCGCGCCGGTCAAGGTGGAGCGCAGTGCACGGTGTTTTAATTGCCATGCGGAATTTGAAATCGGCCGAGTGCCGGGGCTGTTGCTTAAGAGCGTGGTGCCGGCTAATGGCGGAGGGAGTCTGGAATCGTTCCGAAACGACCGCACGGGCCATGCGATTCCCTTTAAGGACCGCTTCGGCGGTTGGCACCTGACCGGCCGGCACGGTATCGAGCAACATCAGGGCAATCTGGTGGGCGAATTTGTAGCTGGGTCCATTAAGACGTATCCGAATCCGCCGTCTAAAAACTATCGCTCCGAAACCTACCCCGTGGCCACCAGCGATGTATTGGCGCACTTACTGCAGGAACATCAGGTGGGATTTGTGAACCGCGCCATCAAGGCCACCTACGACACCCGCGCGGCCTTGGCCGCCGGCGAGGCGCAGGCCGTCATTCGGAAACATGGCGAGTCATTGGCCCAGTACCTATTGTTTACCGGGGAAACCCCGTTGCCCGCCGGCGGAGTGGAGGGTGACGCTGCCTTAAAACAATTCTTTTTGGCCCGCGCGCGCAAGACGCCGCAAGGCGCGTCGCTTCGCGAATTTGATTTGCGCACACGGATGTTCAAGCATCGCTGCAGCTACATGATTCATAGCGCGGCCTTTACTGGTTTGCCCGCGCCATTGAAAACGGCGGTATTAAACAATCTCAAGGCAGCCCTCACCACCGATCACACCCTGGGCGCGCATCTCCCCGCCCTCGAGAAGCAGGCGATCCACAGCATCCTCACCGCCACTTTGGCTCAGTACAAGGCAGTGAATTAAAGGGTGGAACTCGCCCCTTCCTTGATCCCTTCACCCACAAAAAGGTGCTCGAGAGCGCCTGTGTGTTTTTTTTGCAACATCTGACAGATTCTTGATTGGGCTTGGGTACTATGGGTGTGCGTAATATTAACATCCAATTCGTAAGGTCTTTTCCCATGAATCATCGTTTTCGTTCCATTCGCCGCCTCGTGGTCATCAGTATTGGTATATTCTTGCTGGGGATATGGGGTCAGAATCTCCAAGCTCAGTTCCAAACGGGTGTTCGCCTCAATGTAGTTCAGCAGCCCGGGGTGGCTTATTTTAATCCCGTCCAACAAAGGCTGCTGTTGGCCATGCAACAACGCCAGCAGGCCTACAGTAATTTTGGCACGGCAGTCAATTTACAGGCCGCTCAAATGGAGGCTCGGCGTCAACAAATTGAGCATTTTAGAAAAGCTCAACAGGCCCAGCAACAGTCGGCCATGCAATATCAGCGAGCGCAGCAAATGTGGATGCAGCAAAACGCCAATAAATCGTGGCCCGGGCAACGCTCCTTTTTCGCGCGTTACCGATGGTAATGGAATTCAGGATAGGACCGATAGATCCATCGTTGGTAACACGGGGGGCTTGGCCAAAAGGTTAAGACCCTCTTTTTTGTTTTGCGGCAATCAAGCCGCCCAGCACTTGAGTGATGCTGGAAAAAAGGCACAAATCTTCCTGAGTGAATTCAGCCCTGATGGAGGTGGTATCCACACTAATCATTCCAATGCTTTGAGGCCCGAAAGTCAGTGGAGCATACATGCCACACCGAATGTTTAGCCGCTTTAAGGAGGCGGAGCTGATTTCGCTGTGGTCGGCTTCCCAAATGAATGCTTGTTGGGTGGTCATGGTTTGTCTGGCTAGAGTGGTGCTCACGGCGGGTTCGTAGAGCGGGTAATGAGAGCGGACGACTAACTCATTGGTTTGGGAGTCCACCAATAATATGCATCCACGGTGATTATTGCCGAAGATCGCGACAATATCTTCAATGCTCAAAAACAAGGCATCATGTAGTTCTTCAAATCCAAAAATATTCGCGAGTCGGCCCATAAATTCAGCGTCCGCATGGGTGCTTTTTTTGGCTTTTACCTTGGTGGATTTGGCAACCGGTTGTTGGCCAATCACTCTGATTTTTGCCCCGGGCACCTGTTCTGTAGGGGGAGGTGCCTGAAGATTCAAACGATCCTGAATATGCACATCAAACAGGCCTCCCAGATCAAGATCTGATTCAGTGATGTCAGCCTGTTCAATGGATAACACGGATTCGCCAATCTTGATTTCATCCCCCGAAAAAATTCGGATGGGTCCCATTAGCAGGGATTCGTTTTTTTTGCTTCCATGCGTGCTGTTATTATCTTCGAACCAATAACCATCCGGTGCCAGCCAGAGCCGGCAATGGCATCTCGATACTGTGGGATCGGAAATTTTGATGTCCACCGGTCGGTCACCGCCGCGTCCTACCCAGATTTCATCCTGTTGAAACGTGGTCGACCAATCCTTGTTGGGAGATAAAACGTTGATTTTTATGGATGACATCTCTCGAAACGATTTGTATACCATTCCTAAAGATTCATCAATCCTTCTGCATGGCTGAACAACGTGTAAATATTCTCGTTTATCGACCCGACGGCACGATGATCGCCCAGTATCTCTTGGGCGATGGCGAACATTTGATCGGGCGCGATATCAACTGTCCGGTGTATCTGGATAGCGAGTATATCTCATCCAATCATGCCAAATTGTATCTTTCCCATGATGGAATCCAGATTGAGGATCTCAACAGTACCTCAGGTACTTATCTGGATGGGGTAACAGTACGCGGTAAATTACGAATTAAACCGGGGCAGGTGTTGCAGGTGGGCGATTTGACCGTACACCTGCAACCGGAAAGTGAAGGCAAAGACGGCCCTGGTAGCCGACTGGGTGATGGACGATACACCTTGGTGCGCATGTTGGGAAAAGGGGGCATGGGCGAAGTATGGCTGGCCAAGGATGAGCAACTGGATGAGGAGGTGGCGCTCAAGCGACTGCCGTCCGAAGTGGGTGCCGATGCCATGGCGCTCAATGACATGCGGCGCGAGGTACAAAAAAGCCGGGCCTTGAGCCACCCCAATATCATTCGCATTCATGATCTGATTCAGCAGTCCGGCGAAGATCCCCTTATCTCTTTGGAATATGTGGATGGCACCGATCTCACCGCCATTGCTGCCACCAAGACCAATGGCATCTTTGATTGGAGCGATATCCAAACCTGGGTTCTGCAATTGGTTGATGCACTGGACTACGCGCATGAGGAAAAAATCGTTCATCGCGATCTCAAGCCAGGCAACATAATGATCAGTCGTCGTGGCCGATTGAAGCTCGCAGATTTTGGTATCGCCGCCACCGTGGCCGATGCCACAGGCCGATCCTCTATGGAGGGATTTATCAGTGGCACCACGCTCTATATGAGCCCGCAACAAATGGAAGGCCGCGCCCCGTGTGTGACCGATGATATATATGCCTTTGGAGCTACCATCTATGAACTCTTAACCAGTCGGCCGCCCTTTTACACAGGCAACGTGGTACATCAGGTGATTAACGTGACCCCTACGCCGCCTTCCCAAAGGTTGGCGGAATTCGGTTTTATGGGTGTCATACCGCCTTATGTGCAGGAGCTGATCATGGCCTGTTTGGCAAAAGAATCAGAAGGTCGGCCACAAACCATGGGTGCCATCCGGCAATGGATCCAGACTGAAGGCAAAGCAACAGGGGCCATTCCGAAACCCAGCACCAAGACCATAAAACACGCTGCCCCAGCGGCTGAAGTATCCAGACTTGATGATGAAGCGCTACTTGGCGAAGGTAAAGGTAGGAGCGGGCTACCTGCGCCGGTCATTTATGTGGTGGGTGTAGTATTAATTTTTATTTGTTTTATATTGGGTAAAAATTGTTCGGCCTGAAAAACCCCGCCATCAGTACCCAGCAATATCTGGCCCGCTGGAAAGCCATGCTGCCGGTCGCCCAAAAACTATTTGCCGACAGGGTGGCCCTCGTGTTTCGGTACTCCCTGCCGAAATAGGTAGGCATGCAAAAGAAACCCATCATCATCATCGCCGTGCTCTGTGTGATCTCACTGGGCCTGGGCTATTGGGTGGG
>CAJWVY010000104.1 GCA_913048135.1 uncultured Verrucomicrobiales bacterium
TGAACCGCCGCTGCTCTTTTGTCTTATCCGCGTTAAAGCCGCCGATGAATCCCGGTATTGCCGCCTGATCTTCACCCGGGAAAAACTGTCGGCGCACAATCCCGTTGGGGATATACATGATCACCAGTTTTTTGTCCGGTTTTTCGCCCTTCTTGGGGGTGGTCGCGCGAGCCTCGGACACCGAATGCAGGAACGGCAACAGCATTGTGGTACCGCCTGCCTTGAGAAATTTACGTCGTGAAACACTCATAACAATCCGCTTTTTAGCGATGCGAAACGGTACATCGCCAGTCGTATTTATGACAGAAGAAAGAAACCACTTATTCACGGAGGGAATTTAGATGGAAGGTACAAGGCGGATCGGTTCATCCTTTCTCCTTCCGCTTTCACCCTTTAGGGTCCGCTCATGCGTTTGTTTTTTTTATTGTTGTTGAGCTGTGTCGTGGCGTTTGCCGATCGCCCCAACGTGGTCCTCGTGATGGCCGATGATCAGGGCTGGGGACAGACCGGGTACTACAATCATCCCGTGCTCAAGACGCCGCACCTTGATGCCATGGCTAAGGCTGGGCTGCGGTTTGATCGCTTTTATGCCGGTGGGCCGGTGTGCTCGCCCACGCGGGCAACGGTGCTCACCGGCCGGTCGCACGATCGCACGGGCGTGTTCGATCACGGCTTCGCCTTGCGCAGTCAGGAAAAGACGCTCGCTCGCGCCATGCAACGCGCTGGATACGCCACCGGCCATTTCGGGAAATGGCACCTTAACGGCTTGCGCGGACCGGGCGTACCGATCCTGAAAGATGATTCCCACAGCCCTGGCAAGGTCGGCTTTGATGTGTGGTTGTCGGTGACCAACTTTTTTGAGCGCGACCCACTCCTGAGCCGCATGGGCAAGTTTGAAGATTATCGCGGCGACTCCTCCGAGGTAGTGGTCGATGAGGCGCTGAAGTTCATTGGCGAACAAGTGCAAGCGAAGCAACCGTTCTTCACGGTGATCTGGTACGGTACGCCTCATAGTCCGTGGATTGCGTCCGCCGATGATAAGGGACCGTTTGCCCAGCTTACACCCAAGGCGCAGGATCACTATGGTGAATTGGTGGCCATGGATCGCAGCATCGGCGCCCTGCGGAAAGGCTTGCGCAAGCTCGGCGTGGCAGACGACACGCTGGTCTGGTTCACCAGCGACAACGGCGGCCTGCCTGGGTTTGAGCCGGACACTACCGGCGGTCTGCGCGGTTACAAGAGCAGCATGTACGAGGGCGGCCTGCGCGTGCCGTGTGTCATTGAATGGCCCGCCGGCATTGCCAAGGCGCGCATCACGAAGCATCCGGCCGGGGCCGTGGATATTTTCCCGACGATCGCCGCGGTGTGCGATCTGCCGAAGTCCGCGATGCTGCAGCCGCAGGACGGCTTGAGCCTAAAGCCGTTGTTCGCCAAGGAAACGGGCCCACGCACCAAGCCGCTGCCGTTCCAGAGCCGTGAGCGTGTGGTGGTGATTGATAATGATTACAAGCTACTCTCGTTGCCGGGCAAAAAGGGGCCGCGCTACGAGCTCTACAATCTCGCCAAGGATCACGCGGAGGAAACAAACCTGTACGATGCCGAACCGAAAATCGCCGCGCGCCTGCGCCGGCAGCTGGAGGCCACACGCAAGTCCATCGCCGGCAGTGTGGCGGGCAAGGATTATCCCGAAGGCGAAGTCGGCCCGCAACCGCCGCGCATTTTCTGGAATACCGTCGAAGCTTACAAACCGTACTTCCCCGAATGGATCAAGCGGCCCGAGTACTCCAACTGGCTCCAAAGACGATTGAAATAAAATAATTGAAATGAAACCGCTCCTCATCTTCCTCACTGCTGCCGGTATGTGTGCCGCGGCCGAATTGCCGCCCAAGGCGCAACCGGGTCAGGGTGGGCTGTTGTCCGCCGGCTACATTTACCCGTTGGAAAACCGGGCCACGCCGCAGTGCCACGCCTCGACACTCGCGGAAACCAAAACCGGCCTCGTCGCCGCCTGGTTTGCTGGCACGCGTGAGAAGCACGATGACGTAGGTATCCGTGTTTCGCGGCGGGTCGACGGCCGCTGGACGGCGCCAGTAGAAGTGGCCACCGGCGCTGAGGGCGAGGACAAGGATTATCCCTGTTGGAACCCCGTGCTCTTTCAGCCGAAGGCTGGTCCGCTGATGTTGTTTTATAAAGTCGGCCCCACACCCAGCACATGGTGGGGCGTGTTGATGACTTCCACGGACGGCGGCAAAACGTGGGGCAATCGCCGCAAGCTCGGCAAGGGGCCGCTCGGGCATTTGATTGGCCCGGTGAAAAACAAACCGGTGCAACTCGCTGACGGCGCGATCCTGTGCCCGAGTAGCACTGAGTTCGATGGTTGGCGCGTGCATTTTGAAATTACACGCGACCTTGGTAAGACCTGGCAGGTCATTGGGCCTATCAACGACGGCAATACATTCGGTGCCATTCAGCCGAGTGTGTTGTTTCACCGGAACGGCGATTTGCAGGTCATGTGCCGCAGTCGCCAACGTGTGGTCACTACCAGCCGCTCGGCTGATGGCGGTAAGACCTGGAGCCTCATGGCTGCCAGCCCGTTGCCCAATCCCAACGCCGGCACCGATGCTGTCACCCTCGCGGATGGCCGACAACTCATTGTCTACAACCACACCGTGCGCGGCACCATCTTTCCCGCCAACCGCACCATGCTCAATGTCGCCGTTTCCACTGACGGCAAAAGCTGGAAGCCTGTTCTCACCCTCGAGCGTGCTCCCGGCGAATATTCCTACCCCGCCGTTATCCAAGCCCGCGACGGCAAGGTGCACGTCACCTATACTTGGCAACGCAAGACCATCAAGCACGCTGTGCTGGATTCGTCGAAATTGAAATGAACAAAATCCTCGTCCTCTTCGATTCCGCCACCGGCAACGTGCAGCAAATGGCCGAACTTGTCGGGGAAGGCGCTGCGCTGGTGCCGGATACGGAGGTGCGCGTGCGCGGTGTGGAGGATGCTTCCGCCGCGGATGTCGAATGGTGCGATGGCCTCGCCGTGGGTAGCCCCACGAACATGGGCGTGCTTTCGTGGAAGATGAAACGCTTTTGGGATGAGGAAATGATCGGGTCTTGGATGAAGGTCGACGGCAAGATCGCTTGCGCCTTTTCCAGTGCCGGCGGATGGGGCGGCGGCATGGAACTGGCCTGCCAATCCGTCCATACGGTGCTCATGAATTTTGGCTTCCTCGTTTTTGGCGTCACAGAGTACGCCGGCAAAAAGATGACCGGCCATTACGGCGCAGTCGCCTGCAAGGCCCCGCGCGAGCCAGAGATTCAGGAATCCTGCAAAATCCTCGGCCGCCGGCTTGCGGAATGGACTGCTCTCTACGTTCATGGTCGCAAAGATCAGCACCCCGATGCCAAGGAAATCCCGCGTCTTACGCCGGCGGATGTGGAGTAATTCTCCGCGTTTGAAATCATCCCCCGCATCTGCCACCATCCGCACACACGATGCGTAGATTCCTATTCTTTCTGGTGGTAATGAGTCCGTTGCTGTTGCTGGCCAAGTCCATTAAGCAACGGCCGAATGTTTTACTTATTTGTGTGGATGACCTGCGGCCGGAGCTGAAATGTTTCGGTGTGGATTACATTCACTCGCCGAATATCGATGCGCTGGCGGCGCGCGGGCGGGCGTTTCATCGGCACTATGTACAAGCGCCGACTTGCGGTGCCTCGCGGTACACGTTGCTCACAGGGCGTTATGGGCCCGCGAACAATGGGGCGCTTTTTCAAAACTTCGCCAAGATAAAAGACACGAGTTTTCCAGGATGGTTTCGCAAGCATGGCTACACGACGGTGTCGGTTGGGAAAGTCTCGCATCATCCCGGCGGTCGCGGCGGGCGAGATTGGAATGAGGATGACAAACCGGAAATGCCTGGTGCTTGGACACGCCACTTGCTGCCAGCCGGTCCTTGGCAACATCCGCGCGGCGCGATGCATGGACTGGCCAATGGTGAGATTCGCAAGAACGCGAAGGACATGGACGTGTATCAGGCCTTCGACGGACCGGACTCGGTGTATCCCGACGGGCTGATTACCGACGAGGCTCTGAAGCAAATGGACACGCTGGCCAAGGCCGATAAACCGTTCTTTCTCGCCGTGGGCATCATCCGCCCGCACCTACCGTTTGGTACGCCGGCCCAATACATGAAGCCGTACGCCAACGCCACGCTCCCCGCCACGCCGCATCCGACCCGGCCTGAGGGAAAGACCACGTGGCACGGCTCGGGTGAGTTCATGAAATACAATCGCTGGAAACGCAACCCCAACACCGACGCGGAGTTTGCCCTTGAGGTGCGCAAGCACTATGCAGGTTGTGTCACCTATGCCGACGCCTTGGTGGGGCGGTTGCTGGAGCGTTTGGACAGCCTTAAGTTGAGCGACAATACCATCATCGTACTTTGGGGCGACCACGGCTGGCACCTTGGCGAACACGCCATTTGGGGCAAACACGCGCTCTTCGAGGAATCCCTCCATTCTCCGCTCATCATCTCCGCTCCGGGCATGGCCGCCGCTGGTGACCCGACACAGGCGGTGGTTGAGACACTGGATATTTTCCCGACGATCTGCGAACTCACTGGCCTTAAGCCACCCTCCGGTCTAAATGGGCAATCGCTGATGCCCATTCTTGCTGATCCTTCTACGAAAGGTCATGCGGCGTTTGCTTATCGCAGCAGCGCGCAGACTATTCGCACGGATACCCATCGACTCATCGCCCATCGCGGCGGCGAGCTGGAATTGTACGATCACACCACGTCGGCCGGTGAAACCAAGAATTTGGCCGAGACTCAACCCGAACAAGCCGCGGCATTGCTCAAGCAATTGCGCGCGCGGTTGCCTCAATAATTACCTATGAAAAAACTCACACTCCTCTTCATTGCCGCATTGGGCCTGACGGTCGCGGTCGGGGCCGATCAAACACTGAAGCGGCCGAACATCCTCTACATCATTGTTGACGATCAGTCGCCGTTTGATTTCAAGTTTTATAATCAAAGAAGCCAGTTGGATGCGCCGGTCATCGAAAAACTGGCGGCTGAGGGCATGGTAATTGATGGCGCATACCAAATGGGGGCGTGGGTGGGTGGCGTGTGCACGGCGTCGCGGCACATGATAATGAGCGGACGCACAGTATGGCACATTCCGGATCGGCCTTTCCGCAAGCCGCCGGCCAATCCGAATGCACTCAACCCGAAATTGGTTCCACCGGATTTGGTCCGGAACACGCTGGCAGCTGTTTTTAACCGGGCCGGTTACGATACTATGCGCACATGTAAGCGCGGCAACAGTTACGATGACGCGAATAAGCAATTCACCGTGGTACATGATGCCACCAAGCGCGGCGGCACGGCCGAGACAGGCAGTGCATGGCACGCCGAGCGGGTGCTTGATTATTTAGGCGAACGAGAGAAGACCAAGGACGAGGATCCCTTTCTCATCTACTTCGGATTTTCCCATCCGCATGATGTGCGTGATGGCACGCCGGAGCTTTTGGAGAAATACGGGGCGGTGAATCACCGCGACAAGGATACCCTTCCGCCCGCTAATCCCAAGCAACCCAACTTGCCAATCAACTGGTTGCCTGAACATCCCTTCCATCATGGACATCCAGGCCTTCGCGATGCAGTCAAGGTTCCCGGTGTATGGGAGCGACGTGATGAACGCACTATTCGCAACGAAATTGGGCGACAGTTTGCTTGTAGCGAATATATCGACCAACAGATCGGCCGCGTGCTTGCCAAGCTCAAGGCAATGGGTGAACTGGACAACACTTACATTGTGTACACCGCCGACCACGGCATGGCCATTGGCCGGCACGGATTGCAGGGTAAACAGAATTTGTATGAGCACACCTGGCGCGTTCCTTTTGTGGTAAAGGGCCCGGGTATCAAGCCCGGTAGCCGTGCTCAGGGGAATGTGTACCTGCTCGATACCCTGGCTACACTTTGTAGTCTTGCAGGAATCAAGCCGCCTGCCACTAACGAAGGTCTTAGCTTGGAGCCGGTCTTGAAGGGGCGTGCACAGACGATTCGAGACACCCTTTTTGGTGTTTATTGTGGAGGAACCAAGCCGGGAATGCGCAGTGTTAGACGCGGTGACTGGAAGCTGATCAAGTACGATGTAATGGACGGCACGGTACGCAAAACACAGTTATTTAACTTAAAGGAAAACCCGAACGAATTCATTCGTGAACACCATGGTTTGCGCAAATTTGTGAAGCCAAATCCAAATGCTTTGAACTTGGCCGATAATCCGAAGTTCGATGACAAGCGTAAAGAGATGGAGGAACTTCTATTGAAGGAAATGCGGCGTCTGAATGATCCGCACCGTTTGTGGGATCAGCCTAAGAACTGAAAAGTTATAGGTTTTTTCATTCCGTGTTGTATCAAATATTTTTCGTACCACAATCTTAGGCGAAATTTATGAAGTGTTGGATTTGGGTTTTCTGTTGCGCAAGCGTACTGGGAGCCGCCCCGGCTGATTTCCCGTTAGTTGCCGAGGGCCTGCAGGTGAAGCTCTTTGCACGGGAGCCGTTGGTGCGTAATCCATGTGCGATCACCTTTGATGCTAAGGGCCGGCTCTGTGTGGGCATGGGGCCGCAATATCGCAATCCCACGCCGGACACTCCCGGTGATTCGGTTTGGATTCTGCTCGATAAAAATCACGACGGCGTGGCCGATAACCGCAAGCGGTTTGCCTCGGGCTTCAACAACATCCAAGGGCTCGCTTGGAAAGACGGAGCCTTGTGGGTGGCCAATGCGCCGGACCTCACGGTGGTGCGCGATACGGATGGCGATGAGGTTGCCGATGAGTACGTGCGGATTTACACCGATCTAGGGAATCTTGAGCACGGTCTTCACGGCCTGAACTGGGCGCCGGACGGTAAGCTCTACATGTCCAAGGGCAATTCCAAGGGCCTGACGCATTTGCCCGATCGTGTAGCGCCGCGTGCCTTTCGGGAGTTGTGGGGCGTGCGTGCGCCAGGCGCGCCTGATCTGCCCAAGCCTAGGACCTTTACGGCGGCGACCTACGAGAAAAACTATCACGATCCCAAGGACGATTGGGGGCTGACCGGCGGGATTTTGCGTTGCGCGACGGATGGCACCAATCTGGAGATTGTGGCGCGCGGCTTTCGTAATCCGTGGGACATTTGTTTCGATGACACCTTCACGTGGTTCGGCACGGATAACGATCAATCGCACGGCGACAAGTTGTTTTCGCCCTTTCTCGGCGCGCACTTTGGCTGGGGGCACGCGTGGAGTTACGATTGGAAAGGTGACGAGCACTTGCCCACGGCTCCCTCGGCTGGGCCCCTTTTTGAAGGCTCGGGCGCGGGCACCATTCATCTCAATCATCCGGGTTGGCCGAAGGCTTATCGTGACGTGTTTATTTATAATGACTGGCTGCGCCGCGAGACGCTGGTGTATCGCAAGGCATGGAAGGGGGCTTGGCTACAGACCGACGGTAAGCCGGAGGTGATTGCCCATGCCGAGGGCGGGCGATCTTTACCAAGGAGTTCTGGCCGCTCGTTTGATCCTGTGGACATCGAAGTGGGGCCGGACGGTGCGCTGTGGATTTCCAGTTGGGGCCGCGAATACGGCGCCACGATGGTCGATGGCCAACAGCAAAACGAAGGTCGGATCTATCGCATTTGGCCGAAGGCCATGAAGGCGGCGTGGCAGCCGGAACCCAAGCGCGCCAAGCCGCTCACTGATTGGAGTCTTTCGGAGTTGATGGCCGATCTCGACAGCGCTCTACCGGTTTGGCGGGCCAACGCCTCTGAGGAACTCGTGCGACGCGGCAGTAAGGCGATTGGCACATTGACCTATGTGCTGCGCGGAATCGAAAAGACCTCGGCGCGTCTCGAGACGTGGGCCAGCTGGACCTTGGGCCGCATCCAGCCGAACAACCTGCGATTGACGGCGTACTTTAACGGAGCCGTGCGCGATTCGAAGTCTCTGAACGTTCGCCGCCAAGCCACGGCTATCACGGCCCTGCGCCTGCAACAGATGGACCAGGCGCCGCCGGTAGAATTTCTTAACGTCATCCGCCAAACGCTCAAGGATCCGGAGCCGCGCCTGCGGCACGCCGCGGTGTTGGCCCTGCGCGAAGCCGGCGCGTCCGAAGATACCGCGGTGTTAACCGAACTGCTCGCGCGCGAAACGGATCGGGTGGTGTATTACTCTGCCTGGGGTGCGCTGGGGCAGGTGGCGACCGTGCCGCAACGCAAGGCCCTGCTAAAGGATCCGCGCGCCGGAGTGCGCCGCGGGGCAGTATTGAGTTTGCTGGAGGAGGATGCCTTGACAGATGCGGAACTCAAAGCGCTGGAACCGGATGAGGACACGGCCGTGGCGGCCTTGGTCAAACGCCGGCTGGGCGGCAAGGCTGCGGCTTTTATCAAGGGCCCCTCGTTGAACGTGGCCTTGGTCAAGCAGACGGTACGCGCCGCGTCGGTGAATCCGGTCGACGCCCTGCGCGCCGCCAGTGGTAGCAGCTATCGCGTGCTGACTCTGCGGGCGGGTATTCCCGTTTATACCGATCGTAATTATCGGATTACCGCCGTGCCACCGGTGTTGCAGGGCGAGGCGTTTATCCAAACCGCGTGTGGCGACGCCGAGCGCGACAGCGGCGTGGCGCTGGAGTTTACTCTGCGTTATCCCGCCACGGTGTGGCTGGCGGATGATGCGCGGCCGAAGCAGTTGCCGACATGGATGCGGCAAGGCTGGACGCGGACGGAGCTGGCCATTGAAACCACCGACCCCAAGCGGATGAACCTGTATCGGCGCGATTTCCCGGCCGGCCCCGTGAAACTCGGTGCCAATCGCGATGGGGTTAACCAAGGCAAAGGGAATTATCTCGTGATCATTCAGCCCAAACTGCTCGCGCCCGCGGGCAAGGCGGCCACGGTGGCCGAGGTGCTGGCGCGGATGGAGCAGGCGCAGGCGGCGCGCGGGCGGGATTTGTTCCTGAGCCGGCACGGCGCCAATTGCGCGGCCTGCCATCAACTTGAAGGCGTGGGCAATGTGTTCGCGCCGGGGTTGGCAGATATCGGCGACCGCACTGATGCGGAGTTTCTGGCTCGGTCCATCCTCGAGCCGAACGCCGCCATCACCGAGGGCTTCGCCATGCAGGTCTTTACCCAACGCGATGGCAGTGCCGTGGCGGGGATTGTGCTGGAAGAAACCGGTCGCGAGGTGAAGGTGGCCACTGCCGGCGGGATTGTGTCGCGCGTGCCCAAGGCGCAGGTGATCAAGCGCGAGACCTTGAAGCAATCGGCCATGCCCGCGGCCTTCGGCGTGATGCTGCGCCCGCAACAGGTCGCCGATTTGGTGGCCTATCTGCTCCAGCAAAAGGCCAAGCCCCGAGGTTTTCATTTCGAGAAGCAGAAAGATCAGGTGGCACTCTGGCTGGATGAGGAAAAAGTAGGGACGTATCTGCTGAAGCATCCCCAGCTTACCCGGCAGGCTTGGATCAACATGAAAACCCACACGGGCCGACAGGTCACGCGCAACTACCCGCCACAGGCCGGTGATGGAGCCGACCATCCTCTGATGCACCCCGGCATCTGGATGGGCTTCGGTCATCTGGACAGCCAGGACTACTGGCGGTTGCAGGCCAAGGTTGTGCACGATGGATTTGTGCAACCGCCCAAGGCCGGCCCGGATCATGCATCCATCACCGTGCGGAACCGGTACCAGACCGCTGACGGCAAGGGCGAGGTGTGTCAGGAAATCTGTCGAATGGAATTTCGCCGGCACACGGACGGGATCCTGTTGCTCTGGGATTCCACCTTCCGGAACGAACAACGGGATTTTTATTTTGGCGACCAGGAAGAATCCGGCCTGGCCGTTCGTATGGCCTCACCCCTCCGCGTGAAGGGCGGAAACGGTACGATTATCAATCATCGTGGCGAAAAGAACGGCGCCGACATTTGGGGCAAGGAATCCAAGTGGTTTGATTACTCCGGCCAAATCAAGGGCCGCCATGTGGGTCTGATGGTGGCTGCCCACCCGGAAAACCCCCGCCCTTCATGGCTGCACGCGCGCGATTACGGCGTGGTGGTGACCAATCCGTTTCCCAAACAACCCAAGGAACGCCGTGCGCCTTACGTGAAAACCTGGGTCAAGCGAGGCGAGCCCTTCCGGTTACGATACGCCGTATTGATCCACGACACTGCTAAGCCCATCGATCCGGCGCTGGCATATCAATCCATGCTTCAGGCACTCAAGACTACTCGGAATTAAGTTTATTAAAAAAGAGGTAAGATGAATTTCCTTTCCCGAATAATGAGATGAACGAGTTCCATCTCCTCCCTTATGATATGCTCGTTTAGTTGAGCTTTTTCCCTCAAGATAATCGCCGGTGCGGGTGAATGTTCCGTTAGGGTATTCAGTCCAAACCGCCAGCTTTCATGCGTGGGTTTTTGTTTAGTTTAATGATTCTGACAGCTTGGCTTTCGGCGGCGCCGGATTTTGCGAAGGTGGTGCGGCCGGTGCTGGAGCGGCGGTGTTTCAGTTGTCACGGGCCGAAAGAGCAGAAGGGCAAGCTGCGGCTGGACACGTTATCGACGGATTTGGTGCAGGACGCGCGCGCGGCGGAGATGTGAACAATCGGGTGGAATCGCCTCCGCCCCCGCCCGCGGACGCGTGGGCGCGAGACGACGCGGGGGCGAAATCGCGGGAAGGGACGAATAGGGGAGCCCCGCAGTCCCCGAGGAAGGGCTTCGACGCCGACGAGGACATGCTGTAAAAAGATACCTAAGATTCTCTCATTCATCGTCACGTCGCGCGCGCCCTCTCTGCGCGGGCGCGCCAGAGCTCCATAACTCCCCCCGCCCCTCCCCCTCGCCCCCTGCAGATTGCAAAGGAACAGCTGCTGCTCGAGGAGGCGGCGGGCGAGGAGGCGTACCAGAAGCTGCTGCAGGAGCGGCGG
>CAJWVY010000105.1 GCA_913048135.1 uncultured Verrucomicrobiales bacterium
CCGCACCATCCGCATTCCCGTGCACATGATCGAGACGATCAACAAACTCATGCGCGTGCAGAAACAGCTCGTGCAGGATTTCGGCCGCGAAGCCACGCCGGAGGAAATCGCCGACGAGATGCAGTTGCCCGTCGAGCGCGTGCGCGCCATCATGAAGATGGCCCAGCAACCCATCAGTTTGCAAAGCCCCGTAGGTGACAGCGACGACACCAACTTCGGTGATTTCATCGAGGATAAATCCGCTGAAAACCCCAGCGACATGACCAGCTACTCGCT
Organism: uncultured Verrucomicrobiales bacterium; assembly: GCA_913048135.1. GTDB lineage: Bacteria > Verrucomicrobiota > Verrucomicrobiia > Limisphaerales > UBA1100 > UBA1100. Next base: position 277 of record CAJWVY010000105.1, read on the forward strand.
GCTCAAGGACAAGCTGGGCGATGTGCTCACCTCACTCACCGAGCGCGAACGCAAGGTGCTCGAACTGCGCTTCGGTCTCACCGACGGCTACAGCCGCACACTCGAGGAAGTAGGCAAACAGTTTAAGGTGACCCGCGAGCGCATCCGGCAAATTGAAGCCAAGGCTCTCCGCAAAATGCGTCACCCCACGCGCCTGCGCCAACTGCAGGGCTTCCTTGACGGCGAAGGCATCGACAGCTTCGGTATTGGCGAATTGGCCTAGACCATCACACAATCAAAAACAAAACCCCCGCCGATCGGCGGGGTTTTTTGTTATGGCAAACAGCACAAACGGCTCCGGCATTACTCTTCGGCAAATGCCTCCATACCCGCGCAGCTGCATACCAGATTGCGGTCGCCCCACACGTTGTCGATGCGGCCGACCGCCGGCCAGAATTTGTAATCCCGCAGCCACGGTGCCGGAAAGGCCGCGCGTTCACGATCGTAATCGTGCGGCCAAGCATTGCCGCCCACCATGTCCGTGGTGTGCGGCGCATTCTTGAGCAGATTATCTTCCCCATCCACTGCGCCACTTTCCACCGATTCAATCTCCGCGCGGATGGCGATCATCGCCTCGCAGAACCGGTCCAACTCCTCCTTCGATTCGCTCTCAGTCGGCTCCACCATCATTGTGCCTGCCACGGGCCAGGAGATCGTTGGCGCATGGAATCCAAAATCCATTAGGCGCTTAGCCACGTCTTCCACCGTCACCTTCTTGAAATGTCGCAGATCCAAAATGCACTCGTGCGCCACACGTCCGTTGGCGCCCTTGTACAACACTGGGAAATGCGGATCCAACCGCGTAGCAATGTAGTTGGCATTCAAGATCGCGTGCTCGGTCGCGGCCTTCAAACCGTCGGCGCCCATCATCGCGATGTACATCCAGGAGATCGGCAGAATGCTAGCGCTGCCCCATGGCGCCGCGCTCACCGCACCCACCGCCTCGGCGGAGTTGCCATTGGTCACCGGATGTCCCGGCAGGAAATTTACCAGATGCTCCGCTACGCCAATTGGTCCCATGCCCGGCCCGCCGCCGCCGTGGGGAATGCAGAATGTTTTATGCAGGTTAATGTGGCACACATCCGCGCCCAATTCGCCCGGTTGCGAGATGCCGACCAATGCGTTCAGGTTCGCGCCGTCCAGATACACCTGGCCGCCAGCCGAATGCACCACCTCACAAATCTCGCGAATGCCCTCCTCGAACACGCCGTGCGTGGAAGGGTAGGTGATCATCATGGCCGCGAGATCATTCGCGTGTTCGCCGGCTTTGGCGCGGAGATCGTCCAGATCAATATCGCCTTCCTCGCTGCATTTCACCGGCACCACCTGCATGCCGGCCAACACGGCGCTGGCCGGATTGGTGCCGTGCGCGCTGGTGGGGATCAGGCACACTTGCCGATGCCCTTCGCCGCGGCTCTCGTGATAATGCCGGATCACCAACAGGCCGGCGTACTCGCCTTGCGAACCGGCATTGGGCTGGAGCGATACTCCGGCAAACCCGGTGATCTCTGCCAGCCACGCTTCCAGTTCGGTAAACATCTTCTGATACCCCTGCGTTTGCTCCAGCGGCACGAAGGGATGCACGCCGTTAAATTCCGGCCAGCTCACCGGTTGCATCTCAGCCACCGCGTTGAGCTTCATGGTGCACGAGCCGAGCGGGATCATGCTTTGCGCCAGCGACAGGTCGCGGCTTTCGAGTCTTTTGAGGTAACGCATCAACTCGGTCTCCGAGCGATGCTTGTGGAACACCTCGTGCGTGAGAAACTCGCTGGTGCGCCGGAGCGATTCGGGAATAATCTCCGCTGCGGTCAATTCCTCCAGCGCGAACGGCACATCGCGCCCTTCGTTGAAGACCTGCAGGAGTTCCATCACGTCCGCCTCGCCGGTCGTTTCGTCCAACGCCACGCCGACGGTCTTCTCGTCCAGCACGCGCAGGTTGATCCGGTACGCCTCCGCAATGCGAGCCAAGTCTTCGGCACTCTGATTGGCGTGCTGTACCGCGAGCGTATCGAAATACACCGTGTGCTGTACAGCATGCCCCAGACGTTCCAGACCTGCAGCGAGGAATCGCGCTAAGCTGTGCACGCGACCAGCGATTTTACGCAGGCCATCGGGTCCGTGATAACAGGCGTACATCGCCGCCATGTTTGCCAGCATCGCCTGCGCGGTGCAGATGTTGCTCGTGGCCTTGTCGCGCCGGATGTGTTGCTCACGCGTTTGCAGTGAGAGACGAAAGGCCGGGCGGTCGCGCGTGTCTTTGGACACCCCCACAATGCGCCCGGGCATCTGGCGCTTGTACACATCGCGCGTGGCAAAGAACGCCGCATGCGGGCCGCCGTATCCGAGTGGCACACCAAAGCGTTGGGAATTGCCCACGGCGATGTCCGCGCCCAGTTCGCCCGGGGCTTTCAGCAAGGTAAGCGCCAGCAAGTCGGTGGCCATCACCACCATCGCGCCCGCTTCATGCGCGCGCGCGATCAGTTCCGCGAAATCCGCCGCCGCCCCGTCTGTGGCCGGGTACTGCAGTAAGACGGCGAAGACGGTGTCATCAAATTCTAAATCCGCCATCGGTGCCGTGCGCACTTCAATGCCGAGCGGTTCCGCACGCGTCTCCAGCACGGCGAGGTTTTGCGGATGACAATCCGTCGCCGCCACAAACACATTGCGGCCGCCTTTGCCTTTCACCGCATGACACATGGTCATCGCCTCAGCGCAGGCGGTGGCTTCATCGAGCAACGAGGCATTGGCGATCTCCAGACCGGTCAGGTCACAGACCATGGTTTGGAAATTGAGCAGACTCTCCAGACGCCCCTGAGAGATCTCCGCCTGATACGGCGTGTACTGCGTGTACCAGCCGGGGTTCTCCAGCAGATTGCGTTGGATGACTGGTGGCACAATGCAATCGGCAAAGCCCATGCCGAGGTAGCTGCGGTGCGGTTTGTTTTCACCAATGATCTTTCGCAGCCGACCCAGAGCCGCGTGCTCAGAGAGCGCGGACGGCAGCTCTAATGGCCGCGGTGCACGGATGGCCTCCGGCACCACGGTTCCCATGAAGCTCTCTAGCGTATCATGCCCGATCACCTCCAGCATTGCTCGCGCCTCTTCGGCATCTGGCCCAATGTGCCGGTTGGCAAACTGGTCAGGGTGGGGTGGGGGAGTCTCAGTTTCAGCCACGGTATTTTCGGTGGTTTCCTGCGTCTTTTGGCGCACTAACATCGGTCGAAGCTAGCCAAACGTCAATTTCCCGGACAAGACCGACTTGTCCCAATGACGCGTTTTCTTATTCAGAGGTTGTGAGCACTTGCAAAAAAGGCCGCAACACGAAGCTCGAAGGAGATGTGCCGCCTATGCTTGAATGATGTCCATGGACTCCAATCAAAAACCAAACCCCTCTGGCAAGATCGTGATTGCTGGAGGCACTGGCCTTATAGGTCTGCACACCGCGCGTCTGCTGCTGGCGGCTGGTTGCGAAGTGGTGTTGATCTCGCGCCATAAGCCCAAGGCAACGGGTGAATGGCAACACGTCCAATGGGATGGCCGCACCGTCGACGACTGGGCTGAACATCTCGAGGGGGCCGCAGCAGTAGTCAACCTCGCCGGTCGTACGGTCGACTGCATCAAGACGCCAGATCATTGTGACCAGATTCTGCGTTCGCGAGTGGAGGCTACGCACGTTATTGGCAAGGCATTGTCCACGATGCAATCGCCGCCTCCCGTATGGGTGCAAATGTCCACTGCCCACATTTACGGCGATCCCCCCGAGGCCGTGTGCAGTGAGGATTCACCCTTTGGCCTAGGCCTCGCGCCGACGGTCGGCAGGGCATGGGAACAGGCTTATGCAGATTCCGTGCCCGCTGGCATTCGGCAGGTGATCACGCGCACCAGTTTTGTGATCGGCAAAAATGGCGGCGCGTTTCCTGCGCTGAAACGCCTCGCACGCCTTGGCCTTGGTGGTCGAGTGGGGCACGGACGGCAGGGCATCAGCTGGATTCATGAGGACGACATGAGTCGCCTGATCATCCGCGCCATCACCGATGAAACCATGCGTGGGATGTACATCGCTACCGCGCCCAATCCCATTTCCCAAGCTGACTTCATGCGCGCCATGCGCCGCGCCCTCCGCATACCGATCGGTTTGCCTGCCGCTGAGTGGATGGTCCGATTCGGAGCCCATTACCTGATGCGCACGGATCCGGAGCTAATTTTGTATGGCCGCTACATCGTGTCTAAACGGCTGGAAGAGGAAGGGTTTGAATTCAAATATCCAGAGATCGACGGGGCGCTTGCGGCGCTGTGTGCCAATTGATCGGCTTCAGGGCTTGGCTTGCGTCGCTGGTTAATCCTAGGGTGGCGGGGTTCGATGACTGCCGAATCGAAAACAGAGGAGGAAATCCATTATCCTAAGTTGGGCATTTGTCTGCTGGTGGGAATGATCCTCTGGTGGACACCGGCTCCTAAATTACCCGAAGGATTGGAGCTTCCAGACGGGGCAAACTTTACCGCCGGATGGCAGGTGTTTGCGGTTTTTGCCGCCACGATCCTAAGCTTTATCCTGCGGCCCATCAATATGGGGCCGGCGGTGTTGTTGGCCCTGATAATTTTGGCCGCCACCAGTACCTTAGGAGAAGACGGTAAGGCATCCTTTCAGGCGGCCATGGCGGGTTATGGCAACACCACGGTTTGGCTGGTGGTGGGAGCATTCCTGATTGCCGGAGCCATGATCCGAAGTGGGCTTGGACATCGGATCGCTCTCAACTGTGTATCCAAGTTTGGTAAAACAACTTTGGGATTAGGATATGCTACGGCGGTCGCTGAGTTCATCTTGGGTCCAGCCATTCCCTCCAACACAGCGCGGGGCGGTGGGGTTATGGCGCCGATTGTCAATTCGTTGGCAAGAGCACTGGGGTCCACGCCGGAGAACCACCCCAAGCGTGCCGGCGAATATCTCATGCTCAATGGCTCGCACTTGAACCTTGTGACGGCCGCAATGTTCCTGACGGGAATGGCCGCCAATGGCTTGGTCGCCGAAGCGGCGAGTAATTCTGGCCAGGGTATTGAGTTCGGATGGATGACCTGGGTGAAAGGCAGCATCGTTCCGGGGTTGGTGAGTTTGCTTTTGTTGCCGTGGTTTCTGTTGAAGGTTTTAAAACCGGAACTCCACGACACGAAGGCTGCCCAGGATGAGGCCAATGAACAGCTTGCTAAACGGGGCAAGTGGTCAATGGGCGAAAAAATAATGTTGGGTGTGTTCATCCTGATGCTCGTTCTTTGGGCCACCGGCAAAATGCACGGCATGCATACGGGTGTGGTAGCTTTGATCGGCGTGATGATTCTGGTGTTAACCGGAACTGAAAAATGGGAGGACATCACCGGCAACAAGGAAGCTTGGGATGCAATGGTTTGGCTGGGTGGCATGGTGTGCATGGCCGGCCTGCTCAAGGACTACGGGTTTATCGCATGGTTTGCTGAAACCATGAAAGGGGAGGTCACTGGAATGGGTGCCTTGGCCACGGCACTCACCTTGGCGCTCATTTATTTTTATTCGATGTACGGCTTCTCGATGTTGACCGGCCACATTACAGCCATGGTTGCGGCGTTTTTGGCCTTGGCCGTCACGGCCGGGGCCCCCGCGATGTTGATGGTTGCCTTGCTGGCTTATTTTTCAAACCTCTGCGGTTGCCTAACCAACTATTCTTCCGGGCCGGTTGTGATCTATTCAGGCTTCGGATATGTGCCGATGGGCCGATGGTTCAAAATCGGGTTCATCGTTTCCATCTTTCACTTGGCCGTGTGGTTGGGTGTAGGGTTACCTTACTGGAAATTCCTTGGTTGGTGGTAGGTTGCAAGGAGGCAGGAAACATTAATCATCAGTGCCGCTTTGTCTGCACTGAATGACTTATCAAACGATTAGCGTCAAGATGACGGCGATGGGGTAGCGCGAATTTATTTCGCGGTGATGACAGCGTAGTTACGCTTGCCTTTGCGCAGGAGGAGATGTTTGCCAAAGAGCAATTGCTCGGTGGTGACGCGGGTTTGCGCGTCGGACTGACGCTCGTTGTTGAGGTTGATGCCGCCGCCCTGTAGGTCCTTGCGGGCCTGGCCGTTGGATTGGCAGAGGCCACTGGTGACAAACAATTCCAGAATCGGCAGGCCGTCGCCCTCTATTTGGGTGCGCTCGATTTCCACCGTGGGCACTTCGCCGACGATTTCGTTAAATGTGCTTTCGCCAATTCCATCCAACCCGCCGCCAAACAGAATCCGGCTGGCCTGCTGCGCTTCCTGCGTGGCGGCCTCGCCGTGAATGAGATCGGTCATGGCCACGGCTAACGCCGTGTGCGCCTCACGGCCGCTGGGGTTTTCCGTGTGGCTGGCTTCCAGCTCGGTGATGCGTTCCTGCGGCAGAAACGTGAAGTACTTGAGGTAACGCACCACATCGCGGTCGTCGGTGCGAATCCAGAACTGGTAAAACTTGTAGACGCTCGTGCGAGCCGGATCGAGCCACACTGCGCCCGCCTCGGTCTTGCCGAATTTCGTGCCGTCGGCATTGGTGATGAGCGGCAGGGTGAGGCCGTACACGGTGGTGTTGAGCTTGCGCCGGCTCAGCTCGATACCGGCGGTGATGTTGCCCCATTGATCGCTGCCGCCGATCTGCAGCTCGCAATCGTGCGTTTCTTTGAGGTGATAAAAATCAAATGCCTGTAGCAGCATGTAGGAAAACTCCGTGTAGCTGATGCCCACTTCGCGGTCCTGCATGCGGGCGCGCACGCTTTCCTTGGCCACCATGCTGTTGACGGTGAAGTGCTTGCCAACGTCGCGCAGAAAATCGAGATAGGAAACACCTGCCGTCCAGTCGGCGTTATCCAGCAACTGAGCGGGGTTAGCGGTGGTTTCAAAATCCAGCAGCTTGGCCAGTTGCTCCTTCACCGCCGCAATGTTTTGCTGGAGCGTTTCGCGTGTGAGCAAATTGCGCTCGGCCGATTTGCCGCTGGGATCGCCAATGGCCCCGGTGGCACCGCCGGCCAGTGCGATCGGTATATGACCGTCATTCTGAAAACGCCGTAAGGCAATGAGCGGCACGAGGTTGCCCACATGCAGGCTGTCGGCGGTGGGATCGAACCCGCAATACAACGCTATCGGCCCTTCACCTAGTCGCTTGGTCAGCGCCTCGGTATCGGTGCAGTCGTTGATTAACCCGCGCCAGGCCAGTTCGTGCAGAATGCTCATGCGGGCGGCATTAAGGCGGAGGGATGGGGTGGGGACAAGGAAAACTCTACTCCGCCTTGATCAACTCGCGCAGGTGCTCCATGGAGACGGTGTTTTTGAACACCATTTGCAGGTTGTCCTTCACACCGTTCTTTACGGAGTAATAGGTGCTCTGGGTGTTGTTCACGCTGGCGACAACGGCGCCGTATTCGTTGAAGACTGGTGCGCCGCTAGAGCCTTTGGCGAAATCGGCGGTGATTGCGATCATGCGGCGGGGCCCTTCGCGACGGGCGCTGTCCAGGTATTTGCGGGAAATGATGCCTTCACTGAGTACATAGAAATGGCGGTCCGGATGACTGAACACGCGCACCTTGCCACCCAGCGGCGCGGCTTGCGCAGAGGTGTCCACCGGCAGAGGGGTGAAGCCTTTGCCTTTGGCGCGCAAAATGGCGAGGTCGGTGGCTTTGTTGGCGGCGAGGACCTCCACTACGGGAGCCACGCGTCCATCGCCGGTCATGATCACCAGCGAATCGTTATCCTTGTTATCAATCACGTGATAGCTGGTGCAGAAGACGCCGTCATCGGTGAGCATGAAACCGCTGGCGGCGCCGCTGTGCCAGAGCGGACAATGCTGGCATTTGTAGAGGCCGGACACAACCAGCACGCCCTTACGGTTGCGTTCGGCGATCTGGGCGGAGTTAAGCTTTTCCTTGCCGGGCTGTTGTAGGGTGAGGGTGCATTGTTTGCGGTCAAGCTGCTTGAGCAGTTCGGACGCTTTCACCGTGCCTTCTTCTTCGCGCAATTGCTTGGCGTGCTGGTTGAGTTCGCTGAGCAGGCGGCGGTCATCGATAAGGCCGCCGGGCAGAATGCCGCGGTTGACGCGCAGTTCGGCGGCCTGTACTGCACTAACGATAAGGAGCAGGGAAAGGATGGCTCGCATGGGTTAATCTTCGGGTGAGGAGCGGTTTGTGCAACAAAAAAGGCGGCCCGAAGGCCGCCGGTGATTGGGTATGACACGGAGGATTATTCGCCCTTCTCTTCGTCTGCCTTGCTGAGGTCGAGATTGTCGAATGCGTGCTCGAGGGCCACGAGGTCCTCGCCGGGCTTCAGCTGGTCGAGCTGTTCCTGTTCCTTCTTGATCTGTTCCTCATCGTACTCAGCGGCCTTGATGGACAGGCCGATTCGGCGGTCGGAGCGGTCGATCTTGATCACGCGGGCCTCGACCTCCTGATCGACATCCAGCACGTTCTTGATCTTGTCCACGCGCTCTTCGCTGACCTGCGAAATGTGCACGAGGCCGTCCATGTCGTGTTCCAAGCCGATGAAGGCACCGAAGCTGGCGAGCTTGGTGACCTTGCCCTTGACGAGCTGGCCGACCTGATAGATTTCGTCGATCTTCTCCCACGGATCTTCGGCGAGTTGTTTGATGCCGATGGAGATGCGCTGATTCTCCTTGTCGACCTCGAGCACTTGCGCCTCGATGTCGTCGCCCTTTTTGATGAGCTCGGAGGGGTGATTGATCTTACGGGTCCAGGAGAGGTCACTCACGTGGATCATGCCGTCGAGGCCTTCTTCCAATTCCACAAACGCACCGTAGCTGGTGAGGTTGCGTACCTTGCCGCTGACCTTGCTGCCAATGGCGTACTTGGTCTCGGCTTGGTCCCACGGATTGTCGTCCAACTGGCGGATACCGAGGCTGATCTTCTGCTCGTCCTTGTTGACGCCGAGTACTTGCGCCTCGATTTCCTGATCCTTCTCGAGGACCTCGGAGGGTTTGGTGTGTTTCTTGGTCCAGGACAACTCGGTGACGTGCACGAGGCCTTCGACACCGGGTTCCAACTCCACAAAGGCGCCGTAGGACACGAGGTTGACCACCTTGCCCTTGATCTTGGTGCCCACGGGGTACTTGCTCTCGATGAGTTCCCAAGGGTTTTGAGTCTTTTGCTTGAGACCAAGGGAGACACGCTCTTTCTCCTTGTTGATATCCAACACCACCACGTCGAGCTCTTGGCCGACGCTCACCATTTCGCTCGGGTGATTGATGCGGCCCCAGCTCATGTCGGTGATGTGCAGCAGGCCGTCGAGGCCGTCGAGGTCAATGAAGGCACCGAAGTCGGTAATGTTCTTCACCTTGCCCTTGATCACGGCGCCTGGGGTGAGGTTGTCCAGCATCTCGCCGCGTTTGGCTGAACGTTGCTCCTCGATCAGTTCGCGGCGGGAGAGCACGATGTTCTGTCGCTCGGCATTCAGCTTCACGATCTTGAACTCCATTTTCTCGCCGACTAGGGCGTCGAGGTTCTTCGGCTGCACCACGTCCACCTGGGAGCTGGGCAGGAAGGCTTCTACACCGATGTTTACGATCAGGCCGCCCTTCACTGCTGCCTTGATGCGGCCTTCGATCACCTTACCCTCTTCGCAGAGCGAGTTGATCTTGTCCCAGTTCTTCTTGAACTCGGCGCGTTCATGGCTCAGGTGCACCTGACCTTCGCGGTCTTCGAGCACCTCGATGAGCACTTCAATCTGGTCGCCCACGCCGGGCTGATTGTCCTCATCAAATTCGTTTAACGCGACATGGCCTTCGCTTTTGTAGCCGATATCGACAATCACTTCTTTGCCCCGCGTTTCAATCACGGTGCCGTTTACAATTTCGCCCTCAGAGAAAGTCGTGAGACTCTTCTCAAAGGCTTGTTCCATCGTCAGCATTGCTGTTGTGTCCTTTGGGAATAACAAGAAGCGCAGAATGGCTCTTGTTCAGAAACCGCCGTTTTTCAGTAGTTTTTAGCCTTAAAACTGGCGGGTTTATGGTTAATAACCTGTTAACATTGTGTTAACGCCCTCAACGAATCACCGCACTCACGGGACTCAGGCGAGCGGGGAAATTACGTGGAAAACGTGTGAATGCAAGGCTTTTCGGTAAATTAAACCGTCCGTCCGAATTTCTTTTCCAGCTCCGGATAGCTCATCTCGATGAGGGTCGGGCGGCCGTGCGGGCAGGTGTAGGGCATGGTGCAGTGGCGGAGGCTCTCGAGGAGGGCCTCCAATTCCGGATCGGCCAAGGCATCGTTGGCCTTGATCGCGTGGCGGCAGACGGTTTTGGTGACCATGTCTTCGCCGAGGCGCATGGCGTTGACGCCGGTACCTGCGGATTTGAGTTCATCGATCAACGACAACACGAACCCTTTTGAATCTTTCGCTTTCACAAAGGGCGGCAGGGCATCGAGCAGAAACGTCCGCTCGCCAAAAGCGCTGAGGCCCACGCCGAGCCGGCTGAGGGTCTCCACTTGCTCACCCAAAAACGCCGCGTCCGGTGCAGCCAGTTCTACGGTCTCCGGCAAAAGCAGTTTTTGCGACGCCGTTTCTTCGCGTTCCATTTGTTCCAGCAACTGCTCGTACAACACTCGTTCATGCGCCGCGTGTTGATC
>CAJWVY010000106.1 GCA_913048135.1 uncultured Verrucomicrobiales bacterium
CTGACACCATTTCGCTGGAGGATATCAACACCGGCTTTGATCGCCTACACAAGGGCGAGGTGGCGCGGCAAGTGATTTTATTTTAAGGCCTAAGCAATGGACCTTGATGCGTTACAAAAATCCAGATTTCACTAGGATGATTTGGACAGCGCACCGTGTGCTCATTATTTTATCAAGGCGGCCACTGATAAAGTTGCGCCGTGTGATCCCCTCTGATTTATATCGGTTTACTTATTGAAATAAACTTGCAATTAAGTGGAGTGACATGAAAGTGTGATCCTCTTGCTGGGCATGCAGGCAGAACAAGTAATAGATGCAAAGGCTTCGAACGTGGGCCAACGACCCTTGTTCGATCGCATCGGCATGATTTCTTCCTCGCTGTGCGCGATCCACTGCATTCTAATGCCGTGGCTACTCATGATTGCTCCGGTCCTGACGGGCACGATTTTCACGGACGCGAAACTCGAAAACGTGTTCGTAGCCTTCTCCATTTTGCTGGCAGGATTTTGTGGGTATTTAGGTTGTTTGAAACACGGTAAGTGGGGAGTTATGACCCTCATTGCGACGGGTGGCGCGACCTTGACTGTCGTCCGCATGACTGCCCCAGCGATTTGCTGCCTTGATGATATAAGCTGGACGCACGCAACGGGGGCCGCATTTGGCGGCAGTCTGTTAGCCGCATCGCATTTTCTGAATTTGAAATACTCCCGACAGGTTGATTCCGAAGAAGACGTTCCCTGCTGCCCGTCTGAAAAATGTTCAGCACATAAATAATCAAACCATTTTTTCCAAAATGGCGCACTCTCACTCCCAGCATGATTTAATCGATCTTCGCGCAAAGTTGCGTGGCAAAGACCGCAGGATCACCAAGCCGCGGGAGGAGATTCTTGAGCTGCTCGGGAAAGAGGACCACCCGGTCACGGCCAAGTTTATCCACGAAAAGCTGAGCGGTGCCTGCGATTTGGTCACTGTTTACCGATCTCTCAAGCTACTCGAATCCATGAGCTTGGTGAAACGTTTTAACTTTGGAGACAACACCGCTCGGTTTGAATTAATTTCCTCCACCGACCACGGCCATCACCACCATTTGATCTGCAAAGTATGCCGAACCGTTGTAGAAATCGATGAATGTTTTGATCCAAGTCTGGAATCCAAAATCGCCAAAAAACACGGCTTCCAAAACGTCACCCATGAGTTGGAATTCTTCGGCATTTGCTCCAGCTGCCAGACAACCTAAGTCTCTCGCTGTACCCTGCCCCACAAATTGGGCAATCCATCATCACACCATGGTGTTCTTTAAAATTCCGACCCCCTCAATACGTGCCTCCACCTGATCGCCCGCTTTCAGGTGCACGCCCTTGGCGTGGCCGACGCCGGCGGCGGTGCCGGTGGAGATGATGTCGCCGGCTTCCAGAGTGACAAAGGAGGAGATGAATTCAATCACCGCCGCCACGGGGAAAATTTGCATCGCCGTGCTTGCGTCCTGATGAACCTCGCCATTCACGGTAAGTTGCAGCGGTAAAGTTTGCGGATCAGGAACGCTTTCCGGGCAGGCCACGCACGGGCCCACCGGGCAACTGCCATCATGCCATTTACCGTGTTGCCAATCAAAAAACTTGTCGCGATCGCGCAACTCCCGATTGGAGTTGGGCCGAAAGCCGCGGTCAGAAATGTCGTTCACCACCGTGTATCCAGCCACGTACTCCAACGCCTCCGCCTCACTCACTCCTTTGGCGCGGCGGCTGATGATGACGCCCAGCTCGCATTCCCAATCAATGTTGTCGGGCGACACGGACGGAATGGGAATCTCGCCGCCATGCCGATTCAACGTGGTGGAAGCCGGTTTCATGAACACGTACGGATACGTTCGAGCCCGCTCCACGGCCGTTTCGCCGCCTTCCTCAATGTGCTTGGCATAATTGCCAGCCAACAGCAGCAGCTTGTTCGGACGAGGGATTGGTGTGAGGATCTTGGCTTCAGCCAGCTTCAAATCATCGGCGGCCTCGGCATGCGCCGCAAGCCAGCCATCCACGCGCAAGGCCGCTTCGCGTTCGGCCCCCTGCGGCAGAAACGGCAATAGATCGTCCCCCTCAGATAGTGATTCCCCTGCCGCTTGCGCTGCCGCAGCCAACGGGATCACCTGTTCCCCGATATAAAAGCCTACCTGCGCGGTGCCGGCCGCCTCAAAACGACACAGCCTCATTTCGCTCCTTTCACAAATTGAATGCCCTGAGCAGTCGCAAGCCGGCGCAGGGCCTTGATGTCACCGTATTTCACTGCGCCCGGCAGGAAATTCGGATCGCGGTACGATTTCAAATTTATGAAGGCAAATCGACCGACTCCCACAGCGGCTTCGCTCACACCTTCGCCCGTCACAGCCAAGGCCGCGAGCGCCACCGGCGCGATGTCGGCATCAGCCTCCACTCGGATGTGTTCGGGCTTCTCGCTTTCGAAACCACGCACCCATGCCAACACAGTCATCACGTCATGCACGCGTCGCGCAAAGAGTGTGTGATTGTAGGCAAAGCTGTAGCCAGCGAATTCCCGCGGATTTTTCACCACCCGAGATTGCGCCAGTGGCTTGCCATCCTTGAGAAACTCGCCCTGCTGGAATAGATCCACGCCCACCACCGAGATGCCCGCCTCAAGATGCGCCCGCACCGCTGCGGTCGGTTTTCCATCGGCCCCGTACAGGCTAGATTTGCCTTTGCCTGATAGCACGAGAACGGCTTTGCCATTCCATTCCTTGAGCGGATAGAGCGACACCACCGGCAGCGATTCGCCGTGCGCTTTCAGGCGCAGGATATCCGTGAATTCCAAATAACCGTCGCGCTTGGCTTCCTCCACCTTTTCACGGGCCACCGCCTTGTACGCCGGCGCCGTGCGCCCAATCAAGGCGCCCCATGCCCGACGCAATTCGGCATTGGAGAGTTTACCCACCAGCTTGGCATCGCGATCGGCGATCCATTGCGTGAGCTTGCGCTCGAAGGCCTCGCCGCCGGGCGGTTCGGGATGTTTCTCATTCCACACGGCGTGTTCCTCCGGACTCAACAGTTTGAAATCCTGCTCCACGATCGGCTCGTTCAAACCCCAGCTCATGTGGCGGTTGAACCAATGATACATGTGGCTGCGCGACACGTAATTGTAGTTGTGGCGAAAGTGCGTGAGGTCGACACAAAACACATTCTCCTTTTTTCCGTATAGCTCGTAGAGCTGTTGCAGCTCGGGATAGCCGTCGCTCATCATCGCCTTAGTCCAGTCATTGGCGGCGGTCATCCCCTGTGGACGCGGCGCAAAGAGCGCGGCCAATTCCACATTACCCGTACCCACGCGAAGCAGGCAGCAGCTCTCGCAGGTGCACCCGCCCTGCATCGAGGTGCTCACCATGCCGTTCGGAAACGCCGCAATCGGACGATCATCCAATGCCCCCAGCAAAATGGTCTGCGTGCCACCGCCGCTACCGCCGGTCACGGCGATGCGTTTGGGATCCACATCCGGCAGATTGGCCAAAAAATCCAGCGCCCGAATTCCGTTCCACGTTTGCAGGCCCATGATCGACTGCAACCGCAACTCGGCCTGGGCGCTGTAAAGCCCCCAATTCTTTTTGCCCTCCATCGCCGGGCGTTGCGTGCGGAAGCGATGCGCCAACTCATAAGACAGCTGCGTGCTGTCCGCGTAGCCGATCATGTCGAAGAGCAGCACCACATTGCCGAGGCGCGCAAGCGTGGCGGCACGGGCGACCTTGGGCATGCGGCCGGATTCCTTGTGTTTCTCCGCGCCGATTTTGATCTCATTGAGAATCGCCGATTCACTGTGCGTCTGCAGGCGCCCGCCATGTCCGTGCGGACATAACACTGCGGGGCGTTTGCCTTCGATCTTGTTCATCGGCCGAAACAAAATGCCCGTCACAAAAAAGCCCGGCAGACTTTCGAAATATACCTTCTCCGCCGAGAACCCTTCACGATGCACCTTGCCGTGGATCACCGCGTTCAGCGGCGTCTTGGGCGGCATGGGATACAGCCCGTTGGCCACGGCCACACGCAATTGTAGGTCCGCCTTGCGCGCCTTCCATGCCTCCAGAGTCTTGGGCACAGCAAACGGAAAATGGCCGTTCAAATCCTTAAGCGGTTTAAGGCGGATATCATCGGGCTGTTGCCCTTGAGGAAAAACGCGCGGCGCCTCAGCGACAGTCAACGTCGCCCAAGCCAGCGCGCACAGGGGAATCAGAATGCATTTCATGATGATTTTCTAAACAGAAATTTCGTCGAGCACGGCTGCCGTCGGTTTCAAGCGGGCGAACTTGGGCTGCCAAATCTTGAAGCAGGCCTCGTGCAACTCGGGCCATGGCGAGGCGCAGGCGTCGGTGATGGCGGTGACGCGATAATTTCGCTGAGTGGCGGCGATGAGCGTGGAGTTCACGCACACATCGGTGGTGATGCCCGTGAGAAACAAATGCGAAATATCCTGACTGCGCAATGCTAGATCCAACGGTGTGCCGTAGAATTTATCGTACGTATGCCCGCGGATGATCAGCTCCTCCGGCCGCGGTTGCAGCGCGGGAATGGTATCGGCCGATTCCACGCCCGTGCCGGCGTTATGCCCGACCAGACAATTACTGGATTTACTACCAAACCCCGGCGCGCCCTGGGCCTCCAGATGCTCAATGCCGAAGGGATCGCCCCGGAGACACGGCACATTGTCCGCATACACAAACTCGGTGAACACCACCGGCGCATCCACCTCCCGAAAGGCGGCGATAAGGCTTTGCATGTTCGGAATGAGATCGCGCGCCGCCGCCACCTCCAGCGAAGCGCCTTCATCCACAAACCCGTGCTGCATATCGATGATCAACAACGCCGACCGCTTCGGCACAAACCGGTGCGTCTCATCAATCATCTTCAGCTTCGCCTCCATAATCGCATCGTGATCGGGCATGGCAAAAGCTTACGGACTGGCGGACCGGGCGGAAGGGAAAAAAGTGTTTTCTTCTGGTATCACGCCGGGAATGCCGATTGAATCGGGTGAACCCATTGACTTATGAAAGATCAACCCCTCTCCCGTCGTAATCTGATGAAACTGGCCGGTGGCGCTGCCGTCACCGCCGCCCTCACCGCCCAAGCCGCCAAACCCAAGCGCGGTGTGCAAAAAGGCCGCATCAACCAATCCGTGGTGCACTGGTGCTGGGGCGAGCGCGGCTGGAAGATTGAGGATACCGCCAAGGCAGCAGCCGATCTCGGCTGCAAGAGCGTGGAGTTGGTTTCCCCCGATGACTGGCCCGTGCTCAAGAAACACGGTCTCACCTGCGCCATCGCGCCCAACGGCGTGGAAGGCCCGCCCTTCATGCGCGGGTTCAACAACCCCGATTACCACGACATGGTGATCAAAGCCACCAAGGAGACCATCGATGCCTGCGCCAAGTTTGGCGTGAAAAACGTGATCGCGTTTAACGGCTACAAATGGAAGAAGGCCGAAGATCCGCAAAGCGGCGAAATCTCCGCCGAGCAAGGCGCCAAGAACTGCGTGAAGGGTCTGAAGAAAATTATCGGCTACGCCGAGAAAAAAGGCGTGACCATCTGCATCGAGCACCTCAACACGCGCGACGATTCTCATCCCATGAAAGGGCACCCCGGTTACCAGGGCGACAAGATCGATTACGTGTGCGACATCGCCCGCGCGGTGGGTTCACCGAACATGAAGGTGTTGTTCGACATCTATCACGTGCAAATCATGGACGGCGACGTGATCCGCCGCATAGAACAATGCAAGGATGTGATCGGCCACATCCACACCGCCGGCAACCCCGGCCGTAAGGAGCTGGACGACACGCAGGAGATCAATTACCCGCCCATCATGCGCAAGCTGCTGGATATCGGCTACAAAGGCCACGTCGGCCAGGAATTCATTCCCACCGGCGACCCCATGAAAGGCCTGGTCGAAGCCGTCGAACTCTGCGACGTGTAAATCACGACTCCCCACAAACTCTCAAGGCGCCATACGGCGCCTTTTTTTATGCTCAGCCATCGATACCATGAAGAAGGATTCGAAGGCCCAAAAAAAGACCGCCCGGGCGGTGGTCCGAAGACTACTTCCCAGACGGTCAAATTCCATCCGAACCGGTCTTGCGACCTGCCCTTCAGGATGCCTCGGGTGGAGGCGGGTGGATCGGGGGCTCATTCAAGTGTTTCCGAAGAAACCCCTGAATCGGATTACCGGCCCGAAGGCCTGTGCTCCTGAGTCTTCCGACCCTGTCAGCGGCTCCCGAAGGTGCTACCAACAAGAACAAATTAACACACTAATCGGATCGCGATAGAGTAAGTTATTCTTCGATTTTCACAGGATATTCACACCCGTGAACAACCGGAGATCCGATGAATTTGATGAGGATGGCGAGAAGCTATTTCTTCCCGTAAGCCGCCAACCAATCCTGCGCCGCTTTTTCGGCTGCGGCCTTTTGCTCGGCATTGACGTTGGGTTCTTTGAGCACCGCCTGTTCCATGCGCGGGATAAAGGCCGCGGCCTCTTTGCTGCCCAAACCGGAGGCGACGAGGTACCACTGATAGGCTGTGGCATAATCGCGTTTCGGCAAACCGACGGAATTGTAATAGAGCTCGGCCACTCCCAGCTGTGATTCCACATGACCTTTGTCGGCGGCCTTGGTGTACCACTCCAGGCACTTCTTATAATCACGCGCCACGCCCTGCCCATTGCGTAGCATCCACCCGACAGTGGCTTCGGACAACACGTCGCCCTTTTCAGCTGAGGCAAGATATTGTTTGTAAGCTTCGCCCAGATTCTTGGTCACTCCTTTGCCGGCATAGTACAAGTCGGCCAGTTCACGTAGCTTGACGGCATCTCCTGCCTCCGCTGCGGTCTTGGCCGCCTCGAACGCCTGGCGCGCGGCGATCTGAGCGGGCGATTCCTGTTTGGGCGGCTGCGCCGGTTGCGCGGCGGCGAACACGGCAATTAAAGAAAAAATCAGCAGATAAAAACCGGACTTCATGGGCCAAGGGTGAACGGGTTTTCCCAACGCGTCAATCCTTCGGCTGAGGGGCATTCCAGATCACCTCAAAATAGCCAATAAACATTTCCTCCTCGGATTGCAGGCCGAAATAAACCGACCGTTTTGGGTCCGGATTATCCGGGTTACCCGGACTGTTATCGAAGGTGCCGATCGCGCGCAGCACGGTGCCGCGCGGCAGCCAGCGAGGTTCGGCGAGTTCGTATTTGTGTTGCCAGTTGAAATCAAAATCCGGCACGTGCAGGAGGGTTTCCTTACGGCCATCGGGATACTCGGCCACGTACCGGAAGGATTTCCCCCGATAATGCATGTGTGGCTGCAGGCCCAGCAGAAGGCCATCACGCTGGAAACGATGTACGGCTGTCACCTCATGATTTGGCGCGCCAGGTGGGATACGGAACACCACCGTAGACGCCGCATGCATATCCACCGCTTCCTCGGGCGGCTCATCTGCAAACCATAACCGCAACCGACTGGTGCTCTGGTGCGCCTTACCATTGGGATTGTAATGCACCTGAAATACGATCGAGGTGCCGGCCGGCAATAATTTGGCGCGCCCGGCCGGATACACCAACGGCCGGTCGCCGACGATGCCGGAAAGGAAATACCCATGCAACCCGCCGCCCTGCCCCACCTGATACTGCTTGAGATAACGCCGATTGCGAGCGATCCAATATGGAAACTCCCGAGGCCGCGCGCCCTGCAACGGTGCCAACATATCAAATGGCGGCGACCAAGGTCGATTGGCTCGTCGTGCGCGGCCATTGTGTTCATGGAGGAAGGTGAGCACATGATGCACCACCTCGGGGGTGTTGCTGGTAAACTCTGCGGCACGAATCCATTTATCCTCCTTAAACTCCGTGGGCACACTCACATACCGGTATGGCACTCGCCCTTCGGCCGGCACATCAAATGCCGGCAACACCAGCTCGTGGCTCGGCTTGCCATTGCCCAAATCGCCGCTCCAAACCAAACGCGGTGGTGCCTCAGCTGGATCACCCTTGGGTGCCCCGGCCCGGAACCAGTCGGCCAGCAACTCAATTTCATCCGGTGCCAAGCCGCGGGCATTTTTAAAATGACCAACCTTAGGATCCGCGTTCCAGGGCGGCATCCGTTTCTCGGCGGTCACTTCCGCCATCATCTTGGCCCAGCCCTTCGCCTGCTTGTAGGTTTCCAAAGCAAACGGACCGCCACCACCGGTGTGGTGGCATTCCTGACAATGCACCTGCAACAACGGCTCAATGTGCTGATGAAATGTCACCGCATTCCCGCGAGGTGCTTCGTCCAACCCCAACGCGCACCCATACGGCTCCGTCTTGGCCGGCGCCACCGGTCGGCCGGCCAGCACCGCGACGATCGCCTGTTTCAAATACGCTTGAGTGGGGGCCGGCCGACGGAAGGCGCCGACACCGCCCGCTTCCGTTTCCTTGAAGCCAAACTGGTCATCAACCGCCCCGCGATATCGGATTTGGCCTTTGGCGTCTAGAAGCAGCACTTCAGTCGTGCGCTCCACCTGCAATCGCCGGGCCAGCTGTCCGCCGGCATCGCGGATCACCGGAAAATCGAAGTCCGCCGCCAATTTTTTAAGATCCGCCGGGGCATCTTGGGAATTGGAATTCAGCAGAAAAAACCGAACCCCTTTCGGCACAAATTCATCAGCCAACCGGGCGAGCCGCGGGCGATAGAGCTTGGACATCGGACACCCCAAGCCAGTCCAAGCCAGCACCACCGGCTGTCCCGCTACGGGATGCACCTTGCCGGTTACGTCCGGCCATTGTTTGGGAATATTGGGAGGCGCCGCGAGGAGTGTGGATTGAATTCCCAACAGGCAAAGCAACAGCCCCATCCTACTGCAAGCTGATGATTCAGTCCGCACGCAAGAAACCTACCATGCGGCAAAAGCCCAATGCCAACCGATTATGCGCCGGCCTTTAGCGTGCCGTCGGCCTTCCAGTTGTTCAGCGTTTTCTGGTCACCCTTGGCTGTCCACTCGCGCCGCTTGATTTCTGTACCAGCAGCGAACACGCGTTCACTGCGTTTGCTACCGTCCTCGTACCAAGTAGTGTATTTACCTTCCAGCTTTTCGCCATTGAAGTAGGCCTCAGAACGGACCTGGCCATTCTCGTAATACACGGCGTGTCGACCATCGCGCTTGCCGTGGTTGTAGCACACATCGATCTGCAGTTGACCGCTCTCGTACCACACCAGATGCGGCCCGTGCCGCACGCCTTCCAAAAATGTCACCAGCGAGTTCCGTTGCTCGTTCTCATACCACCACGTTTCCTCACCGTGCGCCTTGCCATTCAAAAATTCGCCCTCCAACGAGACCTTGCCGTTCTCGTATAACTCCACCGCCTTACCGGTGTACGGTTCCGCCTCGTCTTTCAGATAGCACAGGGTGCCTTCCTGAATGGCCTCAAATTTCTCACCCTGCGCATTGCGCCACTCCAAGGCGGCGTATTTTACTGGTCTATTCAAAACTTCCGTGGTCATGCGTGCGGAAAGCTACCTTAACGGCAAGGAATTGACAACCCGCACTTCAAACCGCCAAATCCCCCCATGGATACCGCTTCCCCGCGCATTGTCGTGCTCGACGGCCACACCTTGAACCCCGGCGACTTGACGTGGGACGCTCTGGACGCGCTCGGCGACTTGACTGTGCACGATCGCACGCCGGCCACGCAGGTAGCCGAACGGGCGGCCGGCGCGGAAATTGTGTTCACTAATAAAACACTCGTACCCGCCGAAGTCATCGAAGCTCTGCCCGAGTTGCGCTACATTGGCGTGCTCGCCACTGGTTATAATGTCGTGGACACCAGCGCAGCGGCCGCCCGCAATATTCCGGTGACCAATATCCCCGGCTACGGCACCGAGTCTGTGGCACAGATGACCTTTGCACTGTTGCTCGAGCTGGCCTCGCAACCGGCCCTGCACAACGCCAGTGTTCGAGATGGCGACTGGAGTGCATGCCCCGATTTTTGTTACTGGAAAAAACCGCTCGTGGAATTGCACGGGCTCACACTGGGGCTGGTGGGCTACGGTGCGATTGGTCAAGCGGTGGCACGACTTGGCCGAGCCCTTGGCATGAAGATTCTTGTACACACACGGACTGCTCGGGAAGAAGTGGACACAGAATTTGTTGATTGCGAAACGTTGTTTCGTGAGTCCGACGCTGTGAGCCTGCATTGCCCACTCACCAATGAGAACCAAGGCTTTGTTAATGCGCAGCTTTTGTCTCAGATGAAACCCACTGCTTTCCTGATTAATACAGCACGCGGCCCACTTGTAAATGAGGCGGCGTTGGCAAAAGCACTTAATGAAGGACAAATTGCTGGAGCGGCCACTGATGTGCTTTCAGTGGAGCCACCGCCTGCGGATAATCCGCTTTTTGGAGCAAAAAATATAATCATTACCCCTCACATTGGCTGGGCCACGCGCGCGGCGAGAGAGAGGTTGATGAATATTGCGGCGGACAACCTGCGCGCATTTCTCAAGGGCACACCGCAGAATGTGGTGAATTAGAAGTTAAGTATGTGTGATAGCTGTATTTCCACTGAAAACGGGGCATTTGATGTTCGTTGGGTTCGATTCCAAAAATACATTCTATTCTTTTCCAGACTATCCCAATTGGAATCTGTGGGTTTGGGGGATTCCTATGATTCGGTTCAGTGATGGCTCAGAGAATTAGTCGTGGAGACAACTGTGTAATCTGTATCGAAAGATTTGAGATCTCTGAGGTGACTCTGGCCCCAATGTGATTGATGATTTATCTAATATGACCAAGTGGGGAAATCCTTAACCGGGTGCATGTCTAATTTAAGATCATCAAAATATTTAATACGGTGGGGTATGGTCTTTAGGATAGTGTCCGTTAGATCTTGAGATATACGTTCCCTGCGATATCTTAC
>CAJWVY010000107.1 GCA_913048135.1 uncultured Verrucomicrobiales bacterium
TTGTGCAGGTGTGGCACAACGGCTGGGATCATCACACTGCCCTCAAGGAAAACCTGACCACCCGCGCCAACGAAGCCAACCAGCCCATCGCCGCGCTGCTCGCTGACCTCAAGGAACGCGGTATGCTCGAGGATACACTGGTGATTTGGGGCGGCGAATTCGGCCGTACCCCGCGTCATGACCGCGGCGGCCGCGGCGAACCGGGTCGCGATCACCATCATCACGGATTCTCCATGTGGATGGCCGGCGGCGGCGTGAAGGGCGGCATCGTCCACGGGGCCACCGATGAATTTGGCTACAAGGCCGTTCAGGACAAGGTGCACGTGCATGACCTGCACGCCACGATTCTGAAACTGATGGGCTTCGATCACGAGAAGCTCACCTACCGTTATCAGGGCCGCGACTTCCGTCTCACCGATGTGTACGGGGATGTGGTCGAGAAACTGATCGCTTAACCTACCTTCATTTCTTATGCGCAACACGCTCGTCATCGGGGCTCTACTCGCCGGCTGTCTGTCCTCACTGGCGGAGGCGCCGCTGACGCCCAAGCAGCTGGAGTTTTTTGAGAAAAACATCCGGCCCGTGCTGGCCACGCAATGTTACTCCTGCCACAGCGCCGCCGAGGGCAAGGACAAGGGCGGGCTCACTCTCGATACCCGCGATGCCCTCCGGAAGGGCGGCGACAGCGGCGAAGTCATCATCCCGGGTGATCCTAAAAACAGTCTGTTGATAAAGGCGATGAAATGGGATCCCACCGAGGGTCTCGAGATGCCGCCCAAGACCAAGCTGGACGAGGCCACGCTGGCCGATTTCGAGGCCTGGGTGGCCATGGGTGCGCCCGATCCCCGCGAAGGTAAGGCGGCCTCGATCAAGAAAGTGTTCTGGACCCAGGAACAAGTCGACAATCACTGGGCCTATCAACCCATCGCCAAGCCCGTGCCGCCTACCGTGAAGGGCGACTGGGCCCGCACTCCGGTCGACCGCTTCATCCGTGCCAAGCACGAGACCGCCGGCCTGCAACCAGCCAAGCCTGCCGACAAACGCACTCTCATCCGGCGCGCGTACTATGATCTGATCGGGTTGCCGCCCACCATGGCCGAGGTGGAGGCGTTTGAGAAAGACACGGCGCCCAACGCCTTCAACAAGGTGATCAACCAACTGCTCGAGCGCCCCGAATACGGCGAGCGCTGGGGCCGTTACTGGCTGGATATAGCGCGATACGCTGATACCAGCGGCGATCGAACTGGAGGCAATCGTCGTAATCCAATTTATCCTTACGCGTGGACTTATCGCGATTACGTCATACGCGCTTTCAATGAAGACAAGCCGTTCAACGACTTTATAATCGAACAAATTGCGGCTGATCAGGTCGATATCAATGATCAGCGAGATCTTGCCGCTCTCGGTTATCTTACCGTCGGCAAGCGTTTTGATAATGACGTTAACGAAATTATTGATGACCGTATTGATGTGGTGGGCAAAGGCTTCATGGGCCTCACGCTCGCCTGCGCCCGTTGTCATGATCACAAGTTCGATCCTATCCCCACCGCGGACTACTATTCCTTGCACGGTGTATTCGCTAGCTCGCGCGATGCCACGTCATTGATTGAGGAGGTGCAAGAGAGTGACCCACAGTACGTCGCCTACACCACCGCGCGCCAGAACGCCATCGACGGCTCGCGCGAGTACGGCCTTCGTGAGTACAACAAAATGCTCACGCGGTTTACTAAGGAATCCGGCAAATACTTGTTTGAAACGCAACGATTCATTGACGGTAAAACCAAAGCCAAACAGGCACCCACCGCCGCCACCGCCGCCGGGCTAAACGGCACGGCTTTTCAAAGCTGGGTGACCGCCCTGCAGAACGCTAAGCGCCGACCCAATCGTGTGTTTGGCCCTTGGTTCTTTTTTGCCAAGCTGCCGAACGCCCAGATCGCCGCGCGTACGCCCGCGCAATGGGAGCGGTTGAAGACTCAGAAAACGGTAAACCCGATCCTCGCCAAGGCTCTCGCCGAGGCGCAGCCCAAGAGCCTGCGCGAGATCGCTGGGGTGTATCAGGAAGTGTTCCTCAACATCGAGAAACGCATGGACGGTCAATACCCCACCGCCCACATCGTCACCGCGTTCAACATGGGCTTCCGCTTTCGCACCGCGGCGGATGCCGCGAAAATTAAAGGCATGCCCAAGCCGCTGGCCGAGCCGGCGGCGGAGGAAATCCGTCGGGTCGCCTTCGGCTACCGCTCCGCGCTAGGCATGGATCCACGCAGCTTTAACCGCCTTGGCGGCAACCGCGTGCGTAACCGGCAAGTGGCGATGTTTTACCGCACGACCGGTTTGGATCTGACTCACCCCGGATCTCCGGCCAAGGCCATGGCTTTGGAGGATATTCGGGTCCCGCGGGATTCGCGGATCTTCATTCGCGGCGAACGCACCAATCTGGGCGACCGCGTGCCTCGCCAGTTTCTAGAACTCATCGAAGGCGAGGATCGCGAGCCGTTTAACGAAGGCTCCGGCCGATTGGAACTCGCGCAATCGATCGCCAGCAAGGACAATCCGCTGACCGCCCGCGTGCTGGTGAACCGTGTGTGGCAATGGCATTTCGGCGAGGGCATCGTGCGCACCCCAAGCGATTTTGGACTGCGCAGTGACGCCCCGAGCCATCCGGATCTGCTCGACTGGCTGGCGCGCCGGTTCATGGCCGAGGGCTGGTCCATCAAGCAACTGCACCGGCTGATCATGAACTCCGCCGTGTATCAGCAAAGCGCGACGAACGATCCGGCCTACGGCAAGATCGATCCGAACAACGCCTTGCTCTACAAATGGAATTTGCGCCGTCTGGATTTCGAGTCGATGCGCGATACCCTGCTCGTGTTGGGCGATAACCTCGACCCCGCGCAGGGCGGACGTCCGGTCCGGCAAGTCGGGACGCCGCGCCGCACGGTGTATGGATACGTGGATCGAGCCGCCTTGCCGGACATGTATCAGGTGTTCGACTTTGCCAACCCGGACATGAGTACTGCCGAGCGCGTGGAAACGATCGTGCCCCAGCAGGCGTTGTTCCTGATGAATAGCCAAAGCGTACTGCAACAGGCCCGCCGTCTGGCGGCCCGTTCCGAAGTGGCGCAGGCCGAGCAGGTGGAAGACAAGGTGCAGGCGTTGTACGAGCTCGTGTTTCAACGGGCCCCCACGCCCAAGGAACTGCAGTCCGCTGCGGCGTTCGTAAAAAACCAGCCGCCCTTGCCGGCCTACCGCCGGACCCAATACCAGCGGCAGACACAGGCCGCCCGCGAACGTGCCAAGGCCTACACCAAACGCTACAACCGCCCCGCGCCCGCCGCCATCTTCAACAACATCCCCATTCCCATGAGCCCAGTCGATAAGCTGGCCCAAGTGCTCCTGGAAACTAACGAATTTCTCTTCGTGCAGTAGGGTTTTGTGGTAAGTTAACTCCATGAACGACGACCCCAAAACGGAATCGAGCAAGGAATCCCCGCCGGCGACTGATTCCGCCGCGCCGACTCAGTCGGATAAGACAGAAACGGCGGAGCCTTCGGCAGAGGATCAAATGGCGGCGTACGAGGATGACTTGAAAAACACGGACTGGGGGCATCAACCCTGTTGAGTCACAAACCGACTCAAAGGAAAAAGGCGGGCCAAATAGCCCGCCTTTCTTGTTGCCAGAATTCGGGTTAATGCAGCTCGGAAGCCTTGGCCTTCACGAGGGCGTGCATCTTGGCCAACTTACTAGCCAGCGAATTGGATTGGTGCTGGCCGAACACCACCGCGTCGGCTGGGGAAACGCCAGTGATGACGTGGCAATATCGGTTGTTGGCCATAATGCCCAACAGCTCGCCGGTTTGACTAAAGACCAGATCCCCCTGAGAGGGGCTGAAGTCACCCATAATTGAGCGCACCAGACTTTTGTCGAATTTCACATACTCACGGTTACGTGGATCCATCCGGAAGATCACCTCGCCGAAGCTTCGGCCATCGCGCTTCATAATAAATGCCTTGGGAAACTTAAACGGTTTGGCAGCTAGCTTGTAGGGCTTCACGTCCAGTGCTTTGACCTGTGGGGAATCCGGTGGCCCCACCGGGGCAATCACGATGCGTGGATCGCTCTTTAGGAAACGTACGTGGTGAAGAGGTTGTGCGCCCGTGCTGGAGCTCGAAAGCGAAGCGGCCGATTCACGCCAGCCCAGCGCATTGGCCGCCAACCGGTAAGGTGTTTCGCGGACGTGGGTAATGGCGTGGACGTACGGGATGCTTTTGCGCGTGGCCGGGTCGTATTCCAACACTTGAATGAGGATGGTGTTACTTTCCTTTTTGGGCTTGGAAAGTGTGCGGGCGGCGGTGGTCAGGAGATTCACCCGGTTTTGCGAATACAACGTCGCCATCATGTTGGCGTTGATGGGTTGATCGGGAATCTTCTTGGCGATCTCATCGCGCAACTGTTGGGCTGCTTTTTGGGCAATTACCTTGTCCTGCTTTTCATTGATGACCGCCTTGGTGAGTTCCTGTTTCTCAGCGCTGGTGGCGGCCAAGGCCTGTTCCACTTGCGCCTTGGCTTTCGTGGTGGCGACCACTTGGGCTTGGGCTGTCTCAACGCGTTTTAAAGCGGTATTGGCTATCGTGTTGGCTGCTTGAACTCGTTTCTCAGCCATGGATTCTATTTTTGCGATTTGTGCCTGAGCGTTGCTCTTGGCTGCCTGAGCTTCGGCATTGGCTGTGGCTGCGCGGGTGTTGGCAGTGGCGGCAACCTGCTGGGCCGCCTTGGCCTCAGTCTTGGCGGCAGTGGCGGCTTGTTTTTCCCGCTCGGCAATGGCCTCAGCGGCCCGGAGTTCAGCGGAAAGGTCGCTGACCTTGCCTTTCTCGTCATTTAGCTGTTTGACGGTGTTGGTGAGATTGAACTTAAGGTCGCCCATGCTGGCTGTCAGCTGGGAGATTCTATTCGTGAGATCCTTGTTGTTGTTAGCGAGTTCTTCCCGTTCTTGCTTGGCTTCGGCTGCGCGTGCCTGTTGTTTTTCAAATTCCTTTAGGATAGCCAGTCGCTGGGCTTCCGTGGAATCGCGGCCTTTCTCAGCATCTTCACGGCGCCCTCTTTCTTCTTCGGTTTCGTCCTCTGCTCTTTCCGCTCGTCGGGTTTGTCTGGCTATTTCATCGCCCATTTCCTCTTGGGTGGAGGTGAGGGCATTGCGCAGGGCTGCGACAGACGCCATTTGGTTTTTGAGATCTTCTTCGCGCTCCTTGATACGAACGGCAGCCAGTTCGAGGTCCCGTGTTGGATCGCCCATAACACCAGCTTTTTCGGTGCCGCCCTGAGCGCGGCTTGATTCGCTTTCCTTGTCCAGCTTATCCCACGCGGTGAAGTGGATGAGATTCAGCAACAGGAAGTCGCACAGGATGAGCAGCAGTGTCTTATTCATGGCTGTTGGACTGGTTTGACGTTCGGGATACTCCGGGGCTTCAGGCTTGTTCCTGGGCCTCAATCAGCAGGGACTCTCGGGCGGGGCGCACATGCGTGATCTTGACTAGGGCCACACACAGGATACCAAAGATGTTCGAGGCATAGGCTACGGAAATGCTGATATTCCAGGCGGGCATTAGGATCATGACGGCCAGTGTGAGCGCGGTGCCGGCAATGCCGATGTACAGGCCCATGTCGAAGAGGTTATCTTCGTTTTCGAGCAGGCGCAGTTTGAGGTTGGGGTCGCCTTCACCGCGGCGAATTTCACGGATCTTGTTCACGCAGGTCTGGAAAACGAAGACCTGAATGGCTCCGAAGAGCACAAAGATTACGGCGCTGAGGATGATGTTGGTTTCCATGTCGGTTTTGTTATTTGGTTCGTTAGTGTCAGAGGGTTCTGGATTGAGTTCGCCCAGTTCGGGCACGTTCACGGCCACCTGATATTCGGAGCTGTGAACGGGTTGAAAAAAGACGGGTTCACTGATGATGATCAGGGTGAGACACAGTGCGGCGGTTAAGGCGCGGCGACGGAGTCGGTAGCTATGGAGGGTTTCGTGGTCGGGGGCGGAAAGGATGAAGTAGCTGTTCCATGCGCGCATGAGGACAAAGCAGCCGAGGGCCATAAGCACGTATTTAACCGTGAGAGCGAGGGCCGGGCGCTTGAAAGCAAACTGGGCGATGGAGCCGGGTGCGGGGGTGTTCCAGGGAGAAAGGGGCAGTTGTTTATCCAGCAGTTCGGTGAGGGCTCCATGGCCATTGCCGAGGGCGGCTTGCAACCAATCATCGCCGGGGCGCCCGTAGGTCATGAGGTATTGGACGACGCGATCCGGGTCATCAGACCAAAGGATGGCGGCGTAAACGGCTGGGAATTCTGTGTATTGCAGGGGGATGAAGCCGATCTCTCGCCATTCATCCCGGCTGATTTTGCCATCGCCCCCGGAGTATTGGTTGAAGAGAATGTTCCGGCCGAGGGGGGATTTGTTTTGAAGATGATCAACGGTAAGGTAGTCGCCAAGGTGGTCGTAATGGGCAAATTCTTGATCGACGATGTTCAGCTTTTCAAAGTCGATGGTTTTCCATTCTTCAGGATCGATACGCTGATCCGCGCCGGCAATGCGGGTAAAATGATTGGTGGAAACGAGTGCTGTGCCCCCCAGTTCATCGCGGCTAATCAATCCATCCGCTCTGCTGAAGGTATCGAACGGATAGACAATGGTTTGCAGCTTGGCGATTTTGGAGAGCTGCATGAAAGTACGTGCTGACGAGACGCGCTCGGTCAATTCTGCCAGCTGATAAAAGCCGAGGCGCAGGCCAAGGGTGGTAACGCCGTGCATGACCTGTTCTAGCTGGTTGGTCTGCTTGGTGGTTTGCAGATGCAATAACTCGGCGCGGAGTTCGCTGTGGAGTTTGCGGCGACTCTCGAGAAAGCCAAGCAGGGTCACTTGGGCTCCGTAATCCGGGGTGGTGTTCTTGAGATTTAGCAACTCCCGCGAGACGGTGCCACTACTCAGGAGCTGCTGCTGGGATTCTGCCCGCGTCTGGGGGTTGATCGTGTAATCAATGGCGCAGGTCTCTTTGGTGAGCTGGTTTTGCGGGGCTGTGTCTGGATTGTAGTTGTCCTCCAACTGCAGCTTGGCGATCTCGAGCAGGCTGGCTACTTCGGAGGCGCCCGTTAGGGAATTAGTGTGGTAGGCGCTATGGAGTTCGGCGAGGGTCTTGGGTAATTCGCTTTGGGCCGATCCATCCGAAACCTTGCCGGCTTGCGCCAGGACACGTGGATGTAAGGTTTTGTACTGAACAGGAAAGAGCCAGCCGCCGACCAGAAGAATGGCGGCGAGCACGCCATGCACGATCAGGTGCTGAATCAAAAACGGTTTTTCCGATTTATCCTGCAATTTCGAATTCCCCCAATTGGCCGTTAGCCAGCCCCCTTGGCGTCGGTACAATGGACGCAATTTTTGGACGCATTCTTCACCCCATCACGCCCGTGCTATTAATCCACAAAAATCCCCAAAAGCCAAGCGTCGGCTGGAGATTTCACCCGATTTTTGCTGGGCCGACCTGCGGGTAGCGTCTTGGAAAGTTTTTCTGAATAAACCGAACAAGCCGGCGTCTGTCTGTGCCCCGGTTTTCCGGGTGTGTGTGGTAAAGCGGTTTTGGCCGCGGGAATAAGGGATTCCAGTACCGCCGGATACACCAGTATCCCCGAAAGACACAGGTGCCCGTTTATGGATGGGTATGCTTTCTGTTAGGTCCGGCTTTACCCAGTTATTTCAGACTCAAGGCCATCTTGCGGCATCAAGCATCCTCCGCTACCCTCCGGCCCATGCAGACACGCAGGCTCGGTAATACAGATCTCAATTTCACACCCGTGGGGTTAGGCACGTGGGCTATTGGTGGAGACGACTGGGGCATGGGCTGGGGGCCGCAGGATGAGGCCGACTCTATCGCCGCCATCCTCGAGGCGCTCGAGGCCGGCATAAACTGGATCGATACCGCGCACGCTTACGGCTTCGGCTTGTCCGAGGAGGTCGTTGGCAAAGCCGTCAAGGAATGGGGCCAGCCGGTGACGGTGGCCACCAAGTGCGGCGTGTTGCCCAACGAGGATCGCACGCCCAACCGGTTTACCTCCCGCGCCACCATTTTGGAGGAAGTGGAAGGCTCGCTCAAACGTCTCCAGACCGACTGCATTGATCTCTACCAACTGCACTGGCCCGAGCCTGATGAAGGTGTGGAGGAGGCCTGGCAGACGCTGCTCGATCTCCAACAACAGGGCAAAATCAAGTGGGCCGGTGTCAGTAATTACTCCGCCGCCCAACTCCAGCGCGCCACCGCGCTCGGGCCTGTTTCTTCATTGCAACCCCGCTATAGCCTGCTCAATCGCCAGATCGAGGAGGAAGGCCAGCTCGACTGGTGCGGCGCCAACAACTGCGGCATCGTTTGCTACAGTCCGATGGAGAGTGGACTGCTTACTGGCAAGGTGACCGAGGAATGGATCGCCAATTTGCCGGATACCGACTGGCGCAAGCACAAGCCCGATCATCCCGTGAGCGCCCTGCTCCATCCGCCGCGTAAGGAACCGTTCCTCAAGCTGGTGGCCAAGCTGGGCGAGATCGCCGCGGGCAGCGACCACACCGTCGGCCAGCTTGCTGTGGCTTGGACTTTGCGCCGACCGGAAGTCACCAGTGCCATCGTGGGCGCGCGGCGCCCCGGTCAAATCGCCGAGACCGTGAAGGCTGGTTCGTGGGACCTGAGTGGTGAGGAACTCACCGCCATCGAGGCGGCGCACAAGGAATTCCTGGCGGCCACGGCCTGACCCCGCGCTTATGCCCAAGGCCGACACTGCCCTGGATCCCGTTGCGTTGCGTGACAAGGCTCAACGGCAGACGGGTCTATCGGATTTCGGCGGCACAATCTTTCACGAGCCATTCGAGATTCTCCTGCAATCCCTGCGGGACGAGGCGCAGCTCAACGCGCGCGGGGTGTTCATGCTGCATCGCACGATGCTGCGGCTGCTCACCAATCGGCTGCGCACCGAGCAGGCTTTTGCGGATAGCCCGGCACTCGCAGAGACGCCGATCCCGCGGCCGCTGTACGTCATTGGATTTCCGCGCACGGGCACGACTCTGTTGCACAATCTGCTCGCATGCGATCCGGCGGCGCGTTGGATGCGCCTTTGGGAAGGCCTCTATCCGGCGCCGGCACCGCAATCGCTGGAGGATGATCCCCGCATTGCCGAGGTGGAGGAATGGGCGGCTGGTTTCGAGAAGGTCGCCCCGCGACTGGCAGCCGCCCACAAATTGGCCCCGCGCGGGCCGGAGGAATGTCTCTGGCTCATCGAACATACCTTCAACGATCTCATCTTCGAGCTACGCGCCCATGTGCCCACCTACTCGCGCTGGCTGGCCAAGCACGAGGCGGATGTCGACATTCATCAATATTACCGCCGCCAACTCCAACTGCTTGGCGCCCATTGCCGTGGCAATCATTGGGTGTTCAAGGCACCGCGGCATCTACCCGGGTTGGCCGGTTTGCTCGCCGTCTTTCCCGAGGCGCGCATCGTGCAAACCCATCGCGATCCCGCCGCCGTGTTGCCCTCGCTCTGCAGTCTGTGCGAGATCCTGCGCGGAGCGGCCAGTGATGCCGTGGACAAACCCGCCATCGGCGCCCATTGGCACGCGCGCTTGAAGGCCATTTTTGAAAAGGCCACGGCCGTGCGTGCCACGGCGGCGGAAGGTCAGATTCTCGATATCCAATACGCCGATCTCGTGGCGGATCCAATCGCCACCGTGCAGCACATCTACGCGCATCACGGGTATGAATTCACCGAACCCTTCGAGGCAGCCATGCGCCAATGGCTCGCCGCTAATCGCCAACATAAACATGGCGCGCATCGATATACGCTGGAGGAATACGGCTTGAGCGAGGCACAAGTGCGCGAAGATTTCAGCGATTATGCGAAGGAGTTCGGGTTGTAACATGAACGACCTGCAACAAGCTTGGGCTAAATGGAATACCGCGCTCGCGGAAGCGGCGGCGAAGGTGGAGGCGTTGACCGAAGGTCGGCCGGCCTCGGAGCGCGCGGAAGGATATCGCTTTCTCACGCGCATCACGGCGGCGATGACGGAGTTCCAACTGGAACAAACGGCCGATTGGCCGAGCTTTGTGCAGGTCATGTCGCCCGCGCGCAAGTTTTACGTGGACAACCCCGACACGCTCTACCACCGCGCCACGCTGGATCCGCGCCTCGGCTATCGCGTGCGGGGCCGGCGCGGGGATGAGTTGTATTTGTCGTTTTGTGTGTACGGCCTTCGCGGCCGCCGCAACGCCATCCTCGCCAATGCCTGCGATGACGAATTGCAGTTCGCAGAGGATGGCACTTTCGAGCTGGTGCTGTCCGTCGAACGGCCCCCGAGCACAGTCAATTGGCTGCCGCTCGATCGCAATGCCCACACGTTGGTGACGCGGCAATATTTTGCCGATCGAACCCAGCGCCCAGCGGAGCTGCAAATCGAAACGCTCGATCCGCAACCGCCGTCGGCTGTTCCGGATGAAAAACAAACCGCCCGAAGCATCCGCGGTCTGGCCGAATCCGTGACGCGCACCTTGGCCGCGACCGAGGCGGCGTCTGAGCTGTGGCTGGAGCGCCCAAATGAAGTGAGCGTGGACAGCACGGCCGATGATTGGGCCAGCCTGTTTGCCACGCCGGACAACGATTATGTGGGCGGCTGGTACGCGCTAGCCGAGGATGAGGCGCTGGTGATGGAAGGCCGCGCACCGGCGTGCCGCTACTGGAGCGTGCAGTTGTGTAGCCGTTGGCTGGAGAGTCGCGATTATGTTGGCCGCCGGGTGATCCTGAATCATTCGCAGGTGCCACTCG
>CAJWVY010000108.1 GCA_913048135.1 uncultured Verrucomicrobiales bacterium
TCCCGTGGCATCTCAACATGCCAATCATCAGTTGGCTGTTGTTGCGCGGGAAATGCAGGCAATGCACCGAACCGATTTCCCCTCGCTACATAGGAGTTGAAATCCTGACGGGCCTCGCTTTTCTCGCTTCTTGGTCTGTTTTTGGATCGCAAAACACGCCGGGGGTTTTACTCGCGACAACTTGGAGCATCGTATTGGCGGGACTGATCGCTGCGACCTTCATCGACTTTGAGCACTTCATCATCCCGGACGAAATCACGCTAGGGGGTGTTGCAGTCGGTTTTCTTGTTTCCGCCGGACTGCCGTTGTTGCACGAGGCGGAGAGCGCCACCGGGTCTCTGACGGCCAGCGGCTTGGGCATCCTCGTAGGCGGTGGCTCAGTGCTCGCGGTACTGCAGCTTGGTAAATGGTTTTTCGGCAAAACGACCGTCCCACTCGAAAAAGAGGACATCGCCATATTCACGGAATCAGACTTACATCTCCCCGGTGAGGTTATTCCTTACGAGGAGATATTTTTCCGAAACTCGGACACGCTACGATTTCACGCCAATCGTCTGGAGTTAACCGATCGCTGCCTCACAAATGTCGATGTCGCGCTCTCGCCAAAACAATTGGTCATCGGTGAGGAGACTTACGATCCGGAGACGATCACCTACCTGAAGGCCGATGCGGACGAGATGGTCATTCCGCGCGAAGCGATGGGGGTTGGGGACGTGAAATTCATGGCCGCCATCGGTGCGTTCGTCGGCTGGCAGGGGGCGTTGTTTTCGTTGATGGCAAGCGCCGTGGTCGGAGCCGCGGTGGGAGTTAGCCTGTTGGCGATCGGCCGGAAGGACTGGTCAGACCGACTGCCTTACGGGCCATACATTTCGTTGGCTGCGGTGATTTGGATTTTCTTCGGCCAAGCGATCCTCGACGCCTGGCTTGGGACGGTAAATCCCCCGGCCATTACGAACTAGTGTTCGTGAGGTTCGGCCATTGAGAGAAACGAGAGCTGGCTGTTCAATTCCCCTCCGCTTTCGTCCTCCAGTAAGGTGGGATATTCACCTGTGAAACAGTGGTCCGTGTATTGTGGACAGTCGGCGTTTCTTCCGTCTTTGTGGCCAAGCGCCTGATAGATCCCCTCGATTGACAGGAACGCGAGGCTGTCTGCACCGAGGTATTCGCACATCTCTGCCACGCTTTTGGTTGATGCCAAAAGCTGATCTTTGCTCGGTGTGTCGATCCCGTAGAAATCCGAATGAGTGATCGGCGGCGATGACACCCTAAAATGAATCTCCTTAGCCCCGGCTTCCCTCATCATCTGGACGATTTTCACCGAGGTCGTACCGCGGACGATGGAGTCATCGATCAGGACGATCCGCTTGCCGGCAACCAGCGTACGGTTGGCGTTGTGCTTCAGCCGAACCCCGAATGACCGTATTGACTGCTTGGGTTGAATGAATGTCCTGCCGACATAATGGTTGCGAGTGATCCCCAACTCGAACGGTATGCCAGCCTGTTCCGCATAACCGATGGCAGACGGGACGCCGGAGTCAGGAATGGGAATGACCATGTCGGCCTCTACGTTACTTTCCTTCGCCAGTTCACGCCCGAATCCCTTGCGACACTCGTAGATGCTCTTGCCCCCGACGATGCTGTCAGGTCGAGCGAAGTAGATGTACTCAAAGATGCAGGGGCGCTCCGGTTTTTTCGGGAAAGGTTTGTAGCTCTTAATCCCGTCAGCGGAAATCACGACCACTTCTCCGTTTTCCACTTCGCGGACGAATTTTGCGCCGATGATATCCAATGCACAGGTTTCGGAAGCGAAAATGTAGCTCTCGTTCATTTTGCCCAAGACCAATGGCCGGATTCCCAGCGGGTCGCGCACGCCGATGAGTTTGTCGTTGGCGATCCCGACCAGTGCGTAGGCCCCGTTGATTTCATACAGGGCATCGATCACCCGGTCGACGGTGCAGCTCTTGGGGCTGCGGGCGATCAAGTGCAGGATGGTTTCCGTGTCCGAGGTGGATTGAAAAATGGCGCCTGATTTTTCCAACTGCTTACGCAGCGTCAACGCGTTGGTGAGGTTGCCATTGTGCGCCAGCGCAAATCCTCCTCCGGCAAGGTCTGCAAACAGCGGCTGCACATTTCGGAGCACCGTCTCGCCGGTGGTGGAATATCGGACGTGCCCAATCGCGCTGTTGCCGGCTAGCCGCTTCATCACCGAAGGCTTTGTGAAGCTGTCGCTCACCAGTCCCATGCGGCGCTCGGCGTAAAACTGTTCCCCGTCGGAACTCACGATCCCGGCGGCCTCCTGTCCCCGGTGCTGAAGCGCCTGCAGGCCAAGCGCAACCAGGGTCGGGGCATCCTCGTGCCCAAATATGCCAAAAACTCCGCACTCCTCCCGCAGCTCGTCCCCGGCCCAGTCTGTATCTTCTGCGAGTTGGGTCGGGGCGTCGGGTAGGTGAGGGTTCATACGCGTCCTTTGCTACGTTATTTTTTGTCCATGACCCGAGCGATGGTGTTCCACCATACGTCATGCAGGTCTGAAAGATTCCAACTGAGGCTGTTGTCTCCGGCTTTGACGTCGAGTGTGTCACTGCCAGTCACAGTGCCAATCCGTGCCGACGGCACGCCGAGCAATTTCGCGCGATCCACGGCGGCACCGGCTTCGGCTTCGCTGGTGGTAATGATCACGCGGCCGTGAGCCTCGCCGTACAGCAGCGCATCCAGCCGTTCACACTCGGCCTTGCTCAAGTCTATCTCCGCACCGGTAAGCCTCGGCGTCTGCCGGGCGGTCAATTCCGAGATCGCGCACTCCGCCAGTGCCACGGCCAAGCCGCCCTCGGCACAGTCGTGCGCGCTTTTAACCACGCCGGTTTCGATCAGGCCAAGCAGTGCATCGTGCAGGGTCTTTTCCTTAGCCAAATCGCACGGCGGCGGCGTGCCCTCCTTGCGCCCGTGCTCGACCTGCAACAACGCTGAGCCGCCCAAGCCAAGCAGGGGATCGTCCGATTCGACCGCTTGGCCAAGCAGGAGGATCGCGTCGCCCTCGTCCTTAAACCATTGACTGGTAATGTGTTCCGGCTTTTCGACCAAGCCGACCATCCCCACCGTCGGGGTCGGGTCGATGGCCCCGGCCGGGTTTTGGTTGTACAGGCTGACGTTGCCGCCGGTCACCGGCGTGCCGAACGCCTCGCACGCCTCGGCCAAGCCGCGCACGCTCTCTTTAAGCTGCCAAAACAGCTCCGGATTGTGAGGGTTACCAAAATTCAAATTGTCCGTCGCCCCGAGCGGCCTTGCACCGGAGCAGACCAAGTTTCGGGCGGCCTCCGCAACGGTGGCTTTGCTGCCTTCGTACGGGTCGAGGTAAACCTGCACGCCGTTGCAGTCGACTGACATCGCGAGGTACTTGTCCGGAATATCATCCTGCGGCTCGTCGATAGGCAGTGGTGGATACGAGTCGGCCTTGACCCGGATGACCGCGGCGTCGGAGCCGGGGTTGATCGCGGTGCCGGCGCGCACCATGTGGTCGTACTGCCGATACACCCAGTTCTTGGAGGCGATCGATGGCCAGCCAAGCAGCTTGGCCAAGGCCGCCTCCGGCTTGGCCAAGGCGGGAACGTCAGCGAGCTGAAGCGCTCGGGTTTTTTGGAGGTACTCCGGCTCCTTGGAATCGCGATGGTACAGCGGCGCCTCGTCGGCGAGCTTGGCTGCCGGCACGGTGGCGACCACTTCGCCGTGGTTCTTGACCACCATCATGCCGTCGTCGGTCACCTTGCCCACCTCGGCCCAGGGCAGATCCCACTTGTCGAAAATCCGCTTCACCTCTTCCTCGCGCCCCTTGTGCACGATGATGAGCATGCGCTCCTGCGATTCGCTCAACAGAATCTCGTAGGGCGTCATGCCCGGGCTGCGTTGAGGCACCTTGGCCAGATCAATCTCAATACCCGTACCGCCGCGAGCAGCCGTTTCGCAGGTGGAACAAGTGAGGCCCGCCGCGCCCATGTCCTGAATGCCCGCCACCGCGCCGGTCGCCAGCAATTCCAAACAGGCCTCCATGCAGAGCTTCTCCATGAAGGGATCTCCCACCTGCACTGCGCTGCGTTGTTGTTCGGCCGATTCCTCGGTGAGATCCTGCGAGGCAAACGCCGCGCCCGCCAGACCATCGCGACCGGTGGCCGGTCCGACATAAAACACCGGATTGCCCACGCCCTTGGCCGCACCCCGCGCAATCTGATCATGCCGCAACACGCCCAGCGCAAAGGCATTCACCAACGGGTTGCCTTCGTAGCTCTTGTCGAAATACACCTCACCCGCCACGGTCGGAATGCCGAAGCAATTTCCGTAATGCGCGATGCCACTGACCACGCCGCGGAAGAGCCGTCGAACCTCGCTATTATCCAACTCGCCAAAGCGCAGGGAGTTGATCGCGCACACCGGGCGCGCGCCCATGGTGAAAATATCGCGGATTATCCCACCTACCCCCGTGGCGGCTCCCTGAAACGGCTCCACCGCACTGGGATGATTATGGCTCTCGATCTTGAACGAAATCGCCAAATCATCGCCGATATCGAGAATGCCCGCATTTTCCTCGCCGGCTCCTACCAGCACGCGGGGGGATTCCACCGGAAACCCCTTGAGCAAAGCGCGTGTGTTTTTGTACGAGCAATGCTCGCTCCACATCACACTGAAAATGCCCAGCTCTGTGAAATTCGGTTCGCGCCCGACAATCTCCTGAATGCGCTCATATTCCTCCGGCGTAAGGCCGTGTTCGGCGATCAGCTCAGGCGTGATGGCGGGGGCAGGATACACTAGGCGGGGGCAGGGGCAGGGTTTAGGCCGGCAATGAGGCTTTCGAAAATCAGGCGGCCATCGTCCTCGTTCAGGGCCGGCTCGGCGGCGCGTTCGGGATGCGGCATCATGCCGGCCACATTGCGCGCGGTGTTGCAGATACCGGCGATATTCTTCAGGGACCCGTTAGGATTGGCATGATCAGTCACATCCCCATCGCGATCGGCGTACTGGAA
Source organism: uncultured Verrucomicrobiales bacterium (assembly GCA_913048135.1). Taxonomy (GTDB): domain Bacteria; phylum Verrucomicrobiota; class Verrucomicrobiia; order Limisphaerales; family UBA1100; genus UBA1100. The sequence goes on from CAJWVY010000108.1 coordinate 5,013, forward strand.
CAGGATTTGGTCTTTGGCCTCCAGCTCCTCTAGCGTGGCGGCGTCACAAAAATAATTCCCCTCCCCGTGCGCAATGGGAATGCGCAACAGTTTGCCTTCCGGAATAGCCTGAGTGAAGGGCGAGTCCTGCGTGGCCACCTTCAGATACACATGTTCGCAGCGGAATTGCAGCGAGCGATTGCGGATCAACGCGCCCGGCAGCAGACCGGCCTCACAGAGAATTTGAAATCCGTTGCAGATCCCCAGCACTAGACCGCCCTGATCGGCAAATTCCTTTACCGCCTGCATCACCGGACTAAAGCGCGCAATGGAACCGGTGCGGAGGTAATCGCCGTAGCTGAAGCCGCCCGGCACCAGCACCGCATCCACATCGCCCAGCACACTTTCCTTATGCCACAATAGGCGGGTGGGATGCCCGAGCACATTCTGTAACACATGCACGCAGTCCTGGTCGCAGTTGGACCCGGGAAACTGGAGGACGGCAAACTTCATCAGTCCTCGAGCTTGAGCCGGTAATCTTCGATGTTCGGGTTGGCGAGAAACTTATCGGCGTACTCACTGAGCTTGGCTTTCACCGTGTCCGCGTCGCCATCCATCTCGATCTCGATGTACTTGCCAACGCGCACCTCGCCCACGCCGGTACAGCCCATGTGCTCGAGAGCGGTTTGCACCGTCTTGCCCTGCGGATCGAGCACCTCAGGTTTTGGGGTAATAATGACTTTGGCCTTCATCAGTGGCTGCGCCCTTGAAAAACCGTATTTATCGCGCACCGGTCAAGGGGAATTGGTGAGTGTTATTAACAAAAAAGCCCACTCCGAAGAGCGGGCTGCAACTCAGGTGTCGCTAACGACTACCAGGCATATTGCCAGCCAAGGGTTAGGGTCCAATCCCGTTCCATTTGGTAGCCATCGTAGTTCTGGTATAGCGGCTTCACAAACTCGAAAGCCAGACGGTGGCCATTTCCCAGTGTGTAATTCGCTCCCAAGCCGAGACAGGTAACGAAGCCACCCTGCATGTCTTCACGTCCGCCGGGCATCATGCTGCGCATGTTGGTGGTGTTGTCCTGACCATCCACATTTCCCCAAACGGCACTGTGCAATCGCGCGCCGAGCGAGAGATGATCGTTCATGGGTTTCTGCGTCCAGAGATGCGTATCCAAACGGTTCCCCAATGTGTAATCATGGTCGTTATCTCCCAGTCGAATGGTGCCGTGTGCCTGCGCACCCCAAGACCATGTTTCCGCCTGCTTAAGATAAGTAACTCCGGGCAACAAATCGAAGGTACCCGAACCGAGCTGCATGGGGTATCCGAGCGTTCTGGTGCCTGCCGCATTCTTTTCATCAATTGCACCGGTGGGCAGCGAAAGGCCAATGGTGAAGTGGGCTTTAGCGTCTTCCGTTTCGTAAAACTTGCGCATGCCGCTGAATCTCACATCGCCCCAACCCTCGGATTCGCTGCTTGTGACTGCATCTGCGTTATTTACACTATCCATGGATTTCTCATGATGCATAAGCATCAGCATCAATGTCCACTCATCGGTCGGCGCATGCATAATTCCCAGCATTTGCATGTGCATATCCATCTTGGTGGGAGCTTTGCGCATCCCTGCCCCAGCGCTAAAGGTGGAATCATTATGTACAGCGCTGGACGGCACGCTGCTGTCGCCGTTCATAAGGCCGTTCATTTCCATGTAGCTATAGCGATAGCTCACCATCCATTCGCCGGCGTTGTGGGTGTGATCGCCCATCACGTTGATGGGCGCGTGGGAATCAGGACGCGCGGAGCTGTACTCATGCGCGTTCAAGTTCAGAGCCGTCATGACGGCAAGGATCAAAATTGTATTCTTTTTCATGTTATTAAAAGGGTAGTTGATGAGCTGCGCACGGCACAGGTCTCATCGGGATTTTAGGGTGCGCATCAATGCGCCGGGTTTTAGGAGAATGAAATCAGGCCGCGCTTTCTGGAGGCGGCGGCTGCGGAGCCGTATGAAGGGTCAACGGTGGATTGAAGTGTTCTAACTGTTGAAGCTTATCTTGCGGGCGCGGAACCAGAATGGCGGTGGTGTGCAACACGCCTTTGATCTCCACGCCTTGAAACACGATGGCTTCGCCTTCGGTTTCCCCGATATCCTGCCGGTCATCAATCAGCCGACATATCATGCAGGATTGCTGACCGGCCACAGCGCGCTCCAAGGCGGTGTCCCAATCCATGGTTCGCGCATTCTGGACGGTCATACCGGTCCAGGCAACGAGTTGTAGAGCTGCCCAGTTGAACCCCATGCACAGGCCGACGGCACCAAACAGAACTGTCCGACTCCAGCCAGTGATAGAAGCAGCGGTCGGCACAGTTAGTTGTTGATGAGCAGGCGAAATTCCTCAGACAACTGGCTATTGCCAACGGGAGCCGGGATGGCGTTGTATTTCCAATTTACCTTAATGCGGTAGCGCAGCTCGGGTGCCGGTATGGGCACGGGCACAAGAGCTTCCCAGCGATTGGTCATCTTGGGGGTGTTTTTCATGGGATAACTGTTGGTACCAATCATCACTTGCGGCTGCACAGTCTCATATCGAACGGTGCGTTGATTAGTGTCCCATATGATTTCCACGGGATAAAACCCCGAACTATTGCGTGGCAGCGCGCCCGGCGTGAGGTTGGTGATCTTGTGATACATGCAGCCCGTCAACATTAGCGGGCCCAGCAGTAAGACAATGGCACGTGCAAATCTCATGATAGTGGAAAGGCGACTTTTGCACCGCCCCCCAGCCTTGTAAAGGGTTTTGGCGGCAAATTAAATTGACCGCGTGAGGTTCCTCCGGTAGGACTCCGCGTTCCCTTTGGGTTAATTTTACACACTATGTTTGGTACTGTACGCAAGCACTCGCAGCCGCTTTGGATCGTGATCATCATCATGGTCGTCATCAGCTTTGTCGTCTACTTCACCCCGGGCTATGATCCCTTTGAAAATCAGGGCGGCACGGCCACCGAAGCCGATGTGGAACTTTCCTTTGCCCGCCAGCAAGTGCTTCTGGAGCAGGCGCTCAACATGTCCCAGCAATTCGGCGGATTTCTTCCCCCCAGCCTCAATGCCCAAGTGTTGGCCGGGCAGTTCCAGGATCAGGATTTGAACCGGGATGGCGAGGTAGATGTATCCGGCTTGGATTACGCCGCCCACATGCGCCTGCTGCGCCTACGCAAAGCTGCCTCGCTTGGAATCATCGTCAGCGACAACATGGTAAAAGCGCGTCTTGAACAAATGTTCAGTAACCCCAATGACCAAAAATTTTCTCAGGACGCCTACACCGGATTTCTCACTCAATACCGCAATGCCGGCCTGTTGGGCTCGGGTAAAGGCGGTGAAGAGCAGTTTCAGGAATTGATCCGCGAACAGATCACCTTTCAGCAGTTGGATAATCTAATGACCCGCAGTGTGGGCTTCTTTACCGATGAAGCGACCGCCGATCAGCAGGCGATGGATAATAAACTCTACACCGCTCAAGCCGTTTTCTTCAGCACCAGCAACCGCACCGACAGCGTCACCAACTTTGCCTCCATCGCCACCAACTTTTATCCAACCGTAATAGACCGTTACGCCATCCCCTCAAAGCGCCAGATTGCCTACGTCCAGTTCTCCGTAGCACCCTACCTTGAGGACGCCGAAAAGGAGATCAAGCTGAACGACCTCGTCAAGGAGCGCGTCGATAAACACATGAATTCCACTAATACTGTGGATCATTTCACCGACGCCAACGGCACCAAGCTCGTTGCCGGTGCCTCTCTGGATGCTGCCGCACTGGCCGATATTCGCAAGACACAACAGGCCGCACTCGATGCCATTACCCTGCCCAAGGCCAAGGTGCCCACCACCGAATTCCGCAAGGCTCTGTTTGGCGGCGACCAATCCGAATGGACAATCGACCAACTATATGCCAAGGCCAAGGCTCAAGGAATGGAGGTGCAATCCGCCATCGCCGACCGCGCTAATGCCGCGGCCTTGCTACCGCAAGCCCTGGTCGACGCCGCCTTTGGCCCCACCCTGAAACCCGGCCAACTCTCCACCAGCGCAGTGGAGGTCGCCGGCGAGGGCTATTATGTGTGGGGTTTTGAGAAACTTATCGAGGGTCGACCGCGCAAGCATGAGGAATTGACCGATGAGGAAAAAGCCGAGGTCAAGGAGGCGTTCATTGCCGCCGAGGTCAAGAAACTCGCCAGCGAGGAGGGTAATGATTATCGCGACACCTTAGCCGAGTTGACGGCGGAAGGCGAATCGGTGGAAGACTTGCTAAACCTTTCCAAGCAAACCGTCATCAGCCTGCCGGCCATGACGCTCTCGGCGACAGATGTAAACGCCACCGCGCTGGAGGGCCTCGCCACCGTTACCGAAATTCAGTCAGTCATTGGTAATTTGGAGCGCGAAAACCGCAGCTTAGCCAAGCCCAATTGGCTATCCAGCTACAACCCTGCCTCCACCGAGGGAGTGGGCGGGTTTATTGTGCACGTCTCCAAAGTGGAGGACGGGGCAGCACCCTCTACAGAGGACCTGCGTGCATTTGCCGATCAACAACGCAACATGGCACGTAACTTCAATTCCAGTTTCACCGCCGCGCGCTTCGGTATGACACCGGTCTGGCTGCGGAGGGATGTGGAAGCCCTGAACCAGCAACTTATAGTGGCCGCACTCCAGGAAAGGCTGAACAACATTGCGTTTGATATCGAGCAAGCCACCGAGGAAATCAGCGAACTGGAGAAAATCGTTGAGCAGGCCAAAAGCAACCCCAGCGTGTTGCAGGGAGTTTCACTGGAGGAAATTCAGGGAGACCTCGCCGAGGCCAAGTTCAAGCTGCAACAGTTGCAAGAGTTGCAGACCACCTTATTCAAACCAAAGCAAAAACCATCTCATTTGAACAACTTGGCAGCCTTGCCAAGCCAACACAAGAACACAGGCAATACAAAAACACGCAGCACGCATAAAAGCCTTAATAACGAGTGCCACAGTGCTGAGCGAAATCTAATGCATTAATGAGTGCCTTAAAACAAAGCCTCGCCAGCAAAACGACAATACCAATATCAAACGTATTTTGCTAAAGTCATTATCATTCACCATGAGGATTACAACATGGGCAGCACCTGCTTCATGAATTGCATATTGCAGGCGCATGGCCCGCCCAGGAAACCCGTTGTTCCACAATGGAAGAGCTGACGTGCCCCGCCGCCCCGCGGTGCCAGGTGCTTCTGCACAACCCGATCCTGCAGGTGCATTGACCTCATGCCACGCAACTTGCCCACCGTTCCAGCCCGAAAGAATCTTAGCCTGGACCCGCCTTGCGCGCAGTTCTTCTTCCTGAACGACGGACACCACGAGCAAAGTTGCCCACAGCGTCTGAATGATTGTGTCGGCTGTGAGATGCGTAGTATCTTCCGGTGAGGGGACCGCGTCGATGCGAATGCCGCGCTGCCTCACCTCACACACACCTGCTCGGCACCTCAGCGAGGTATTTGATCTCCAAGCCGAGGGCGATACGTCACCAGCAGGAGTGCGTCGACGCCCAGCGAGCGGGCGCTCGCTCTCTCTCCATCGCGTGTTTCGGGGGTTCAGACTGAGTGGTCGCGCGGCGGCCGACAGGCACCGCTGGTCGCGCCGGCGCGCCACGGCGAGTGTGTGTCTGAAGGGGGGTGGAACCTCCCGTATCTGTGAATCTCAAATTTCTATTTCGTACCTGGCGTTTTTCTTTTGCATCAAAAACCGCAAAAATCGAGATAGGGGTTGTTATGGTCCTGTCTGGAGCAAAATTTTGGTAAACCGGAGAGC
>CAJWVY010000109.1 GCA_913048135.1 uncultured Verrucomicrobiales bacterium
TTTTTTTTTGTCCGGTTTTACCCCATGGTTTAAGGCGAACTGTTCGCCACCCCTGGGGAACCATGCATGGCGTCGCTGGCGTGCCAGTTTTCAGGCACGGCATTGTCAGAAGAAGGATGACCCAGCTCCAAGGACTTCCCACCGCCATTGGCCGCAGTGGGCCATCCCGCTGCAGCGCGAACGTCGTAAGTTACGGTATCCATGATTGCACCCGTGCCATCGGTGAGGGTAAGCGTCTCTTCATCATTTTTGACTTGGTCGCTGGTCTCGTATCTAAGACGTACTTTCGCATCTAGAGCCTGGGCGGCGCAGGAGCGCGCGCAGGTAATTGAGGCGCTGGATCAATTTTTGGATGATCAGGTGACACCGCTGCTTTCCTCGGTGGCTTTGCCCAGCACATTGGTGGGCGCCGGCGGCACGCCGGTTTTCCTCTCTCGGATTCTTAAGGAGACGGATGATCTGGATGCGGCGAAACTGGAGACGCTGAGTTGGTTGCTGCCGGATGTGCAGTCGTTGACAGATCGGCTGTGGATGATGAGCCTTGAGCGACGGCAAAGTTTGGCCGGATTACCGGCGGATCGGGCGGATGTAATTTTATTTGGCGCAGCGATCTATGAAGCGGTGATGATGCGGTGCGGATTTCATGAACTGAGACCCACCATGCGCGGCGTGCGGTATGGCTCGTTGCTCAGTTAAAGCCCAAGCCGTTCGTATTCTAGCGCCACGTAGCGGTCAGTCATGCCGGAGAGATAATCACAAATGGCGCGGTGCAATCCATCGGTCTCGATGCGCGCGCGCGATTGGCTGCCGATGTCTTCCGGATGCTCTAGATAATGCCCGAACAACGCCTCAAGCAGCTTGATGGCGCGCAGGTTGGGTTTGTGGACGACGGGGTTGTAGTAGAGGTTTTCGTAGAGGTACTCGCGCAATTCCAGATTGGCCGTGCGGCGGGTATCGCTGTACCGAATCAGGTCGCCATCATGCAGGCGCACGTCATCGGCCGATTGCACGCCGGCCTCGGCAATGAGGCGGCCGCTGGTTTCCACGACATCATGGACCTGACTATTGATGAGCCGCCGGATGATGGCGTAATGGCGTGTCTCGGTATCGAGCGCACCGTGCTCCGTGCGCACTTCGGCATCGGTGTCGCGCCAGATTTGCACATGGGTTTTGAGGTCTTCTTCGTCGAGCAGATTTGAGTCGAGTCCGTCATCGAGATCATGGCTGTAATAGGTGATCTCATCGGCAAGATTGGCGACCTGCGCCTCGAGCGAATTGGATTTGGCGTCGAACCCGTCACGTTTGCTGGGGTGATCGGCGGGATTAAAATGTTTCACCAACCCTTCGCGTGTTTCCCAAGTGAGATTGAGCCCGGGGTGATGCGGGTATTTCTGCTCAAGCTTTTCCACGATGCGCAGGCTCTGGCGGTTGTGCTCAAACCCGCCGTGCTCTTTCATGAGATCATTGAGCGCATACTCGCCCTTGTGACCAAACGGCGAATGGCCGAGGTCATGGGCCAGAGCAATGGCTTCGGCGAGGTCTTCATTGAGACCGAGGGCGCGGGCGATATTGCGCGAGACGGCCGCCACCTCAATGGTGTGGGTGAGGCGCGTGCGTAGGTGATCGCCGGTGCCGTTTAGGAACACCTGCGTTTTGTATTCCAACCGGCGAAAGGCTCGGGAATGGGTGATGCGATCGCGGTCACGCTGGTAATCGGTGCGCCATTCGTGGGGCGGCTCGGGAAAGGCGCGCCCGCGGGAATCGGCACTGCGTTGCGCGTACGGCGCGAGGGTTTGATGTTCGTTGGCCTCCAGCTGTTCGCGGGACTGGGGCATGGCTTAGTTGGCGAGGAATTCCTCGGCTGAAGTATTACGTAGCTCCAGTAGATGGTTGATGACATCCTCAATCAGGTTGTTGGGGCAGGATGCCCCTGCGGTGATGCCAACGCGAATGGGCCCTTCCGGAAGCCAATGGGGTGTTTCCTCCAACTGCTGCGTGTGTTGATTCCAATGGCGAATGGATTGCGGGCCGTTGATCTCCTTCACGTTTTTGATGAAGTAGGTGGGTATCACGGCCTCACCCATTTCGGCCAGATGCGAGGTGTTGGAGGAATTGTATCCGCCAATTACCAGCAACAGATCCAACGGTTCCTGAAGCATCACTTCCAAAGCATCCTGACGATCCTGAGTGGCCCCGCAGATCGTGTCGAAAAAACGAAAGTGTGTATCGGTATTCTCGGTGCCGTACCGTTTCTGGATGGCGGCCTTGATGCGGCGCTGCACTTCCTCGGTTTCGCCGCGCATCATGGTGGTTTGATTGGCCACGCCGACTGCACGCAGATGGGTGTCTGGGTCAAATCCTTCCGAATAGCAACCATCGAACCGTTTCAGCAAAGCCTCTTTGTCGCCGCCATTGATGATGTAATCACAAACCAGATCAGTTTCCTCAAACGTGTTGACCACCAGATAATGACCGTTCTTGGCGATCGCCTGGCTACTGGTAGCCATCGTTTCCTCGTGGGAAGCTTTGCCATGGATGATGCTGGTGACCTCCTCCTTGGCGTAGGTGCGCACGCGTTTCCAGACGCTCATCACATCACCGCAGGTGGTGTCCACAAATTGGCAGCCCTTTGCCTCGAGCTTCTCCCGAATGGTGACTTCCGTGCCGAACGCCGGGATGATCACAATATCGCCTTCGCCCAGATCATCGATATCTGCCGACTGATGGGGGCCGGACAGGAAGTGAATGCCCATCTCCCGAATCTGGTCGTTTACCTCCGGGTTATGGATGATTTCCCCCAGAATATAGAGAGGCTTGTCAGGGAACACCTTGCGCGCGGCGTAGGCAAGGTCGATGCAGCGCTCGACGCCGTAGCAAAAGCCGAATTCCTTCGCGAGCTTGATGGTAATCTGACCGGTAGGGCAGGTCACTTCGCCCTTGGCCCGCAGTCGATCGACCAGATCACTACGATAATGCGTCAGCACCTGCGCCTTGACCTGCTCCATAATATCCGGCCGGCGCAGGTTAATGCGCTTGGGCTTCGGCTTGGCAACCGGTTGATCAGGGGCTTCAGAAGCCATCGGCGTCAGCTTGGCACAGGGGCTTTGGCAGGGTCGAGATGAATCCCTTAACTCACCAACCAGTTTAAAATCGCCTTCTGGGCGTGCAGGCGGTTTTCGGCCTGGGTAAAGATGGTGTCTGCGTGGGCTTCGAGGGTGGGCTCGTCGATTTCCTTGCCGCGGTAGGCGGGGAGGCAGTGCATGACGAGGGCGCCCTCGTTGGTGCGTGCGACGAGGGCTTCGTTGATTTGATAACCGGCGAAGTCCTGTTCGCGTTGGGCGGCTTCCTCTTCCATGCCCATGGAGACCCAGACGTCGGTGTACAATAAATCGGCGCCTTCGGCGGCGGCTTGGCAATCTTCGGTAACGCTGATGTTGCCGCCGGCCTTGGCGATGAGGTCGGGGCACGGCTGGTGGGCTTTGGGCGCGGCGATGCGCAGCTCGAAGTCAAGTTTGCCGGCGGCCCAGATCCAGCTGATGGGCACGTTGCACGCGCCGTCGCCGATGAAGGTAACGACCTTACCGGCGATGAGGCCGCGTTGTTCCTGATACGTGAAAATATCGGTGATGATCTGGCAGGGATGCTCGGCATCGGTCAGCGCGTTGATGGTGGGAATGTCGGAGTGCTCTGCGAAATTCTCTACATCGCTCTGCGCGAAGGTGCGAATGACTGCGCCGTGTACCATGCGACCGAGCACGCGGGCGGTGTCCTGGATGGGTTCGCCACGGCCGAGCTGGAGGTCGTTCGCGTTGAGAAACATCACGCCGCCACCGAGTTCGCGGATGCCGGTCTCGAAGGACACTCGGGTTCGCGTGGAGGATTTGGTGAAAATCATCGCCCACGTCTGGCCGGCGAGCGGTTGGTGTTGGCTGTCGCCGCGCTGCGCCTTGATGACGGTGGCATTTTCCAGAATGGTCTTAATGGACGCCGTGTCCATCGCTTCGATACTTAACAGGTGCTTCATGAGCTGAGTTCCTTGATGACGCCCTCGATGATGGCTAGGCCTTCATCGGCGTCGGCTTGTGAAAGGTTTAATGGCGGCAACAAGCGAAACACCCGCGCGCCGGCCGGAATGGTGAGCAGACCAGCGTCATGCAGTCGCTCGACGATCTGTACGGAGGCCGGCCGGTTGCTTTCGGCGAAGGCGGGAATGTCCTCGGCCAGTTCAATGCCGATCATCAGGCCAAGCCCGCGCACTTCCTTCAGAACAGTGGGATGCGCCTCGATCAGTGTTTGGATTCGCTTGGTCAAATGGCTGCCCAACGCAACGGCGTGTTGCGCGAGCCCATCGCGTTCGATGATCTCTAGCGCCTTGAGCGCATGCGCGCTGACCAGCGGCGTGCCGCCAAAAGTGGTGCCGTGCGTGCCCGGGCCAAGCAAATCCTGCAACGATTCGTTGGCCCAGATCGCGCCCATCGGCAGACCGGCACCTAGACTCTTGGCCATGGAGAATGCGTCCGGTTGAAATCCATCTGAATTGGAATCACTAAGAATTGTTTCCCAACTCTGAAAATGGCCAGTTCTGAAGAAACCGCATTGAACTGAGTCCATCATCATGAGGATATTTTTATCAGTGCAAAGTTTCCTTAATCCGAGCAGATATTCGGGTTTGGCTGGATATATGCCGCCTTCGCCTTGAATACCTTCAATAAGGATTGCCGCAGTTTTTTCGGTGATAGCGGCTTGCATTGCCCCAAGATCATTAAACGGCACGTGTTTGAAACCCTCTACGGCTGGTTCAAACCCCTGCTTGACCTTTTTTTGTCCTGTGGCCGCGATGCCTGCCAAGGTTCGGCCATGAAAAGAATTTTCAGTGGTAATAACCTCATAACGTCCATCGGTGTGACCGTGGAGTCGGGCGATTTTATACAGACCTTCGTTAGCCTCGGCTCCGCTATTACAAAAAAACATTTTCCCGTGTCCTCCTGCATGCTGAACGAGTTTTTCAGCCAGCAAACCCTGTGGCTCGGTATAGTAAAGATTGGAAATATGCGTGAGCTTCCCCGCTTGTTCGGTGAGTGCCGCAGCTAGTTCTGGATGTCCGTGGCCGAGACAGGCTGTAGCAATCCCTGCACCCAGATCAAGAAGACGCCGTCCATCGTTCGTAAACACATGAGATCCTTTCCCATGAGTGATGGTTAGCGGAAAACGCGCGTAGGTCGGAATGATATGAGCGTTGATGCTGTTTTGAATGGGGTTTGTGTCACTCATTTTACTATTTCCGTACCGACTCCTTCGTCGGTGAAAATTTCCAGCAGCACGGCGTGGTTGATGCGGCCGTCGACGAAGGACACTTTGTCCACGCCCGCGTCAATGGCGGCGGTGGCACTGTCGACCTTCGGGATCATGCCGCTGGCAATGATGCCGGCCTGTTTCAGTTTATCGACCTCTGCCACATCGAGGTGGGAGATCAGCGATGTCGCGTCGGAGGGATCGCGCAACAGCCCGGGCACATCGCTCATAAACACCAGCCGCTTGGCGGCCAGCGCAATGGCGGCTTGGGCGGCGGCGACATCGGCGTTGCAGTTGTAAATCTGTCCGTCCGCATCGCGTGCGGTGGGAGAGATCACCGGTGTGATGCCCTGGGTGATACATTCCTCCAATGGCGCGGTGTTCACGGCAGTCACCTCACCGACGAAGCCGTAATCCTGACCCTCAGGCGCGTGCCGTTTGCAGGTGAAAATATCCGTGCCGGCAAAGCCCTTGGCCACGCCGCCGAGCGAGTTGATCATCTCCACGATCTCGGCGTTGATCTCCTGCGACAACACCTGATCGACCACCGCCACCGAATCGGCATCCGTGTAGCGCAAACCGTTGACGAAGCGCGTCTTCACGCCGGCCGCTTCCAGCGCGCGGCTGATTCGTTTGCCGCCGCCGTGCACCACCACCGGATTGATCTCGACCGCCTCCAAAAAAACCACGTCCCGCGCCACGCCCGTGCGCACGGCCTCGTCCGGACTGTCCATGAAACTGCCGCCGTACTTCACCACAAACGTCGCCCCGGCAAATCGCTGAATGTACGGCAGCGCTTCGAGCAATGTGGCGGCTTTGGAGATGAGTTCCTGCATGTCAGCCTCCGAGCGATGAGGGGTCGCTGATGTCGCCCTTGTTGAATTCTACGTATTCCTCGGTGAGATCGGCGGCGTAGAGCGTGGCCTGGCCTTTGCCGAGGTTGAGGTTGATGTGCAGGTCAAACTCCGCCGGCGCGACGGCCGCGCACAATGTTTCAAAGGACGTCCGGGTGGGCCTGCCTTTCTTGAGGGAATAGGTCAGCTTCTTGGTTTCGGGCGCACTGTAGGCGATGTCGACTTTTTCCTCCACCACCTTCGCGGGCGAATAGCCGAGCGCATCGATGATCCGGCCCCAGTTGGGGTCGCCGCCGTTCCAGCTGGTTTTCACCAACGCACTGTTGCCCACTGCACGCGCGGCAGCATCGGCTTCTTTCTGCGTCTTGGCACCGCGCACCCGCACGCTGACCACTCGCGTGACGCCTTCGCCATCGCGTACCATCATCTTGGATAGCTCGAGGCACACATGATTGAGCGCCGCCTGGAAGGTCTTCAGATCTTTCGCGCTGAACTTGCCGTTGTTGGCCAAACCGTTGGCGAGCAGGAGCACGGTGTCGTTGGTGCTCATGTCGCCATCGACGGTGATGCAATTAAAACTACTGGCCACGGCCTCGCGCAGGCATTTGCGCAGTGCGCCGGCGGGGATCTTTGCGTCAGTGGTCAGGTAAGCGAGCATGGTGGCGTGCAGAGGCATGCTCGCAGGTCGCGCGCCGGTGGGGCTCATGCCGGGCTGGATCATGCCCGCGCCCTTGGCAATGCCGCCGAGCCGGACGGTTTGGCCGCCGAGCTTGAATTCCACGGCGATCTCCTTCGGCCGCGTGTCGCTGGTCATGATGGCCTCGGCGGCGTGATGCGCCGCGGTGGGAGCATCATCGAGTTCCTTGACGATCTGCCGAATGCCGGCGCGAATGTTCGGCATGGGCAGCTCCAAGCCGATCCGGCCCGTGCTGCCCACGAGCACATCCTCCGGCTGAAGCAATAATTCTTCGGCCAAGAGCGCTGTCATCTCCCGCGCATCCTTCAAGCCGCGCGGGCCGGTGCAGGCATTGGCATTGCCGGAATTGATCACCACCGCCTGCGCTTTACCATCGGCAATATGCTCCACGCATACCTTCACCGGTGCGGCGCAGATTTGGTTGGTGGTAAACATCCCCGCCGCCGTGGCCGGTACCTCGGAGACAATCACCGCCAGATCGCGTTTTTGACCTTTGTTGCTGCCTTTACCGGTGCCGAGCCGTTTTACATCACAAAACAACCCGGCCGTCAGGAAACCCTGCGGGGCAACAATGGAACCATCAATGGAATGAAAAGACTTCATCTCGGGAAGGGTGGCGTCAGGAAACGAAAGGAAACCCAACGCAGCCTTAGCGGCTACGTCGACGAACGGACTTGTGTTTCGTCTTAAGGGTCATAAGAGGGGAGGATTCAAACAGGATGCGCGGGAGGTGTCAACGGAAATGGCTCACGCAGCCCGGGTCATCAGCACCATGCCTACCACTCCGGCCACGGCCACCACGCCGCCGGCCAGGGAACGCCAGCTGGGTTTTTCCTCATTCAACGCGATTGACATGGGAATGACCACGAGCGGGGTGGTGGCGATAATGGGCAGCACCACGCCGGTGGCGTTGTCCAGCAGGGCCCACTGATAACAGGTGACGCCCAGCGCCGGCCCGGCCAAGCCGGTGGCCAGCAGCCACGGAAAACCGCCCCGCCAGTCGTTGGTGCCATCGGCCCGTGTCATGCCGGCCAGAGGCGAATCCGGTTTGCGCTTCAGCCAGGCGCGGACAGCCAGCAGGAACAGGCCGGAAAAGAGCATGCCACCCAGCATGCGCTGGACCGCTACGGTGATGCCCGCGTGAAAGCCATCGAGCTCCACACCGGTGCCGGGCGCGACATTCTCGGTGATCACCCGGCTCAGGACACCCGCGCCAAAGCCCTGCCCAAAGGCGGCGATCAGGCCCCAGCCAATGCCCTTGAGCAGATCGCTATGTTCAAGGTTGGGATTTTCCTTGGGCGCGAGCGCCCCGGCGACGCCGGCCAGGATAACCACCGCGCAGACGATTTGCTGTGGCGTCATGGTGGTGCCGAGCCAGAAATATTCAGTGATCGCCGCCACGGGCACGGACACGCAATGGACGATCAGCGTGGTGAGCCGGGAGCCGAGCAGAGGAAAGGCGCGGAACAGTGCGATATCGCCCAGACCGAACCCAATGGCGCCGCTCAACAGAAAAAGTCCAAAGACCTTCGGATGCCAGTAACCCATCAACGCGGGGCCGAACGACAACGCCACTAGCAGCATCAGCGTGGGCGCGAAAATGAGCCGCACAAAGTTGGCTTCCGTGCCACCCAAACGCTCGGTGGTTTTCCGCGCCGAAACGGCCGAGGCGGAAAACAACACAGTGCAGAGCAGCGCGGCAAACATGGGGGCGAAGGGGTAAGCCGAAGCGGCGGGATTGTCACGCCATGTTTGCCGTTGCGCTTTCGGGGCCGGCGCGTACGCTGGGCGCATGAAGCACGTGCGGTTTTCGGTTCTGCTCCTGATGGCAATCAATCTCCTCAATCTCAACTGGCTGCAGGCCGAAGACAAAGAGGCCAGCCCGTTTGTCTGGGTGGACAAAGCGGCCGAGGCTTATCGCGCCGGCAAGGTGAAGGAGGCCGTGCAGTTTGCCGACCGCGCCGTGGCGGCGGAGCCGAAGAACCCGCGCCTACATTTCTTCAAGGGCCAACTCCACAATGCCCTGCGCGAGTACGATAAATCCATCGCCGCCTACACCAAGGCGCTGGCGTTGAAACCGCCGGCGGCCATCGTCACCGATCTACATCAGGAACGCGGCGAGGCGTATTTCAAGGCCGCCAAGATCAAGGAATCCATCGCCGACTTTGATGCCTATTTGAAGGACGTGCCTCGTCAGGATCCGCATCATTGGCAGCGCGGCATCAGCTATTATTACGCCGATGAATTCAAGAAAGGCTACGAGCAATTCGAACGCCACCAGACAGTGAACAGCAACGACGTGGAAAATGCCGTGTGGCATTTCCTGTGTCTGGCACGCGCCAAGGGCATTGAAGAGGCGAAGAAAAAGCTGATCCCAATCGTGGGCGATGGCCGCATTCCGATGATGGAAGTGCTCGCGTTGTTTGGTGGCAAAAGCACGCCTGAGAAAGTTTTGGCCAAGGCCAAAGCCAACGATGCCGCCGGCCCGCGCCTGGAGCGCCAGCTCTTTTACGCTCACCTCTATCTGGGCCTGTGGTACGAGGCGAAGAAGGACTTCAAGCTGCGCGACAAATACATCGGTCTCGCCGCCGCCGTGGCCGATCGCCACGGTTACATGGGCGACGTCGCCCGCGTGCACGCCGTGCTGAACAAGATTAAGCTACCGAAGCCGGCAGCGGGAAAATAGCCGGGATAGCTCGGGGCTGTGAATAGGTTCCCGTTGCGGGAGCGTGCGGCATTCCCTAGCGTGCACAACTGTGCGAGGAGGTTTATTTAAAAACTCACTAAAGCTGGGCATTGCTATGGCCGGGCTGAGCGCGGTGTTTGCCGAGGCTCAACAGGAACCGCCGCCTGTACCGTTCCCCAAGGTGGAGCAGGAGGAACTCTTTCTGCAGGCCATTGAGGCGTTGGACGCAGGTAAGACCGATACCATGGTGCAGCTGCTGGAGCGCGCCCTTCCGCTGGATCCCACCAATCCGTTTGCCTATGTGAAACGCGGCCAGTTGTTTGATCTCATCGGCAACAACTCGAGGGCGGTGGAGGATTTCAGTAAAGCCTTGGCGTATCGGCCCGCCTTCGCCGATGTCTATCAAATGCGCGGCTGCAATCAATTCAAGCTCGGCAACGTGAATGCCGCCGTGCAGGACTGGCAGGCTTTTCTGCAATTGAAGCCGGACAAGGAAACCGAACACTGGCAGATCTGCGTGGGCTTCGCGTTGCTGGGTCATTACGAGGAAGCCCGCAAACGCTTCGATTGGCATGCCACCACCAACACGCAGGATTTGGAAGTGGCCTTCTGGCATTTCCTCTGTGTGGCTCGCACGGAAGGTTTGGAGGCTGCCCGCGACAGTATTAAATCTGCTCCCGAAGAGAAGCGCGTGCCAATGGCCGAACTGCACGCGTTGTACGCCGGCAAAGGGACGGAGTCGGATGTGTGGTTAGCAGTGGAGCGCGGCACACCGGACAAAGCCGAGCGCGCCAAACGCGAATTTTTCGCGCACTATTATTTGGGGCTGCTGCGTCAATCCGAGGGTAAACTCGATGAAGCCAAGCAATCGGTTCAGCAGGCGCTTGCCATTGCCAAAGCCAACGACGGTTTTATTGGCGACAGCCCCGGCGGCCAACTCCGCGGCGGCGATATTGCCCGCGTCCATCTTCAGCAGATTGACCAGCGCCTGACCGAGCAGTCGGCTTGGGAAAACCGCGGGCCCGGTGGAGCGGGCACAGGGCTGGCCTATTTGGCCACCGGCGCGGGAATCATTTTGCTGATCGGCTATACCCTGCGTCAACAGCGCCGCCACGAGGCACCGTTGGAGTTGGCCGAGAAAAGCTCGACATAACGG
>CAJWVY010000110.1 GCA_913048135.1 uncultured Verrucomicrobiales bacterium
CTGCATAAGGCATCGGACGCTCCATCTCGTGCAGGACAGCAGCAGCGGTTTTCATCGCCGAAGCATTGGGGAATCGTTGCCGGATTGCAATCATACAGGAAATAGCCGAGTATCCTCGGACATGCAGAAACGCCCCGCACAATCTGGTTTTACCCTTGTGGAACTGTTGGTGGTGGTGGCGATTATCGGTTTGCTCGCGGGCATGCTGCTGCCGTCTCTGGCCAAGGCCAAGGTGAAGGCGAACCGGATGAAATGCGGCAACAACCTTAAGCAGGTTCACATGGCGTTTACGCTCTTCGCCAATGATTACGATGGGCGCCTGCCCTGGTTGTTGACGCATCGCCAAGGAGAACGGCTGTGGCAGGGCTTGTATGGTACGGGCCATACGGGCGCGCATCATTTGTGGGATGTACAGTTTCTTTTTCTGCCGGCTCCAATCCGTGAGGAGCTTGCCACGGCACGCCTATTGGCCTCGCCCGTGGATCCGGAAACGCATCCGTGGATTGATAAGGAAATCCAGCATGGCAAATGGGATGGATTCGGGCATGCCTTTGATGGCGTGCATGTGCATATGGATTATCGGTCGCTCAGCTACGCGTTGCACTTGGGCAGCGACATGCAACGCCCTTCAACGCTATTGGCGGTCACTCGTAATATTGCCGGAGAAGCCTGTTATGAATTTGATTATCCCGCCGGCCCAGCCGTGCCGTCCTACAAGGATTACTTCGGCATGGCTCTACACGCCGCCAGTGCCGGACAGGCGAGTCAGGCTTTTGTCGGAAATGATGAGCCCGATCCCGTGCGTTTACAAAACTACGCCATGGCTGGGCTCGGGGCTAGTCAGGGGCAATTCGTGCGCGCGGATGGCAGTGTAAAGCTGGGCAACAACGCGGACTTGGCCTCAGTAGTGCACGCACACGGTACGGCGACCGGCGGGATGTTCAAGGGCATCAACGAAAATTTGACACGTCCCACGCAGGAGATTATTCCGCCCAACAAGCTTTGGATTAAATAACTACTTCACCAGCGCGGTGCGCTTGAGCCAAGCCTCCACCAGCTTGGGCCATTTGGAAACGGGATCGGCAGAGGGACGCAGGCCGTAGCCGTGGCCGCCGTGGGGAAACACGTGCAGCTCGGAATGCACGCCTGCGCGGCGCATGGCCAGCCACATTTGCACGCTGCTATCGGCGGTCACACGGTCATCACCGGCATGGATGAAAATGGCGGGCGGGGTGTCCTTGTCCACCGGCACCTCGGGCACGAGTTTGGTTTTTGTTTCATTATCTACGAGATAGGCTGGGTATACTAGGATGCCGAAATCCGGTCGGCAACTGTAGTGGCAGGCTTCATCTACGACGGGGGAAGTTCGTTTCCTCCAACTGGTCATTGCTGTGGCCGTTAAATGGCCGCCTGCGGAAAAGCCCAGAATTCCTATGCGTTCGGGATTGATGTCCCATGCCTTGGCATGATGGCGCGTTAAGGCCAAGGCGCGTTGGGCGTCCTGCAACGGCGCGGCGTGTTTCTCGCGATCCATACGGCGGGGCACGCGGTACTTCACCACAATCGCTGTCACACCAAAGCCGTTCAACCATTCAGCGACTTCCGTGCCTTCTAGGTCCCAAGCCAAGATGTTGTAGCCGCCGCCCGGGCAAATCACCACGGCCGTGCCATTGGGGTTCGTGGGTTTGAATACCGACAGCATGGGCGTGCTGACGTTGCCAATGCGAATCACCTGTTTTTGGCCGGGGCGCGCCGGTTGTTCGGCTTCCGCCGGGAGTTCATACGTTTCCCCTGGAGCTTTGCCGGGCCAGAGCTTCATGGTTTTCCACGCCTCAATCGCGTGTACGGGCATGAGGGTACAGGACAGGATGATCGGAAAAAAAAGCAAGCGCATGAACTGAGTGTGGTCGAAACAGGTTTTGGTACAAGGCGAAACGAATTCAGGATTGAGGCGAAGGGGCAATCCACGCACACTCCCCGCATGACACGTTTTGGCATCATCGGCCTTTCACACGATCATGTGTGGGATGTGCTTCCGGAGCTGAAGGAAAACGAACAAGCCGAGCTGGTCGCCGCCTGCAGCCTACAGCGTCCGCTTCTGGATCGTGCGGCCAAGGAGTATGGCGTTCAGATTTATACCGACTCGCAGGAAATGGCCGCCTCCGAGCAGCTCGATGCGGTTCTCATATACGGGAACAATCGGTCCGGCGCCGAGGAAGGCAAAAAGGCCCTCGAACGCGGCTGGCATGTATTGATCGAAAAACCGTTGGCCGCTGATCTGGCCGGCGCAGACGAATTATTGCAGGCCGCCGATACCACCGGCAAACGGTTGATGGTGAACTGGCCCATCGCTTGGTGGCCGCAGGTGCAGCACGCTCTGGCGCTCGCGCAAAGCGGCGAGATCGGAGAGGTGTGGCAGGTGCGCTACCGCGCCGCGCATCAGGGCCCTAAGGAGATGGGCGCCAGCGAACATTTCTGTGATTGGCTATATGATCCCAATCGCAATGGCGGCGGTGCGCTGCTGGATTACTGCTGCTACGGCGCTGTACTGTCACGCGTGCTGCTCGGGCGCCCGAGCAGTGTCACCGCTGTGGCGGGGCAATTGCTTAAAACCGATTTAGATGCGGAGGATAACGCCGTGCTGCTGATGCAATATCCCAAGGCCATTTGCATCGCCGAAGCGAGCTGGACGCAGATTGATAAGATGACCCATTATCGCACCATTATTTATGGCAGCGAAGGAACGCTGCTGGCTGAGCCAGAAAACGGCCGCCTGTTGAAGGCCACACAGGAGCAACCCGAAGGCTTTGAGATTGAAGTGCCGGAGCTGGCTGCACATCAACGCCAACCCATCGCCCATTTTCTGCATGGCATCGAAACCGACGAAGCCTTTCATCCCCTTTGCCGCGCCGGACATTGCCGGGATGCGCAGGAGATCCTGTCGCTTGGCGCGCAAGCCGCCGAAAGTGGCCAGCAAATTGAGCTGCCGCAATTGGAGGAGATGGACTAGTGCAGGCGGCTTACATTACCGAGACCGGCGGGCCGGAGCAGATCCAAGTGGACGAACTGCCCAACCCTAAACCTGGTGCCGGTGAAGTGTTGGTGCGCGTCCAAGCCGCTTCGGTGAATCCGATTGATACCTACATCCGCGGCGGCCTAGTGGCGATGGAGCTGCCGATGCCGTTTGTAATTGGCAGCGATTTGGCGGGGGAAGTGATTGAGGTCGGCGAAGGCGTCTCCGGTTGGACTGCAGGCGATCGTGTCTGGGCGAGCAACCAGGGGTTGCTTGGCCGGCAGGGCACTTCCGCAGAGCTGGCCTGTGTGGCGGCGGATTATTTACATGCCATTCCTGAGAACGTGAGCGCGGAGGATGCGGCGGCCGTGGCCTTGGTAGGCATCACTGCGCATATCGGCATGGTTCTGCGAGCCAAAGTGCAAGCTGGCGAAACAGTGCTGGTGAATGGCGGCGCAGGCGGCGTGGGCTCAATGGTCGTGCAGATCGGTAAGGCACTGGGTGCGCGAGTGATAGCCACGGCCGGTAGTGACGATCGGGCAGCGAAAGCCAAAAAATTGGGGGCGGACGAAGTGATTCAGTACAACACCGAGGACGTAACCGCCCGAGTGCAAGCCTTGGCACCTGACGGGGTGAATGTGCTTTGGGAAACGCGACGGGAAGCGGATTTCGAATGGGCCGTACCGTTGCTGGCCAAGCGGGGTCGGATGGTGGTGATGGCTGGACGCGAGGCGCGGCCCGTGTTTCCGGTCGGGCCGTTTTACGTGAAGGACTGCGAACTGCTTGGGTTTGCGATGTTCAATTATTCTGCCGCCGAGCAACGGCAATGCGGTGAGGATCTCAATCGCTGGCTGGCCGAGGGCAAGCTGCGGGCGAATATCGACCGAGTTCTGCCGCTGGCCGAGGCCGCCGCGGCGCATCGTTTGCAGGAAGAAAACACCATTCACGGCGCCGGCACCTTGGCCGGTAAGATAATTTTAAAACTCTGAACTTATGAAACGGATTGTTTGGTTATGGGCACTGCTGTGTGCAGTGCTATCGAGTGACGCGGCGGGATTTAAACTGCCGCCGACAAAGGATGGGGAGCCGCGGAACATTATCTTCATTCTGACGGATGATCATCGCTTTGATGCGATGGGGTTCGTGGGGCATCCGTTTTTGGAGACGCCGCATCTGGACGCGATGGCCAAAGGCGGGGCTCATTTTACGAATGCGTTTGTCACCACCTCGCTATGTTCGCCCAGTCGGGCCAGCATTCTCACCGGTAAATACGCGCACAACCACGGGGTGGTAGATAACTACAATCCACTGCCTAAAGGGCTCGTGTACTTCCCGCAATATCTGCAAGCCAATGGATATAACACAGCGTTTATTGGTAAATGGCATATGGGCGGCAACATTGATCATCGGCAACCGGGGTTTGATCATTGGGTAAGTTTCAAAGGGCAGGGCACGTATTGGGCCGATGGCCGTGGCACGAGCCGTAAGGTGCCCCAGAACAGCTACGACGGCTTCAACGTCAACGGCAAGCGCGTGCCGCAGAAGGGATACATCACGGATGAGTTGACCGAGTATTCGCTGGATTGGCTCAAGGAACGTGAAGACAAGCGACCGTTCTTCCTGATGATTTCTCACAAGGCAGTGCATGCAGATTTCGTTGCGGCCGATCGCCATCTCGGGCGTTACAAGGATAAGCGCATGCCGTTGCCCAAGACCTTTGCCAATACCAAGGCCAACTACGCTGACAAACCGATGTGGTTGAAGAACCAACGTAACAGTCGGCACGGTGTGGATTTTGCCTACAACCTGCCGGACTTTGATCTGAATAATTATTACCTTCGTTACTGCGAAACTTTATTGGCGGTGGATGATCATGTGGGTTCCGTGATGGGGCATCTAAAAAAAAGCGGCGAGTTGGACCGTACGCTGGTGGTGTACATGGGTGACAACGGTTTTCAGTTTGGCGAACATGGCCTGATCGATAAACGCACGGCCTACGAACATTCCATGCGCGTGCCGCTGCTGATGCATTGCCCGGAAGCGATCCGAGCCGGCAGCACGATGAAAAAGGTGGTGGCGAACATCGATATCGGGCCAACGCTGATCGAGGCGGCGGGATTGCGCCCGCCAAAGGGGCAGTTCGATGGCAGTAGCTTTTGGCCCATCGCCATGGGACGGGATGTGCCGTGGCGGGATTATGTGTTGTATGAATATTTTTGGGAACGCAACTACCCTCACACCCCAACCATCCACGCTGTGCGCGGGGAGCGTTACAAATACATCCGCTACCACGGTCTGTGGGATGTGAACGAACTCTACGATCTAGAGGCGGATCCCGATGAAACAAAAAACCTGATCTTCAGCAAAGTCCACGCACCGGTGGTGGAACGCCTGAATAAGCGTTTATTTGAACTATTGAAAGAATCCAGTGGTCTCAGTCTGCGTCTGGCCCCGGATCGTGGCCCGACCTTTCCTCTGCGACACCCCGAGCGTTCCCGCCCGGCGGATTTCCCTAGGGAATATTACGGCACTAAAGAAAAGTAACCGCTACACCGGTTTCTCATCCGGCTTGTCATCGTTGGAATCCTCGTCCGAGGATTTTTCCTCCGATTCGTCATCAGACTGAGAACTCGGAGCAGTTGTTTCCTCTTCCTCGACGTCTTCATCGTCGGAATCGTGCCCACCTTCATGATTCGCAAATTGCGGTTCCGGTAGGAATCCAGCGACCACCCAGCCCAAGGCGAATGTAAAGAAGCCAATGCCGGCAGCGGTGTAGGCCATTTTTTGCGTGCCGGAAAAATCACTTGGCCAGAAGGATGCGGCGGCAATGGTTGTGGCAATCCACGCAAAGCTGGTGCCAAACAGTCGTCCTCCTATATTAGCGGCGAAGCTTTCACCGGTGCCACGCAAATGAATCGGGAATAATTTAGGTAGCATGTTTCCCCAGAACGTAAATTGGCCGACTACTAGGCAGCCGCAGAGGAACATACCGATGTAGGCCGTGGAAAGGCTGTTGGTGATGAGGTAGGCAAAAGTTAACGGTAGGATAATCATGCCGGGCAGTTGGAATAAGCGCAGGACCGTACCGGATGGGGCATCCCTAAAGGCTTTGATGACTGAGGTGCAAATGAACCACACAGGCAGGCCAAGGAGACCGCCATAGATCAGCCCTTTGCCGGCACGAACAAAATGTTCATTCATCGTGCCGTGGAAGCCATTCATACCCTCAAGCACAAGGAAGAACGCCAACTGGCTCCACCCAACAAAAGCCCATACACTGGTGGCGCCTCGAGCGATGATAGCCACAATCAACAAGGCCATGATTGCGCGCCCGAACAGACCGCCAACCTCCTGAACCTTGGTCACCTTAGCAGCAGCCCCTTGCTCGGCACCTTTGGAGGCTTTTATGCCGGCAATTTTGATGGCTTTTGCCGGCTTACCTGCTTCCTTGGCTTCGGTCTCGGCATTTTCAGCTGCGGTTGCGGCAGCGGCTTTCACTTGCGGGGTATCCGGAATAATGAGCCGCATTTGCTGGAGCGATCCGAAGGCCGCGCCGTAGGCGAGGGCAAACAGGATCGTCGCTACGATGGTGGTCTTTTTGAGTTGGGGCGAAAAAAGATCGCTTATTCTGGCGCGCTTTAATTCACCAGCATCCTTTTTCTTCTGCCATTCCGGTGATTCGGGGAGGAAGGGTCGGATGATGATCAGCGGAATGGCTGGGATCAGACCGCTCATTAAGGTGTACCGCCAGGCGGCCTGATTGCTCTCATCGGAAATGGCGCCAAACAGACTGGGGATTTCTGGAAGGTGCATGTAGTTGGTGGCCAGCCAGTAGTTCACGATGGCGACGGATAAACCACCGACGGATGAAAATGCCTGCGTGTAGCCCAACACTTTTTCGCGTTGCACGGCGTTGGGGAAGAGTTCTGCTAGCCACGCCACCGCAGCGACAAATTCCACACAAACACCGATAAACACTAGGCAGCGGAAAAAGAGCAGTTGCCATGGGTTGACGCAAAAGCCCGCAAAGAACGCCGCGAAAGCATATAGCAAAATACTAAAAGTTAGAACGCGCCGACGGCCGAAGCGATCGGTTAACCAGCCGCCCATCAAACCGAAAATACCACCGACAATGGCCGGAATGAAAAATAGTCGGCCGACCCAAGTGAAGAATTCAGGTGTTCCTGGCTGAATGCCCGCGATATCCAGCAAAGCGGATTTGGCAATCAACGGCAGCATCAGCAGCTCGTAGATGTCGAACAGGAAGCCAATGGTGGCAATGAAGCAGATAAGCCATTGGGTGCGGGTGAGTTTTAGGCCAGAACCGGAAGCAGCGTCAGCACTCATGGCGGCGCGTTATGCCGCTTTCAGTGTATAAAAACAAGGTAATAGTACGTGGACGTACGGTTTTCTTGTCCACATTTGAGGCGGAAATCGGATTGCGTTGAGGCGGGGCCTTTGGTTTGCTCGCGCGCCCATGCAGCGTTTTGCAACCATTACCGTGATCGGCCGGGATAAAACCGGTGTGGTGGCGCGGGTGACGGAGTTTCTCTTTGAGCAACAGGCCAACATTGAGGCCTTGGAGGAACAGGTGACACGCGGCCAATTCAGCATGGTCATCCAGGCGTCCTGGAAAAAGGGTGCCAAAGCGCCGGCCACGCTCAAGCGTCAGCTCAATGCGTTGGGCAAGGAACTCGGCATGGAGGTGCGCCTGCGTCTCACCGAGCCGGGTAGCAAACAGCGGATGGCTATCATGGTCACGCGTGAGGATGGGTGCCCGAAGGCGTTGCTGGAAGCTTTTTCCAAGAGGCAGCTCAAGCAGGCCGAGCCGGTGGTGATGATCGGTAACCGACCAGATCTCGCGGCCTTGGCCAAGAAACACAAAATGCCGTTTGTGCATGTGCCATGGGGCGACCGGCGGCGCGGCGAGAAGCGGGTACTGGAGATTCTCGACAAGCACGAGGTGGATTTCGTGGTGCTCGCGCGGTTCATGAAAATCCTCTCACCGGATTTCGTGTGGCGGTACAAGAACAAGATCATCAACATTCATCCATCCCTGCTGCCAAGTTTTCCTGGTCCGCAGGCGTACCGGCAGGCGTACGAACACGGCGTGAAGATCGCCGGCGTCACGGCCCATTTCGTGAGCATGCAACTGGACGAAGGACCGATCATTGCCCAGGAAAGTTTTCGGATTAAATCCGGTATGACCCTTAAGCAGATCGTTGCCGCCGGTCAGCAATGCGAGGCCAAGGCGCTGCTCAAGGCGGTGAAGCTCTATCTCACCAAACGACTGGACGTGCACTGGGGTGTGGTGAAGGAAGTGTAGTGAAGATTCTTTCCTGGAACGTGAACGGACTGCGAGCCGTTCAGAAAAAGGGCTTTGCCGAATGGGTGAGCAAGGCGCGTCCGGATATCCTTTGCCTCCAGGAAAGTCGCGCCTTGCCGGAACAGGTGGAGCCGGACTGGCCGAGCACGTTTGAGGCGCACTGGAATCCGGCGGAGAAAAAGGGCTACTCCGGCGTGCTTACCCTCACCAAGCCGGTCCCCTTAAAGGTGACGCGTGGAATCGGCGTTGCCGAGCACGATCGCGAAGGGCGCGTCCTGACCACGGAATACGATGATTTCTTTCTGGTGAACGTCTACGTGCCTAACGCCCAGCGCAGCTTGGCGCGGTTGCCGTATCGGCAGGAATGGGATCGCGATTTTCTAGCGTATCTCAAGAAATTGAAACGGCACAAGCCGGTGGTTTTCTGCGGCGATTTTAACGTGGCCCATACCGAGATCGATCTCGCGAACCCTAAATCCAACAAGAACACCCACGGCTTCACGGCGGAGGAACGGGCGGGGTTTGACGCGTTTGTGAAGGCGGGTTTTCTGGATAGCTTTCGGGAATTCGAACCGGCCGGCGGGCATTACACCTGGTGGAGCAATCTCAACAATGCCCGCGCCCGCAACGTTGGCTGGCGGATTGATTATTTCATGGTCTCGGCCAACCTGCGTCCGCGTTTGAAGAAGGCGTTTATCCTGCCGCAGGTCATGGGCTCAGACCATTGTCCGGTGGGGATTGAGCTGGCCTAGGCTGACGGGAGAACGGGCCGCTTCCAAATCGGCACGCGCTGTTTCATTTCATTGATCAGAAACTGGCAGGCCTGGAAGGCCTCCGCTCGGTGGGGCGCGATGAGTTCCAGCCAAAGCGAGGGTTCATTGACCGGCACGACTCCCACGCGATGCACCACGCGCACCGATTCAATCGGCCATTGGCGATCGATCTCCTCGAAGATCAATTCAAACTGATGGCAGGCCATGTCGTCAAATGCCTCATAATCGATGGCCGCAATAGTCGCCTCACCTTCCTGCGCGCGTACGACGCCGTGAAAGATCAACGCGGCACCCATGCCGTCGCTCATTTCGCGTTCGGCGATAAGCGCGCGTTCATCGATCGGATCAGGCGTAAGCGTGAGTTGTGTTTTCATCCGCCTTGTACGGGGGGGAAGAGCGAGATTTCGTCGTCGTCATTGAGCAGGAACTCGTCCGGTTGATAATTTACGCCCACCGCTTTGAGTGTGCTGCTCTGCATGTCGCCGAGTACGGGGAATTGCGCGATGACGGCCGCATGCGCCTCACCCAGCGTGGCGCCCGCGGGGAGTTCCAGTGAGGTCTCGGCGCATTCGGTGTGATCCTTAAAGTAGGACCAGAATTTGACCGTGACCGTCATGAGTACACCTCGGGTTTGAGCACGCCAATGAACGGCAGGTTGCGGTAGCGTTCGGCATAGTCCAGACCGTAGCCGACAACAAATTCATCCGGCACCTCGAAACCGACATAATCAGCCGTGACCGTTTCCCGGCGGCGCGAGGTTTTCTCCAGCAACACACAGGTCTTGAGGCTGCGTGGTTGCAGGTCGATCAACTTTCCGAGCACGGCATGGAGGGTTTGGCCGGTATCGAGGATGTCATCCACCAACAGCACATCGCGGTCTCGTGCTTCGAGTCGGAGATCTTTGGTGAAGACCAGTTCGCCCGGCGCCGTGCCGTCGCCGTAGCTGGACACACCCATGAAATCCAGCCGCAAGGGCAGGGTTATGTGGCGCATGAGGTCGGCGAGAAAAGGAACCGTGCCGGTGAGGAGCGCCACCATCAGCAAATCTTTGTAGTCTTTCTAACAAACTAAATCTAGCAACAGGTCTTAAATAATGAAAATTAATACCTGCAAATCCACCTGGTATTCTTTCAATAGGCAACACTAGTGGAAATGTATCATAATATGGTAATGTCTTCTTATATTTAGGGTCATAAAAGAACATATTTAAACGACCAATACTAGGTCTTCCTATCAATTTACCTTGACCCATAAGTCGTCTAGCAGATGTTCTATCTGCAATTGATGATACTGCATTCCTATACCAAGCGGCTGATTTCGGCGGTGCCGAGCATCGACCGCCGCCACCAGGATTACCGGCTTGACACCACCGATGTCCCGTCGCTGGTGCGCCCGGC
>CAJWVY010000111.1 GCA_913048135.1 uncultured Verrucomicrobiales bacterium
TTCGCCGGACTTGTTCAGGCGGCGGATCGGCCGAACTTCGTCATCATCTTCACGGACGATCAAGGCTATCAGGATGTCGGCTGTTTCGGTTCGCCGGATATCCGCACGCCGCGACTGGATGCCATGGCTAAGCAGGGCATGAAGTTCACCAGCTTTTACGCTCAATCGGTTTGCGGGCCGTCGCGCGCGGCCTTGATGACCGGCTGTTATCCGATGCGGGTCGCCGAGCGCGGACACGTCAAGCAGGTGCATCCCATCCTGCACGAAGACGAAATCACCCTCGCCGAGGTGCTGAAGCCCCGAGGCTACGCCACCGCCTGTTTCGGTAAATGGGACCTGGCCAAGCACGCGCAGACGGGGTTTTTCATGGACCTCTTCCCGACCCGGCAGGGGTTCGATTACTTTTACGGCACGCCCACCAGCAACGATCGCGTGGCGCACCTGTACCGCAACGAGAAGCTCATCGAGCCGAACTCCGACATGGCGACCCTCACCCGCCGTTACACGGACGAGGCCATCGCCTTCATCAGGAAACACCGCCGGCAATCGTTCTTCGTTTACGTGCCGCACACCATGCCGCACACGCGCCTGGACGCTTCCCCGCAATTCAAGGGCAAAAGCAAACGCGGCCTGTACGGAGACGTGATCGAGGAGATTGATTTCAACGTCGGCCGGATTCTCGACGCCTTGCGCGACATGAAGCTGGCGGAAAATACCTACGTGCTGTTCACCAGCGACAACGGCCCGTGGTTGATCAAAAACAAGGACCTCGCCGACGGCCGGTTGCCGGGCGATCACGGTGGTTCGGCCGGGCCGTTGCGCAGCGGCAAGGTGTCCACCTTCGAAGGCGGCGTCCGCGTGCCCACCATTCTCTGGGGCCCGGGCCGCGTGCCTGCTGGCGTCACCTGCGATTCCATCGCCACCACCATGGACCTCCTGCCCACGTTGGCCGCGCTCGCCGGCGCCAAGCCCCCCGCCGACCGGGTCATTGATGGCGAAGACATCCGCCATCTCTTCCACGGCGACTTCGCCAAGGCCGATCCCGACAAGGCATACTATTATTACCTGCGCGTCCACCTGCAGGCCGTGCGGCAGGGAAAATGGAAGCTGCATTTGCCGAGGACCAAGGAACCAATCGGCGCCGCGCCCTTCAGCCGCAACGCGCACATCGCGCCCGCGGACCGGATCGGTTTCGAGAAGCCGTTTTTGGTCGATCTCGAAAACGACCTCGGCGAAACCACCGACCGTTCCGCGCAAAACCCGGAGGTCGTTCGGCGCCTGCTCGCGCTGGCCGAAACCATGCGCAAGGATCTCGGTGATTACGATCGCGTCGGAAAAAACATGCGGTTCTTTGATCCCCTCGAAAAACGCCCGACCCGCCCGCCTGTTCCCGCCCCCCGCAAACCTCGTCGCCCAAAGTAGTGCCCAATCGGTCGTCTGAAAAAATCATGCCCCAATCTCCAATCACCATCACCGCGGCCGAGGTTATTGATCTGCGCGTGCCCACCTCGGACCAGATGCTGGGCTCCGATCCGTTTCATAAGGCGCCGGATTATTCCTCCGCCGTGTTGCATCTGGAAACCGACGCCGGCCTGCGGGGCGTGTCGGTCGTGTTCACCGCCGGCGCGGGTACAGACTGGATTTGCCACGGCATCCGCGATCTCTGCCAGCTGATGATCGGCACGCGGCTCGATGAATTTACCGATTCCCCGATCCAGCTTTACCGGCGCCTGATTGATCATCATCAACTACGCTGGCTGCACGACGGCGTGTTTCGCATGGCTGCCGGCGCCGTGTTGAATGCCATGTGGGATCTCTGGGCCAAATCCCTCAATCAACCGCTCTGGAAATTGCTCGTGGATTTGGAACCGGAATTTGTCGCCGACTGCATCGACTGGCGCAACCTAGGCGACGCCCTCACGCGCGAGGAAGCTATCGCCCTCCTGCAAGCGCGCCGCGCCGAGGTGCCTCAACGCGAAGCCGCCATGGCCACGCGCGGCCCCAAAGCCTACTGCACCGCTGGCTGGCTGGGCCTGAGCGATGAAGAAATTCTCGCCACCATCCGCAAATTGCAGGCGGAAGGGTTCGATGCATTTAAGCTGAAGGTCGGTCAGGACTCCGCCCAGGACGTGGCGCGCATTCGGTTCATGCGCGACTCCATCGGGCCGGACTCGCAACTGATGGTTGATGCCAACCAATTCTGGGGATTGGCCGAGGCCAAGCAACACATCGAGCAATACCGTCCGTTTGGCCTGAAGTGGATCGAGGAACCCATCGCCCGCGACGATGTACTCGGTTATGTGGAATTGGCCGAGACCTTCGCCGATGCCTCCTTTGATTTTGCCTGCGGCGAACAGGCGGCGTCGCCCGTGATCTTCAAGCAACTGCTCAAGAGCGGCGCGATTCGATACTGCCAAATTGATGCCGTCCGCGTCGCCGGTGTGAATGACGTGATGGCAATCATTCTGCTGGCCGCCAAATACGGCGTGCCCGTCTGCCCGCACGGCGGCGGCATCGCCCTCTGCAACATGATCCAACATTACGGCATGTGGGATCAGATCGCCGTGGCCGGCCATTCCGACACACAACTGGTGGAGTACATCGATTTTCTGCAGGAAACCGTCGAGCACCCCGTGGCTGTCCGCGACGGCTGCTACGTCACACCCACCGCTCCCGGCTGGGGTCTGGAATTCCGCCCGGACTTCATCGCCCAACACCGCTACCCCGAGGGAGCCCAATGGAAAGATCGGCCGACCCATAAAAAAGGTGTTCAGTTCGAGGCAAACTAAACGCGTATCTTATGCTCGCGCCGGCGGCAGTTTTGGCCGATTCTCAGCCGATCCAATGAAACACTACGCGCTCATTCTGTCTTCACTCCTCTGGGCCGGATCCATTTGGGCCGATACGACCGAAAAGCCAAATGTGCTCTTCATCATTTGCGATGATTTGAATGATTACGTGATGGGCTTTGGCGGACATCCGCAGGCGAAGACGCCCCACATCGCGCGCTTGGCCAAGACGGGCGTTTCCTTCACTCAAGCGCACTGCAACATACCCATCTGCAATCCCTCGCGGGCCAGCCTGATGAGCGGGCTTTACCCACACACCTCCGGAGTGTACGGGTTTGAACATTGGGATGCAAACGAGGTGTTGAAGAATTCCCGCACGATGATGGCACATTTTCGAGCGCAGGGTTACCACGCCCTGGGCACGGGCAAGGTGATGCACAATCGCGACGAAAAGGAATGGAATGAGATTGGGCATCCGTCGGATTACGGCCCCTTCGCCTACGCCGGCGGTAAGGAAAACCTTCCGCATCCCGACGTGCCTGCCCCATTTCGTGATGATTTCGGCGCCATCGACGGTTCCTTCGGTCCTTTGCGAAAACTTCTGCCCGAAGAAAAACTAACCTGGCGTACAGGTGGTTGGCGCAAACAACGCGAAATGCGCTACGAATCCGACGATGACCGTGATTCCACAGGGGACGAACTCAACGCCCAATGGGCCGTGAAACGCCTCAAGGAAATCGCCGCTGACCCACAGGCGAAACCGTTTTTCATGGGCGTTGGTTTTGTGCGCCCACACACGCCATTGATTGTACCGCAGAAGTATTTCGACCGGTTCCCCCTCGAATCCATCGAACTGCCAGACATCCGGCCCGATGATACGAAGGATACTTACAAGCACACCGTGGACCCCGCCGACGGCGACCGAGGCGATCAGATGTATCAAAGCCTCTTGGAGTCCTTTGACGGCCATGGCGAGCTGGCCTTGAAGAAGTTCATCCAAGCCTATCTCGCAAGTGTGGCATCGGTGGACGACCTTGTCGGCGAAGTCCTCGACGCACTCGACAATTCCCGGCTCAAGGACAACACCATTGTCATCTTCACTAGCGACCACGGCTGGGGCATGGGCGAGAAGAATCATCTCTACAAGAACTCACTCTGGCAGGAGAGCACACGTGTACCGCTAATCCTGCGCGCGCCCGGGATTTCGAAAGCCGGTGGAGTTTCCGATCTGCCGGTCAGCCTAATTGATCTCTACCCCACCCTTATCGATCTGTGTGACCTACCCTCGAACACCATGAAGAATGAGAAAGGCAGACCCCTCGATGGTCACAGCCTGAAACCGTTGCTGACCCAACCGGCAAGCGACCAGTGGACGGGACCGGACACCGCCCTGACCGCACTCTACAAATGGGCTAACCATTACGACCCGGCTAAACAGAGCTACAGCCTGCGCGCAAAAGACTGGCGCTACATCCGCTACAGTAATGGTAAAGAGGAACTCTATCACACTGTCAAAGATCCCCACGAGTGGAAGAATATCGCCCACGATTCTACCCATCGTCCCCAACTGGAGTCCTACCGCAAAGAATTGCTCGCCATGATCCCTTCACGACCCAAGCCAAAGCCTACCGTAACCGACGCTGAATTGTGGAAGGCCAATTATTTCCGGAAATTCCCGCAGGCGGACGCCAACAGCGATGGCAAATTGACTTGGCCGGAATTACAGGAGCACCGGAAAAAATCTAGGCCTTCCTCTACTCCAGACGCACCATCCAGCAAACGTTCCCAAGTCCAACCGCAAAAACCCTAGAGCTTAAACTAATCCCTCCGCCATGAGCCTTCGATTGACCGCCATCCTGACCGCGCTGTGGATCAGCCTGCCCGCGCAAGCAGAGCGCGCTGACCGCCCCAACGTCATCGTCATCATGGCGGACGATATCGGGGCCGAAGGGCTCGCGTGCTACGGAAGCACCATCTACACCACGCCGCATCTCGACCGCATGGCCGCGGAAGGTCTGCGGTTCGAAAACGCCTACACCACGCCCTTGTGCACGCCCACGCGGGTAATGATCATGAGCGGTCTCTACCCGCCGCGCACCGGTTTCCGCGCCCTCATCGGCAAGGGCGAAGGCGTCCGGATGCCCGCAAGCATCCGAACCTTCGGGCATGATTTCCGCGCCGCTGGCTACGCCACCGCCGTCACCGGAAAGTGGCAACTCGGCAAATTCGACGAATTTCCCGACCAACCCGTCGAGCACGGCTTCGACGAATACTGCATGTGGACCTGGGTGTACGGCGACCAAAAATCCAGCCGCTACTACAAACCGCAGATTTATCACAACCGCAAAGTCATCAACGGCGGCGAACGTGACTTCGGCCCGGATTACTTCCACGACTTCGCACTGGACTTCATCGACCGCAAAAAAAACGAGCCCTTCTTTCTCTACTACCCCATGGCGCTCGTCCATTCCCCGTTCGTGCATCCGCCCAAACTGGAGAAACTGGCCCGGACGAATTTCAGAGACGACCTCGACAAGCAGACCATCGCCTTCGGCCACATGATCACCTACATGGACCATGTCGTCGGCAGCCTTCTCAATCGCCTGAAAAAACACGGCCTCGACAAGAACACGCTCGTCCTGTTCACCGGCGACAACGGCACGCACAAAAACATTACCAGCCACCTTCCCGGCCTAAAGCTCAAGGGAGGCAAAGGCACGATGACCGAAGCCGGCAGCCGCGTTCCCCTGCTCGCCTGGTGGCCCGGCACTATCCGGCCCGGCGTGCGCGATGAATTCTTCTGCCTCGTCGACGTCCTGCCCACCGTCACCTCACTGGCCGGCATCCGGCTCAACCGCAAGGTCGACGGCCTCAACCTCGCCCACCACCTCACCGGCGGTCCCGGCAAGAACCGCGAGCACGTCCTCATCAACTACGGTCGCGGCTACTTCGTGCGAGACAAACGCTTTCGTCTCAATCAGGACGGCAAACTCTACGACATCCCCGTCACCTCCAACGCCACCCGTTACAGCGAACAGGTGACCACCGACCTCAAGCACCAAGGCCACCGCCGACGCCTCCAAACCCTGCTCGACAATTTCACGGCCATCGAAAACGAGTACACCACCGACAAAGTTCAGCCCCTTAATAATAAGCAATGAAGCCCCTGTTCGCTGCCATCGTTTCAATGCTCCTGTTGACCGGTTTATCTGCCCAATCGGCAGACCACCCCAATTTTGTGGTAATCTTCACCGACGACCAAGGCTACGGCGACCTCAGTTGCTTCGGCGGCAAGCACGTCAGCACGCCGCGCATCGACCGCATGGCCAAGGAAGGGGCCAAGCTCACCAGTTTTTACGTGGCGGCTCCAGTTTGCACGCCCTCGCGCGCGGCCCTGATGACCGGCTGTTACCCGACCCGCATCGACATGGCCACCGGCTCCAAGTTCGGCGTCCTCTTGTCAGGCGATCCCAAGGGGCTCAACCCCAAGGAAGTCACCATCGCCGAGGTCCTCAAAAGCGTCGGTTACAAAACCGCCATCTACGGCAAGTGGCACTTGGGCGACCAGCCCGAGTTCTTGCCAACGCGGCAAGGGTTCGACGAGTTCTTCGGCATCCCATATAGCCACGACATCCATCCGTTCCACCCGCGGCAAAGTCACTTCCAATTCCCACCTCTGGCCTTGCTCGAAAACGAAACGGTCACCGAAATGGATCCCAACGCAGATTACCTGACTAAACGCATCACCGAACATGCCGTGTCATTCATTGAGCGAAACAAGAACGAGCCATTCTTTCTCTACGTCCCCCACCCGATTCCACATAAGCCACTCCATGTGGCACCGCCGTTCATGAAAGGTGTGACGAAGGAAATCACTGAGAAACTAAAACTCGAGGATGGCTCGGTCGACTACAAGACCCGCGACCGTCTCTTTCGTCAGGCCATCAACGAGATCGACTGGTCCGTGGGACGCATCCTAGATACCCTCAAAAAGCACGGCCTTGACGACAACACGATGGTGATCTTCACCTCTGATAATGGTCCAGCCATTGGCAGCGCCGGACCGCTAAAAGGCCGCAAAGGCAGCACCTTCGAAGGTGGTATGCGCGAAGCCACAGTGATCCGTTGGCCTGGAAAAATCCCGGCCGGCAAAACCAATCCCGAACTCATGACCACCATGGATCTACTCCCCACCTTCGCCAAACTCGCCGGCGCCAAGCTCCCGAATGACCGCGTCATCGACGGCAAAGACGTCTGGCCGGTACTCACCGGCAAGGCGAGCACTCCGCATGAAGCCTTTTTCTACCACAGCCGCACCAACCTCAACGCCGTGCGCTCGGGCAATTGGAAGCTTCACGTTAACAAAGGCAAACCCACCCAACTGTACAATCTGGAAACCGATATCGGTGAAAAACAAAATGTGCTAAAGGCAAACCCTGATATTGTGCGTCGCCTCCAAAACCATCTTCAGACATTCACCAACGATATCTCAAAAAACAGTCGGCCGGCCGCTTTTGTGGAAAACGCCAAACCCCTTTCTAAATAACACATGAAATCATTCTCACTCCTGAAGCTTGTTACTGTTCTAATATTGATGGGTGGCATGACACATGCCACCGATGAAAAACCCCCGAACATCTTGTTCATCTTCACGGATGATCACGCGCTGAACGCCATTTCCGCGTATGGCGGGCCGTTGGCGAAAATTGCGCCCACACCGCATCTGGATCGCATCGCCAAAGAGGGCATGCTCTTCAGGCATTGTCTGGTGAGTAATTCCATCTGCGCCCCGTCGCGCGCGGTGGTATTGACCGGAAAATATTCGCACCTGAACGGGCAGCTCACCAACAAGGACATGTTTGATGGTTCGCAACAGACCGTATCTAAACTTCTAAAAAAAGCCGGCTACCAAACCGCCATCATTGGCAAATGGCACCTTAAATCCACACCCACTGGATTTGATCATTTCGAGGTGCTTAAAGGTCAGGGTCAGTACTACAACCCGTTACTGTTCACCAACGGAAAAAACGTGAAGCACACCGGTTACACGACTGATATTATCACGGATCAATCATTGAAATGGCTCGAGACACGCAACGCGGATAAACCATTTTTTCTCATGACCCAACACAAGGCACCGCACGGTCGTTGGGAACCGGCACTGCGTCATCTGGAGGTGTTTGAGGACATGGAAATCCCTGAGCCACCGACGCTCTTCGATGATTACGCTGGTCGGACCACAGCACCGGCTCAGCATAAGATGGGCATTGCTGACCATATGGGCCCTCATCGTTTAATGTTCCAGTACTCCAGTAAGTTCACCCCGGAACAATTCAAGATTTTCGACGGCCATTTCCGTCCGCGCAATGAGGCGTTCGAGAAACTCAACCTGCAGGGTAAGGCTCGCACGCGCTGGAATTATCAACGCTACATCAAAAATTACCTGCGTTGTGTGAAGGCAGTAGATGAAAATGTCGGCCGACTGCTGGAGTATCTCGACGACAACGGGCTCGCCAATAACACCGTGGTTATCTACAGCTCCGACCAGGGCTTCTGGCTCGGCGAACACGGCTGGTTCGACAAACGCTGGATGTACGAAGAAAGCCTGCACACACCGCTCATCGTTCGCTGGCCCGGCCAAATCCAACCCGACACCACCAATACCGATCTCGTTTCCAATCTCGACTTCGCCCAAACCTTCCTCGATATCGCCGGCGCCAGACAACCCGGCGACATGCAGGGCCTTGCGCTCACGCCGTTGCTTCGCGGAAAAACGCCAACCAACTGGCGCAAAACTCATTACTATCACTACTACGAAGCCGGCGGACACGGTGTGCCCGTGCACTACGGTGTCACCGATGGCCGGCACAAACTCATACGTTTCCCCGACGACACTCTTGATGCTTGGGAATTTTTCGACCTAAAAAAAGATCCCAACGAAATGCAAAGCCGCTACGACGACCCGCAATACACCCGCACCATTGCCGCCCTGAAAGAAGAACTCAACCGCCTGCGCAAACAGTATCAGGTGGAGAATTTCGAAAACCCTTAACCCACTCTCACATCTTAAACATCATGAAAAAATCCCACTCGAATCCTACATTGAAAACCTGGCTCTGCCTTGGCGCCATGTCGATCGGCTTTAATGCCGCGCCACTTCTAGCTCAGGAAGGGCAGGCGAACACGCCGCGGGTAAACAATGAAAAGCCCGGCAATCGCGGACAGGTGAAACGAGTGCATCCACATGCGCTCAAGCTGATCCTGCAAGGGAAGAAAAAGGAGGCTATCGCCTATCTGAAGGAGACCTCTGCCTTTGAGGTGAATCCCAAACATACCCAGCTGTTACTGGACATCGCCAACGATAAGCCCAACGCCTGGAAGTACGATGCCACGACTTGGCCGTGGGAGCGCGTACTACCCAACACGGCGTTGAAGAAGGACGAGCCGGCGGATAAATTCACCATCGCCTTTGGCGGCGGCTCAGGCTACGTGCCCGCCAACGAACGCGTGTGGAACACCATCGGCGCCCTCGACCCACGCGCGGTCCTGTTGCTCGGCGACAATGTTTATATCGACGATCCTGAAACACCAGAAATGCAACTGTTCCACTACTACCGCCGCCAAAGCCAACCCGAGTGGATGAAGCTGGCAAAGACCGTACCGATCTACGGCATCTGGGATGACCACGACTTTACCACTAACGACGGCTGGGGTGGGCCCGATATCGAAAAGCCCAAGTGGAAGCGCAAGGTCTGGGAAATCTTCAAGGAGAACTACGACAACCCCTACTACGGAGGTGGCGAGAAACAACCCGGCTGCTGGTTTGATTTTCGGATCGGCGACGTCCACTTCGTAATGATTGATGGCCGCTACTATCGCGAATCGCCGCGCAGTAAGGAGAACCCCTCAATGCTTGGCCCAGCTCAATTGAAATGGCTCAAGCAAACGCTCAAGCAGCCAGCCACCTTCAAAGTGCTCTGCACCAACGTCCCTATGACACCGAAGGTGAAACCCGGCTCCAAGGATACTTGGGATGGCTTTGCCGCCGAACGCCAGAAGATTTTCCAGTACATCGCTGATCAGAAAATCCCTGGGCTCGTCATCCTTTCCGCCGACCGCCATCGTTCCGACGCCTACAAAATCGATACTGGCATCAAGGGTATGTATCCCTTGTACGAATGCCAATCCTCGCGCCTGACAAACCAGCACGTCCACGGCCTGATCAAGCACTCGCTCTTCGGCTACAACGAAAAGCAATCTTTCGGGCGTGTTGATTTTGATCTCAAAGCAGACGACCCAACCTTCAAGTACACCGTCATCAACATCGACGGCAAACCCATCCACTCACTCACCGTCAAACGCAGCGAACTGCAGCTCAAATAGATAAACGCACATCCAATCATGAAACTCACATCCGCACTTACCACCCTCACCGCGCTTCTTTTTGGGGCGTTCACCACGCAAGCCGCTCCCGATGGCACCCGGCCCAATGTGATTCTCATCATGGCCGATGACATGGGCTACGAGGCGCTGTCCTCCAACGGTAGCGAATCTTGCAAGTCGCCCAACCTCGACAAGCTGGCAGCCAAAGGCGTGCGCTTCACCAACTGTTTCTCCAACCCGATCTGTACGCCGTCACGCGCGAAGATCATGACTGGCCATTATAACGTCCGGAACTACGTGAAGTTCGGCTGGCTCGACCGCGAGCAAACCACCTTC
>CAJWVY010000112.1 GCA_913048135.1 uncultured Verrucomicrobiales bacterium
CCATATACTGCCCGATTTTTTGTCGGGCTTCATGGGTTTTGAGAAGGATAAGACGGTGTGACCGTGCCAATGTAAAATTGGCTCCAGAGGTAGGACTCGCTGTCCATTCCCTAGTTATTTGAGCCGATTCTAGGGAAGTTTTCCATATACTCAAACCTCATCTCTACACGCTAGCTCCTCCTAGCATTGGAGATTTCATTGAAGGTTGAATATATATCACCGAAAAACCCTGTTACTTTACACCTACGAGAACTTCAAACAACTCAGGGCCATGACTATCCTTATCTAGAAAATGGATTTTCAAAGTATAGCCATTACCGGAATCGGGTTGTTGAGCTATATAGGGAGCGTTTCTTGACCCTCCATTGTTTGTAGCAAACCGCCAATGCTTTATTTCTATTTGTCTACCAGACGCGAGCATATTGGCATATGCAGATGTTAAATATTTATCAGATTTTTGTTTTGGAGCCATGTGATACATGTTTTGTTGAGGCCATGAAGGGCGCCATTCATGCCCATCCAGTTCTGTGTAATTAAAATAACTAATTGCAGGATGTAAGCCTGGAAGCCACGCGTTTAAATGTTCCCACTGAACAAAGTTTGGCGTAACAATCAAAATGTCATCATCATCAACATTTGCTCGAACAAACAACGTCCCAGCACCACAACAGCCTATTACACCTGTTGTCGCTGGCCCTAATTTAATGCCACCCGATGATTTTTGATGGTATTTTACAACATCTCCAGCAGCCCCAATATCCTTATCACTTACCTGTTTAGCGCTCCCATCTGCGAAAACTGCGTTACCCTGACTTTTA
This sequence comes from uncultured Verrucomicrobiales bacterium, assembly GCA_913048135.1. Lineage (GTDB taxonomy): Bacteria > Verrucomicrobiota > Verrucomicrobiia > Limisphaerales > UBA1100 > UBA1100. The sequence continues at coordinate 819 of CAJWVY010000112.1, forward strand.
TTTAATCCAGTAACGGCATCCACAGATACATTCGGTTCATCTGCCCCTAGCCATCTTGCAGTTGAGAGATCTAATGTGGATAGATTCCGCGTTGATGCCAACATGGTACCAGGCCTCCCAGAGTTTCCCCCATCAATGAATCGATAGCTAACAGCTGGGCACGGAATTAATTTTCCATCTTTGGTATTGAAGCTCGCCCATACACTTTGTGCCTTTTCATTTGGATCCTGAGCCTTCGCATCACATGGAGAAGCAAAAATTTTGGGAGTACCTATCTCTGATTTAAAAGCTCTCAGTGAAACGATTGTTTCAACACTACGAGCGGATTGTGAACCAAAATGAGACACCCTAGATAGTGGGGTTAACTGCCATGGAAATCTCTCAGAATTATCTGCGGCAAAACTCAATAGACCTTTTCCTATTTGCCCCAAATTATTTACACATTTTATCCGGTTAGCTTTTGCTTTTGATCGAGCTAATGCAGGCAGTAGTAAACTTGCCAATATTCCGATGATGGCAATCACTACTAATAACTCAATCAAAGTAAATCCGGACCTTTTTTCTATGTTTCTCATTTTTAGATAAAATAGATGTGACGTACTTTGAATATTACCCCATGAGACCTTACATTCTGTCAGGAAATTAAAAAAAAGAGTCCAGAGATAGGACTCGGCGATGATTCTTACAACACGAAGCTAACGCACCGGACCCCAGATCTTCTGCATCACTCTGTACATTCGAGGGTCATGCTTTTCCAGTTCCGCACGTACAAACGGATAAAAATCGTTCACACCCAAATATGCCTCCGTACTTTCCGCAAAATATTCCTTATGATTGTTTAAACCGTAATGACGAACCGTACGACCGGTATAAAGCATCACTCGCTCGTAAATTCCCGCTCTCCTCATCGCCTCGTACGCACCGATGATATCCTTATTGTCAAAGCTCAATACCTGATCATGGTAAGCGTGAGCCAGCTCGTGCAGTATCACATAGGGATGCTTCGCCCACATGCCACGATCAATCAATGCCCGCGCGCGTGGGATATGCACATGCTTGGCCAGTGCCGGATCATGCCGGTTGGCGCGCAACCAACTCACACTCGGGTGATACTGCATCGAACTCAATCGTTCGTTGTGGAACTCCAAGCGGATCGGAAGCTTTTGTAGCGGCTTCCACTTTTCTTCCGGCAAAATATACTTTATCCGCTGCAAATGATTGGCCAAGGCCACCAGGCATTTATCGGCCAATGCCTTGTTGTCATCCGCCAGCAACCGCGGCTCCACCGCAATCGTCCACCCCTCCACATCTTTAACGATGGGTTTATAGAATTCAGTTTTGTTTTCTGCACCCACAAAGCAGGCACTTAAGATGATTGCATAAACGATTTTCATAAAAATTCTCCTAATGATTCTGCACCTGCCCCGGCTTGGGGACGGGTAACTTTTTTCGGTTGGCCATAAGCTCAGTTAGATCAGCTAAAAGATCATCGACGTCTTCTGGAGTCGTATCCCACGAACACATCAAACGTGCGCCGCCTTCCCCGATAAATGTGTAAAAGTGCCACCCAAGCCGATGCAAAGCAGCGATTACCGCGACAGGCAGTTCCACAAATACACCATTGGCTTGCCGTGGAAACATTAGCTTCAGGCCGCGGATGCGGTTGATGCCGCGGGCCAAACGGGCCGCCATTTTGTTCGCGTGTGCCGCATGCCGCAGCCATGCGTCCTCGCGCAAGAGATGAACCCAGGGAGCCGCAATAAAGCGCATCTTAGAGGCCAATTGACCGGCCTGCTTACAGCGCCATTCAAATTCGTGGGCCAGATCGTGATTAAAAAACACGACTGCATCACCCACAGGCGCTCCGTTTTTTGTGCAGCCAAAGCTTAGGATATCCACTCCTGCCTTCCAGGTGATTTCCTTGGGGGCGACTTTAAGTTGCGCCACCGCATTGGCAAACCGTGCCCCGTCCATGTGAATTTTGAGCTCATGCTTTTTTGCCACACGATGAATGGCCTGCAACTGGGCAGGCTGATAAAGGGTGCCCAATTCGGTTGCTTGCGTAAGCGTCACCGCTCGGGTTTTGGGAAAGTGTAAATCTGTCCGTTTAAGAACGGCCGATTCAATCCCTTGAGGCGTCATCCGACCATTAGCACCGGGGACTAACTGTACTTTAGTTCCATTGGAAAAAAATTCAGGGGCACCACATTCATCCTGTTCCACATGGGCATTTTCGTGACATAGAATACTGTGATAACTCCGGCAGGTGGAAGCCAATGAGAGGGAATTGGCTGCTGTCCCGTTAAAGACAAAGAAGACTTCGCAATCAGTCTCAAATACTTCACGAATTAGATCGGCCGCCTGTTTGGTCCAACGGTCATCACCGTAGCCCGGGGCGTGGTTTTGATTGGCCTCTTCCAGTGCCGTCCAAGCCTCGGGGCAAATGCCCGAGTTGTTGTCGCTGGCAAAATTGCGTGGCCGCTTCATGGGTCCGTTGTACGTCAGTACCCCGCCCTTGCCAACCCACTAATCAGCCCCCAACAAATGCCGCCGCAAAAATTGGACGGTCGTAAGAAATTGAAAGGTGCGATTGGTCTGTTTGCGAAATCCGTGACCTTCATCCTTGGCCAGCAAATACCATGTTTCGATGTCTTTCTTCCTCAGAGCAGCCTCGATTTGGGCGCTTTCACTAGCCGGCACACGCGGGTCATTGGCGCCTTGCACGATCAGCAGGGGACGCGTGATTTTTTCAACATGCGTCAGCGGCGATAGTTCCTGTAAAAACTTTCGCATCTCGGGTAATCGCTCGTTGCCATACTCCACTCGACGCAGGTCGCGCCGGTAGTCGCTAGTGTTTTCTAGGAAGGTCACAAAATTGGAAATGCCCACCACATCGATGCCGCAACGCACAAAGTTGTTCAGGTTTACCATGCTGTGCAGCGCCATAAAGCCACCGTAGCTGCCACCCATCACCGCAATCCGGTTTTGATCCCACAACGGGTTGGCGGCCACGGCATTGTAAATCCGCTCAATATCCAGCAGCACCTTGGCGCGACCCTCACCGTTGTCGGCTTTCAAAAACTTTTTACCATACCCACGCGAACCCCTCACATTCGGGCATATGAGAACAATCTGTTCCTCGGTGGTTAGAAAATTGTAACGCCCCATGAAGCGCGGGCGGAACTGGCTTTCCGGTCCGCCATGAAACCAGACAACCACCGGCGAAGGGCGCGTTGGTTGGGTAGGTAAAAATTGATTGCCCGTAATGCGACCCGGCAAATACACCCAGGCATCAAACCGGCTACCATCGGCGCTGCGCCACTCCAACCGGCGCGGTAGGCTTAATTGATCCATCTTGATGCCTGTCAGATCACTATCCAGCCACGTCAACTGCTCCTGTGTGCTGACATTCAAATGCACCACTTTGCCCGGCGACAGCGCCCAATCAAAGCCGTACATCAGATCCCTATCCGAAGCCCAGGCGAGTTGATGAATCACGCCCGACGGCATCTGCGGATTCCATAACAGCTCGCCAGTCATCGAATCGAGCACCCGCAATTTACTGGCGCCACCCTCATTGGTCACCACTGCCAACTGCCGGCCATCAGGCGCCACCTCAATCGCCTCCACATCCCAGCGCACCTGCGGTAGAAAATATTTGTACTCGCCAGTACTCAAATCCAATCGAGTAAGTCGTTGAAATTCAAACCCGTCATCCGAGCTGAAATAAACCGCCCGCATCCTAGGATCAAAACGCGCGTTCTGGTGACTAACCGGCACACTCAACTTTGGCGTGAATGGCGACAAGTTTCCGTCCACAGTATCGACAATATGCAGGCGCGATTCGTTGATGGAGATGTACTCCATTAGGATCATCAAGGCCCCGTCGCGCGACCAGTCTTCAATCCATCAACCGCCGCCATCCAGACGAGCTAGCAGTTTTTCACTACCCGCCTTCAAGGGATCGGCAATGTAAAGGTCGTTGTCCCGCCCGTTGCGCTTGGGCGAGAAATACGCGATTCGATCGCCCTTGGGCGACCAGTGCGCGCCCGTGTGGCGGTTTTTTCCATCGGTGATCCGCACAGATTTCCCCGTCGCCAAATTGTGGTGAAACACTTGGTAACGCTCGCTGCCACCTTCGTCTTTAAGATAAATCAGCGCCCGATCATTAACCGGATTCAAGACCGCTCCCCGCACCGGCTCCTGACCAAAAGTAACCTGTCGCGGCTGGCCCTTGGGTTTATTCAACACATGCAGCTGGCTCACCTCGCCCTTGGGCGGGCGTTGAGTAATTAAAACCGTCGCGTTCGTGCCCTTAAGCTGCCAATCCTGAAAACGTACAGGCCGCACCTGCAAATATGGAGCGGCTTGCTCAGCCAACACATCCGGAATCTCCGGAACACCGCGGGTTTCCATTTGCGGGGGTGGCGCAACCGCCGCCCATGAGGAACCCAGCAACCCCATGAGAATGAAGCCAAATCGTAACATGCTCAAAAACGGATTCAGCCTGCCCCAACTCCGACAATCAAGCGTAAACGCGTGACGACCAAGTCACAAACCTTGCGCCGCCCACGCCCCTCGGGCATCCTTCGCCCATGGCCATTGTCAAAAAACTACTGCACACCCGTTATCGCGTGGACGATCTGGAAACCTCGGTGAAATTCTACACGGAAATTCTTGGGCTGACGGAGACACGCCGACACAAATCGCCGCGCGGCTCGGAATTAGTGTTTCTTGCCACGCCCAATAGCGATGAGGAGATCGAGCTATGCAGCTACCCCAGCAGCGGCGGCGTGCAGGTCCAAGAGGATCTCACGCACCTAGCCTTTGAGGTGGAGAGCTTGGTGGAATTTGAAAAACACATCCAATCACTCGGCGTGGAATATTCCGATGGCCCACACATGAAAGACAACGGCGGCGGCTTTGCTTTTATCGATGCGCCGGAAGGTTACGAGATTGAACTAATCGAAAAGGCGCCCGACAGCAGCGGGTATTAGGATGATTTGGCGCGCCGGCGATCGCGCGTGGGAGTTTCCGCGCAGCCCGCTCATCATGGGCATCGTCAATGTCACGCCCGATTCCTTTTCCGATGGTGGCCAACACGCGACCCCCGAAGCCGCCGTGACGCACGCGCTGTCACTCGCAGCGGAGGGCGCAGACATCCTCGATATCGGCGGTGAATCCACCCGCCCTGGCGCGCCCGCCGTCTCCGAATCCGAGGAACTGGCCCGCGTGATTCCGGTCATCGAACAGCTCGCCGGGCAAACCGAAGCCGCCCTGTCCATCGACACCCAGAAACCCGCCGTGGCTGAGGCCGCCATATCCGCCGGCGCGGTGATCATCAACGATATTGCCGCCAATCGGACCGAACCACAAATGTGGAAAATAGTCGCCGCCACCCGTGCCGGTTATGTGGCTATGCACATGCAAGGCACCCCGCAAACCATGCAGGATGCGCCGGAGTACACCGAAGTGGTGGCCGAGGTGCGCGCGTTTTTTGAAGAACGTCTGGAGCGGTTCACCAAGGCCGGCTTAAATGCCGAACAGGTGATGTTCGATCCGGGCATTGGGTTTGGCAAAACGGTTGAGCATAATTTGGCGTTGCTCGCCGGATTGGAGCGTTTTACAAATATGAAGCGGCCTTTGTTGGTGGGTGCCTCGCGCAAGTCGTTTATCGGCCGTCTCACCGAAGCCGCAGTGGAAGATCGTTTGGCCGGGAGTCTGGCGTGCGCCTGTCGCGCCGCCGAAGCCGGAGCCGCCGTTCTCCGCGTGCATGATGTCAAAGAAACCAAACAGGCACTGCAAACCTGGAACGCCATCCGCTAATTCATGGACGGAGACAGCCTTAGTATAGCCGCCGAAATCCCGCCTTTCCTGATCAGCATCTGGGAATGGCTGAAGCTGGACTGGCTGTGGATTCTCCGCGCGCTGGTGGAGATCTCCGCCTTGGCCGTCGGCATCTATTATATTTTCACCTTTTTGCAACGCTCACGCGGCTGGCCCGTAGTGCTCGGCTTCCTCATCCTGATCGGCATCACTACGCTCATTGCCTTGTTGGAACTACAAGTGCTCCGGTGGTTGCTCCAGCAATTGTTCCTGTTCACCACCGTGGCCATCCTCATCATCTTTCAGCCCGAGCTGCGCCGGCTACTGGCGGAATTGGGCAACCTGCCCATCTTTTCTTCCGATGAAGATAGCCCGCTGGATGTCGATGCGGTCGTGCAGGCCACTGACCAACTTGCCCGCCAACGCACCGGCGGCATCATCGCCATCGAGCGCGCTGTGGATATCCACCAGGAAACCGGCAGCGGCGTGCTGGTGGATTGCGCGCTGACATCGGAGATGTTGAACTCCATTTTCTTCCCCAACTCCCCCATGCACGATGGCGGCGTCGTGGTACGGGGGGATCGCATCATGTATGCCGCCTGCATTTTCCCGCTAACCCGGCGCATTGATATTAACAATACTCTTGGCACACGCCACCGTGCAGCCATTGGGTTAAGCGAGGAAACCGATGCCATCGTGGTGCTCGTCTCCGAGGAAACCGGCGACATCGCCTACTGCCACAACGGCGCCCTGCACCGGCAAGTCTCCCTCAAGCAACTCAAGGATTTCCTGAACGACCAATTGAAATCCGATACCCCCACGGAAAAGCCGGCCAGCACTCCGTTGCAGCGCCTGCGCGATTCCCTGCGGGCCGTGTTGGATCTCATCGAAAAGAAACTCCGGCCGGATCCCCGTTAACCCATGGCAGACGACTCACAATCCAAGGGCATGAGTGATTTCCTGATGAAGGTCATGTCGCTGATACTGGCGATCATGGTATGGTTCATCATCAAGACTGCCGCCGGGCTGTCCTATTCCAACGCCGAACCGAACCGCCCGGCGCGGCCGGAACAACCACCCCCGCCCCTCTCCAATCCTGACGCCCTCAAGGAAAACAATGGCACCGACAGCGAATAAAATCTTCGGCACCGATGGGGTGCGGGGTCGTGCAAATGTAGAGCCGGTCACGGCCGAGACCGCCCTCAAACTCGGGCGCGCCGCCGCGCATGTGTTCCGGGATCTCAACCCCGAATCTCGCAGCCGCCAGCGGCATCAGATTGTCATCGGCAAGGACACACGCCTCTCGGGTTACATGCTGGAGAATGCCCTCTCCAGCGGCATCTTGTCGATGGGCGTGGATGTGCTATTCATCGGCCCGTTGCCCACGCCCGGCGTGGCTCGGATCACCAACAGCCTGCGCGCCGATGCCGGCATTGTCATCACCGCCTCGCACAATCCGTATGACGACAACGGCATCAAGTTTTTCAATCACGACGGCTACAAGCTTGCCGACCCCATCGAGGAACAAATCGAGAACCTCGTGTTCAGTGGCGAGATCGATGACGTCCGCCCCACCGCCGAGGCCATCGGCAAGGCCGTGCGCATCGACGACGCTCTCGGCCGGTATGTCGAATACGCTAAACGCTCTTTTCCGCGCGGCCAAACGCTCGAGGGTGTAACCATCGTCGTCGATTGCGGTCACGGTGCCGCCTACAAGGCCACGCCCTGCACCCTGCGCGAGCTCGGTGCCAATGTCATTGTCTACGGCAACCGCCCGGACGGCACGAATATTAACGCCGGCTGCGGCTCCATGCATCCCGAGCAAATGTGTCATTGGGTGCAGGAACACAATGCCGACATCGGTATCGCGCATGACGGCGATGCGGACCGCGTGTTGTTGTGCGACGAAACCGGCACATTGATCGACGGCGATGACATTATGGCCATCGCAGCGCTGGAAATGCTGGCCGAGGGGTCATTGGCCAATAACACACTCGTGACCACCGTCATGAGCAATGCCGGCCTCGACGCCGCCATTGAGGCGTCCGGCGGTCGTACCGTGCGCACGCCCGTCGGTGACAAGCACGTGATCGATGCCATGTTGCAGCACGGCTATAATTTCGGCGGCGAACAAAGCGGCCACCTGATTTTCGGAGACCACGCCTCCACCGGCGACGGCCTCGTGGCGGCTCTGCAGATCCTCCGGATCATGGCCGCCAAGCAACAACCCCTCTCCAAGCTGGCCCAGTGCTGGACGCGTTTCCCGCAAAAGCTTACCAACCTGCGCGTGACGGAGAAGAAACCCATTGAGGAACTCGAAGGCGTCCCCGCACTCGTAGCCGAGGCGGAATCCGCCCTGCAAGCCGAAGGCGGCCGCGTGCTGCTCCGTTATTCCGGCACCGAACCCAAAATTCGCCTCCTCCTCGAAGGCAAAGACGCCGCCGCGCTAGATGCATGGAGCGAGAAAATCATCAGCGCAATTCAGGCGCAAATCGGGGCAGCGTAAATTTGCCACAGAGGCAAATATTAGTTTTCTTCACGTGATTATTATATATAATTTCACCTAAATCATTATCCGAATAAAGAGTAAATAACTGGTTTTTTGATGTCTGACTTACGTATCAAAATAATAGTCTATCAGCAGGATGGAACAATTATCTCTCAGCATCTATTAGGCGAAGGGGTTCATGCCATTGGGCGCGATCCCAATAGTGCCATCTACTGTGAGAGTGTCCACATCTCCAATGAACACGCCCAACTGTACCTCTCCGAAGAGGGCGTCTTTATCGAGGATTTAAAAAGCACCTCCGGCACTTTTCTGGATCAGGTAAAAATTAGCGGCAAAGTCCGAATTTCTGCGGGGCAATACCTGCAGGTCGGCGATTTGTATTTGGATCTTCAGCTTGAAGGAGCCGGAGAACTGGCCCCGGGGCTAAAGATTGGAGCCGGTCGTTATCATCTGGAAAAGGAATTGGGGCAAGGCGCCATGGGAGAGGTTTGGCTGGCGCAGGATACCCAACTCAATGAACAGGTGGCCATCAAGGTTTTGCCTTCGGAGGTGGCTAATGATCCAGTGGCATTGCTGGACCTGAAACGGGAGGTACAAAAAACCCGCAAGCTTGGCCATGACAACATTGTACGGATCCATGACCTTGTTCATATCCCCGGGGAAAACCCTTTTATCTCACTGGAATACGTGGATGGCACGGATTTAGCCACCATCCAAGCCAACCAACCCGATCATTTGTTTGTCTGGAAGAAATCCAAACCGTATGTCCTTCAGCTGTGTGAAGCACTGCAGTTTGCCCATGAACGTAAAATTGTGCATCGTGATTTGAAGCCGGCAAATATCCTTGTGACACACGAAGGAGTGCTAAAGCTGGCCGACTTTGGGATTGCACTGCGCCAGCTTTTCGACACCGCTTTCGCCTAGTGTCGTCTGCCGTGCTTGCCGGAGGTACTCACACACCGGTAGTGCTCTGCTGCGTTCTCGTATACACGCCGGAGCCGACGGTGCGTCGACTCCGAGTTCCGGATGGTCGCAGACGCGCGCGCGTCGCCCACGCGCCCAAGGCGGCGGACGATCAGGCGCGCGTTTTCGCGAAAAGCGGCCATCCCCCACGACCGGCGCAGCACCTGCAGGATAATCCCGCGGGCCGTGTCCGGGTCGCGACACCGCATGGACTGAACTATAAACAAACCGAACGATTATCGATTCCCGTCCAGAAGGGAGCTGGGTTAATCCACCGTAAATGGCGATGAA
>CAJWVY010000113.1 GCA_913048135.1 uncultured Verrucomicrobiales bacterium
CGGGACGAATGCCCCGAACCTTCGCCGGACAACCCATAAACAATCCGCGCCATGCCCCAGTGTGGCCCGTCGATGGCGCGCGGTCAAAAGTCATTTGTGTGACAAGCCACCGTGAATCCGCCATACTCGCGGGCGCATGAAAATGTTTCTCCAAGGCCAATGGCAGGAACGCGGGACGGTCGCTGAGGTGATTCATCCCTACGATGGCACCGTGCTCGATACTGTGCCCGTGGGGGCTCCGGAGGATATCTCCGCGGCCCTGGATGGCCTGGAACAGGGCGCGGCGGCCATGCGCGCGTTGCCTACTCATCGTCGTGTAGAGATCCTCCGGCGCACCGCGCAACTCATGGCCGAACAACAGGAGGACCTCGCCTGCCTGATCAGCCGCGAGGAAGGCAAGGTGCTGGCTGAGGGCCGCATCGAGGCTGGGCGCGCGATGGAGACCCTCGATTTATCCGCCGATGCCGCGCGTGATTTGCATGGCGAAACCGTGCCGTTGGATGCCACCCCTGGCGGCGTCGGTAAGCTGGGATTTACCCTGCGCGTACCGTGCGGCATCGTGGCGGCGATTACGCCCTTCAACTTTCCGCTCAACCTCGTGGCGCACAAAATCGGGCCGGCCATTGCCGGCGGCAACGCCGTGCTCCTCAAACCCGCCAGCGATACTCCGCTCTCGGCACTGAAACTCGTGGAGCTGTTGCTTGAGGCCGGGTTGCCTGAGGAAGCCATCGCTTGTGTCACCGGCCCTGGCGGCGAACTGGGCGAGGCGATCTGTGCCGATGCGCGCGTGCGTAAAATCAGTTTCACTGGCAGCGCCGAGGTGGGCGAGGCCATTACGCGCGCGGCCGGGCTCAAGCGCGTGACCATGGAGCTTGGCTCCAACAGCCCGGTGATCGTACTGGACGACGCCGATGTGGCAAAGGTCGCACAGACACTGGCTGTGACCGGCTACGCGAATGCCGGTCAGGTGTGCATCTCCAGCCAGCGCGTGATCGCTACGCCGGGGGCGCATGCGGATTTGCTGGATGCCTTGCGCACGGAGGTTCAGCAACTGGTAGCCGGCGATCCGCTGGCCGAGGGCACGCAGGTGGGGCCGCTGATCCGCGAACGGGATGCGGCCCGCGTTGAGACGTGGCTGGGCGAGGCGGTGACGCAGGGTGCGGAACTGTTGTGCGGCGGCTCGCGCGAAGGCGCCGTGGTGCAGCCGGCATTGCTGGCGAATGTGGCGCCGGAAATGAAATTGAGCTGTGAGGAATTATTCGGGCCGGCTCTGGGCGTGACGCGGGCGCCGGATGTGGAGGCCGCCATTGCTCTGGCAAATGAAACACGATTCGGTCTGAGCGCAGCGGTGTTTACTCAGGATATCGACCGCGCTATGCGGTTTGCGCGTGAGGTGGATAGCGGCAATCTGCACATCAACTTCGGCACCGCTTGGCGTGCGGAGATCATGCCCTACGGCGGCCTCAAGGACAGCGGTTTCGGCAAGGAAGGCCCGCGCTATGCTGTGCAGGAAATGACCGAGAGCAAGATGGTGGTCATCCACGGATGAGCGCTCCTGTAACAATTTACCTCGGCCAAGCGTATTGATACGACACACGATCGCCGCATGGAATCCCCGCCCATTCTGGAAAAGAAACGGTATCACGACCTCGACGCCCTGCGCGCGACGGCGATGTTGCTGGGCATTTTATTGCACGGCGTGATCTCGTTCATGGGCGAAAAATACTGGCCGATTCAGGACACCCAATCGCCGTACTGGGAGGTGCCGGCCGAAATCCATGAGGCCGGGTCCGCGATCGGCATGGAATTGCCCGAGGAATTTAGTCCATACAAATTCGTCTTCATGCAGGCCATTCATGGCTTCCGCATGCCGCTGTTCTTCGTGGTAAGCGGTTTCTTCGCCGCCATGCTCTGGCGCCAACGTGGCATGAAAGAAATGCTCAAGCACCGTGCCAAACGGATTTTGCTACCGTTGTTTACGCTGGGAGCTGTGATGATTATTGCCACATGGATTGCAATGATCACCGGTGGATTGCTGGCCAACATGGGGGGGGAGACTAACAAGGGAAACCCATCTGATCTGTGGAGCTCAGCGGAACAAGGGGATGTGGAGGGTATTTATCGAGCATTGAAATCCGGAACCGATATCAACGCGAAAAACAAGGAAGGCCAATCGGCTCTGAGCTTGGCAGTATTTTGGCGGCAGAAAGATGCGGTAAAGGCACTACTGGAGAAAGAAGCTGACATCAATTCTTCCAATGGTTCGGATCAGAATACGCCGCTGCACATGGCGACTTTCGTGGCGGATGCGGAGTTGGTGGAGCTGCTTCTGGAATACGGGGCGAATCCCCTCGCCAAAAATACTCGCAACGAAACGCCTCTCGCGGTTGTGAGGGGAGAATGGAGCAGCGAGTTGGAAGGGGTGTATAAATTTATTGGCGGTCTCACTAAGCGGGAATTTGATATGGAACGGATCAAACGGGAACGTCTCCGGGTGCGAGACATACTGGTTAATGACCAAAGGGTAATCAGGCAAGAAGACACGGCATCAACCGAGCCTGAGCGGACTGAGAAGAAGGAATTTCCCGGTGGTGAACAATTCAGGCAGTACTACGAAAAATTGCCCGATTGGGCCAAGCCGATCTCCTGGATCGTTGGCGGGGTGATTGGAGTAATCTGGTTAATCTGGTTTGGTTCCATGGTGCCGGTTTTCCACCATTTATGGTTTTTGTTCTATCTGATGATCATAATTCTCCTTTTCGCTCTGGTGATGTGGATTGCGAAGAAATGGAAGTTCCGTGCCTGGGCCGATTGGACGATCAAGATGCCGCTGTGTTTACTCTGGTTATTTCCGCTCACATTTATCGCGCAGGTGACTATGTGGCAATCGTTCGGACCGGACACGCATACTGGACCAATTCCATGGCCCCCAAAGGTATTGTACTATGCTATCTTCTTTGGGTTCGGCGCCTTGTGCCATGGCCGGGATGTCTTCGAGGAGCAATTGGGAAAATACTGGTGGTTGAGCTTTTTGATCGCCGTGCCGGTCCTGCTGGTGGGCGTCGGTTTTTTGGAAACACGCAATGTTCAACTGGGCACGCAATTATCTCAGGGAAATTTTAAGCCCATTGTCATCAGTCATTTGATTGCGAGTGCGTGTATAGTGCTGTATTGCTGGCTGGTGATCTTTGGGTTCATCGGGGTGTTCCGGCAATTTTTCTCCGGTGAAAACAAAACGATTCGGTACCTATCGGATTCGTCCTACTGGCTCTATGTGGCGCATATGCCGCTGATGATGTTTCTGCAGGGGCTGGTGGCACCGTGGGCGATGCCGAGTCTGGTGAAATTCCTGTTGGTGTGCGGCGTGACGGTGGGGCTGCTATTGCTCATGTACGAGTATGTGATCCGGTACACGTTCGTCGGCACGCTACTCAACGGCAAACGCACGCGCGAACCGGCGGCTTCCTAGATTGCTTGCCTCTCCTGAGAGCACGCGGCACCCTGCTGCATGCATCGTCTATTTTACTTTCTGGCCGTGATGGCATTTGCCGCGTTGGGCGCAGAAGAGTCCAAGGAAAAACCCAATCCACTCTTGTCGCTGGACCGGCTTTACGGGAAACCCGAGTTCAGCGCCAAAAGCTACGGCGTCAAGTGGTTGGAGGCAGGGCAGGGATATGTGCGGCTGGAGAAATCCAAGGCGACAAAGGAGGCGCGGGATATTGTGCGGGTGGATCCGGCGACGGGGAAGCGAGAGATTTTGGTTGCGGCCAAGGCACTGATTCCGGCGGGGGAAAAGAAGCCGCTGGCGGTGAGCGGGTACACGTTCACAAAGGATTTGGCGAAGGTGCTCATTTATACGAACACCCGCCGCGTATGGCGGGTGCATTCGCGTGGAGATTACTGGGTGCTCGACCGGGCCAGCGGCAAGTTGCATCAGCTCGGCGGTAAGGAGGCGTCTGAGGCGACTTTGATGTTTGCCAAGTTCTCGCCGGCGGACAGCAATCGCGTGGCGTATGTGCGAGACAAGAATGTGTACGTGGAGGATTTGGCGACCGGCCGGATTGAGGTGTTGACCAAGCGTTCTCGCGACACGGTGATTAACGGAACGTTCGATTGGGTTTATGAGGAGGAACTGGGTTTACGCGACGGATTCCGCTGGAGTCCTGACGGCAAACGGATCGCCTACTGGCAGATGGATGAAGAGGGCGTGAAGGAGATGCACATGATCAACAATGTGCCGGGCAATTATCCGCAGGTGGTGACTTTTCGATATCCGAAGGTTGGTGAAACCAATGCGCGCGCGCGGGTGGGCGTGGTGTCTGCGGACGGCGGCGAGACGACCTGGGTGCGGGTGGAGGGAGATCCGCGCAATCATTACATCGCTCGCATGGATTGGGCGGATAACTCAAAGGAGCTGTTGCTGCAACGGCTGAACCGATTGCAAAACCGCAACGCGGTGATGATCGCTGATGCCGCCACGGGCAAGGCGCGCACGGTTTATACGGACCGCGATGAGGCGTGGATCGAGGTGCGTTTTGGCTTCACGGATTGGGTAGAGGATCAGTTCACCTACGTGAGCGAACGCGCGGGGTGGCGGCAGTTGTATCTCGTGTCCCGCGCGGGCGAGGCGAAGAAAGTGACGCGGGGGAACTTCGATATCATTCGCATGCTGAAGCTCGATGCGGCGAACGGGATCGCCTATTTTACCGCGTCCCCCAAGAACGCCACCGAGCGGTATCTCTATCGGATTAACCTGGACGGCACGGGGTTAAAACGGTTGTCGCCAGCCAAGCAGCGTGGCTCGCACAGTTACAGTATTTCGCCTGATGCAAAATGGGCGGTCCATACGTTCTCAAGCATCCAGTCGCCACCGGTCACGCAATTGATCAAGCTGCCCGCCCACGAGCCGGTGCGTACGCTGGAGGACAACGCCGCCCTGCGCGCGAAGGTGAAGACCTTGGCCGAGCCGAAGCGGGAGTTTTTCCAGATCGATATCGGCGACGGCGTGAAGGTGGACGCGTATGCGGTGTTGCCGCCGAATCTGGATTGTTCCAAAAAATATCCGCTCTTCCTTTACGTGTACGGCGAGCCGGCGGGGCAGACGACTGTGAACCGTTGGTCCGGCCCGGGCGGCATGTGGCACTGGATGTTGGCGCAGCAAGGTTACGTGGTGATGAGTATCGACAACCGCGGCACCACCGCGCCACGAGGCAACGCCTGGCGCAAGAGCATTTACCGACAGGTCGGCATCCTCGCTTCCAAGGATCAGGCGGCCGCCGTACGGCAGGTGTTGAAAGATCGGCCCTACCTTGATGCCGATCGCGTGGGTGTGTGGGGCTGGAGCGGCGGCGGCTCAATGACCCTCAACGCGCTCTTTCGGTATCCCGATCTGTATCACGCGGGCATCTCTATCGCGCCCGTGCCGAATCAGCTGCTCTACGACACCATTTATCAGGAACGCTACATGGGACTGCCGGACGATAACAAGGAGGGCTATAAAAACGGCTCGCCGATCACGTTCGCCAAAAATCTGAAAGGCAAGCTGCAGCTCATCCACGGCACGGCGGATGACAACGTGCATTATCAGGGCATGGCCAAGCTCGTCGACACGTTGGTGGCGCACAACAAGCCATTCGAGATGCTGGCTTACCCGAATCGGTCCCACTCCATCCGTGAAGGCAAAGGCACCACGCTGCATCTGCGCACGGCGATGACGGAGTTTTTACGGCGCAACCTGCCGCCGGGGCCGCAATAGTTTCTGGAATTCGGGAGGTGCCAGATCGGGCTGCTCGAACCATTTTCCATAGAATACTTTTGATAAGTACCGGGCTACATCGCGATCGGCCTCAGCCTGCCAGATTTTGGAATGTCGCGGTGTGTTGTAGTAGGTTGGATTCGGAGTGGCGTAATAGGCTGCGTGAATGGCTTGCAGGGCAAATTTTTGATTGGGCTTGGGAATTCGTGCGTGGCTGGAAACTGCTTTGTATAATACATCCAGCGACGGGCGATCAAAGTGAAAGAAAGCGATCCGGGATGGCGTGCAGCTGTAGGATAACTCCCTTGGAGAAGAATCCAGCGGCGAGGATCTTGGGTGATAATGCTCCAATTCTTCCATGACCTCCACGGTCTTGTACCGTCCATCATCAATTCCATCATCTATCACTTTGGTTATCTTTACAGGAGACCGGTAAGGGAAATGATGGATATAGAGCTTGTTTTGAAACATCAGGATTACTCCTCGATGATCAGGATTTCCCCTGGAATTTGGGATGCTGGGAACATAGATTTCAGCCCCGTTTAATTCAGTGCCATCCTTAAACTTCAGTTTTAGAGCTGCTATCGTTTGGTCACTGAAAAAGGCAGTCAAGAAAAGCACGGTCAACAATCGAACCATAAATCAAAATAACATGAGTCATTCGGATCCGCTACTCACTTGGCGATTTATTCCATTAAAAAAACCGCCCTATTGGACTAGACAATTGACCGCTGGCTGCTAATTTTCGCCGACCCCATTGATTCATGAAAAAAATCTTTTTTGCTCTCACCCTGTTGCTGGCGCTGAATTTGGCGGCCAAGGACAAGCGCCCCAACATTTTGTTTGTGTTCAGTGACGACCACGCTACGCACGCCATTGGCGCGTACAACGGCTGGCTGAAGGCGGTCAATCCCACGCCGGAAATCGACAAGCTGGCCAAGGACGGCATGGTGTTCGAGAAAAGTTTTTGTTCCAACTCCATTTGCGGGCCGAGCCGCGCGGTGATCATGAGCGGCAAGCACAGCCACAAGAATGGGTTCATGAATAACGGCAACACCTTTAACTGGAACCAGCAGATTTTCCCGAAGCTACTCCAGAAGGCGGGCTATCAAACGGCCATTTACGGCAAGAGCCATCTCAAGGGTAATCCGCAGGGGTTTGATGACTGGAAGGTACTGCCGGGGCAGGGGCTATACTACAATCCGGATTTCTTTACCCCCGAGGGCAAGGTGCGCATCGACGGCCACGCGACGGATGTGGTGACCGATCTCGCGGTGGATTGGCTGAAGAAAAACCGGTCTGACGACAAGCCCTTCATGCTCATGGTGCAGCACAAGGCACCGCACCGCGCTTGGATGCCGGCGTTGCGCCATCTGAAGCTCTACAACGACATCGACATCCCCGAGCCCGACACGCTCTTCGACAACTACAAGGACAACGCCCCCGGCGCGCGGCATCAGGAGATGGAGATCGATCGGCACATGGATCCGAACTACGACCTGTTTGTGGATCTTACGGCCGACTTTGCCGGCACGCCGATTCAAAAGCGGCAGGACCGCTCCGCTCGTGGCAATATGACTCGGATGACCGAGGCGCAAATGAAAGCGTGGCGCGCTCATTACGGCCCGCGCGATGAGGCTTTCCACAAGGCCAAGCTCAAGGGCAAGGATCTCGTCCGCTGGAAATTTCAGCGTTACGCGAAAAATTATCTGCGCTGCGTTAAGGGAGTTGACGAAAGCGTCGGCCGACTGCGCGCCACGCTTCAGGAACTGGATCTCGACGACAACACCGTCGTCATCTACAGCTCCGATCAGGGCTTTTACATCGGCGACCACGGCTGGTACGACAAACGTTGGATGTACGAGGAATCGCTGAAGATGCCCTTCATTGTCAGCTGGCCGGGCGTCACCAAGCCGGGCTCACGCGATCATCATCTCATCCAGAACATTGACTATGCCGAGACCTTCCTCGAGATCGCCGGCGCAAAGATTCCCGGCGACATGCAGGGTCGTTCCCTCGTGCCGCTGCTCAAGGGCCAAAGCCCCAAGAACTGGCGCACCAGCATTTACTATCACTACTACGAATACCCCAGCTTCCATATGGTGCCCCGCCACTACGGCATCCGCACCGAGCGCTACAAGCTGATGCACTTCTACCGCTTCGGGAACGAGTGGGAAATGTACGATCTGCAGAAGGATCCCGATGAGCTAACCAACCTGTATGGTCAACCCGGCCAGGCCAAGCTCACCGCCGATCTCAAGAAACAACTCTACGCCCTCCAGAAACACTACGGTGACGACAGCGACCTGAGCGAGATGCCCAAGGAGTGGAAAGACAAGGTCCGGCCGGGTACGGCGCAAAAATAAGCGGTCAGCTCACGCCGTTCACCACATTATCCAGACGCTTGCCTTGGATCGCCTGCTTGGCGATGCGAGCGGAGGTGGTACGCATCTCGATCATCCCTTCGCGACTGCAAAACGCCGCGTGACAGGTGGCAATGAGATTCGGCGTGCGGGCCTCGGCCTTGGTCTTGAGCGGTTCGTTCTCAATTACATCCAGCCCCGCGCCGGCAATCATCCCCTTCTTTAATGCCGCCAGCACCGCCTTCTTTTTCACGATTCCCCCACGCGCGGTGTTCACGAGATAGGCGGTGGATTTCATCTGGGTCAGCTCCGGTTCCGCGATCAAATAATGCGTCTGGTCATTGAGCGGACAGTGAATGGACACCACGTCGGATTGTTTCAGCAGCTTGGCCAACGAATCCACGCGCTCGATGCCGACCGCCTTATGGACGCCGTTGGGCAGGTGCGGGTCGTAAAACATCACACGAAAGCCCAGCGCCTTGGCGCGCAATGCCGCCGCGGTGCCGATGCGGCCGAGCCCAATCACGCCAAATGTCAGCGTGCTGGTGCGGCGCAGCTTGTCCTTGGCCACCAGCTTCCACCCGGGCCGCTTGGCCTCGGCATTCAGCGGAAAGAGCTGCCGCGTGAGCGCCAGAGATAAAGCGATGGCATGATCGGCCACTTCCTCCGTGCCATAGTCGGGCACATTACACACGGGAATTTCGCGCTCTGCCGCCGCGGTGATGTCGACGGAATCAAACCCCACGCCATTGCGGATCAGGGCCCGGCAACGTTTCAGGCGGTCCAGCGTACATTCGGTGATCAGCGTGTTCTGCCAGACAATCAGCGCGTCGGCGCCGAGTATTTCCGGTGTAAAATCCGCTTCGGTATCGATCAGGTAATACTTCGTGCGCACGCCCTGGCCGAGCACCTTGGCTTCGAGATCCACGCCGCTATTGCTGGCGGGCGCGGTTTTCCAGTCGAGCACGGCCACCAGCGGTTTGCGTTTGGTAGCCGGCATTATTTCCCTTTGCGCAGCTCAATCATCGTTTTGCCAAACGCCCGGCCGATGCGGGTGAAGGTGATGGTGCTGCCGAGGTAGTGATAGGGGAAATCGGAGCCGAGCTTTTGCCATTGCTCAAAGTTTTTTCGCCAATTCGGAAAGGCTTCGTTGGCCGCCTTGTCCCAGTAGATGTCGGTCGGGATGGCTTTCACGTTGCCTTTGAAATCGGCGACGTCATTCATAGAAGCTTGTGCGGCCTTGACGATCGCCATGTTGCCCTGCGCTTCCTTGAACCCGTTCTGGCCCATGAGGCCGATGACGACCGGGAGGTTGGGCACCTTCAGGTCTTTGCGCACATCGCGAATGAGGTTTTCCATGTTCTTCGCGTACTGCGGCGGGAAAGGGCCGTACATGTCGTTCCAACCCTGGAACCACACGAAGCCGGCCAGCTCGTAGCCGCGTCCGTCGTAATCCGGGAAGCGCTGCTTCAGTTCCTTCAGGTTCACGGCGATCTCCTCCATCATTAGCCGATAAAAATGGCCCTGACTGTCGATCACCTGTTTGCGGAATTCAGCGCCTTTTTCCTTTAGGATCATTTCCTTGGTCACCTTAAGCTGCGCTTCGATGTCCTTGCGCGTGACCTTCGGATTTTCCTTCTTGGCCTTGTTCATGGCGTTGCGCACGAGGTTGTTGTAGTCGCGGTTCACCATATTGTTGACCGCTTCATCCAGCTCCTCTTTGGGGGGCAACCCCGAGCTGGGCGGTCGGAAATCGCGCCCAATGCTCTTGCCGCCCCAGGCGGTTTTGATGATCAACACCGGCTCCTCGTAGTGATCGCCCACCACATGGCCGAACTCCAGCTCCGGTCCGATGCGTCCGGGCGAGCCAAAGCCCACTGTCAGTCGGCCGCGCCGGTTCAGAAAGTTGATCCACACATCCTCGCGCTCAATGTATTTTCCATCCTTATGAAAGTGCGCAAAAAATTCCTTGGTCTCGGGCGCGTGGATCTGATGGTTCAATAACGGATCCACCTTGCCCTTGCCTTCCATGTTCGATTGACCGGCGAGAATGAAGACCTTGACCGGTTTCTTGTCCGCCGCCTGCGCGCTTATGGCAGCCAATAGTATGAGTGTGCAGAGGATGTTTTTCATAAAATTCAAATTAAGCCAGCAGCTCGCGGATCACGTGACCGTGGACGTTGGTGAGGCGGCGTTGGATGCCGTTGTGGTAGAAGGTGAGGCGTTCGTGGTCCATGCCGAG
>CAJWVY010000114.1 GCA_913048135.1 uncultured Verrucomicrobiales bacterium
TTCCAGAATCTCGCGCAGTTCATTCGGCGCAAAATCATTCTGGTAGCCTGCGATGACTTTGTGGATTTCAGGATCAAGCGGAGCGCGGTTTTTGTTTAAGACCTTGTTCTCAAGTATCCGAATCTGCTCAACCGCAAGTTCCTTATTCTTAAACCAAAGCCGCTGGCGCTTTCCGAAAACACTCTTGGCTACATGTACGACCCAAGGAGATTCTCCTTCGGCCCCTCTTTTCAATTCGATGCCTTTTACGTTATTCATCGAATTAAAGTTGAGCCGGAACCGCCGTGTTTACAAGCTCACCTGCCCATATCTGCCCGTCACATGGCACAGTTGGCAAAGATGGCACAAAAGAGGGGCCACCACGAGGGGCCACCCTGTCGAGATTTACCGAGTTTTAGGGAGCGAAGATGAAGGCGAATTGTGGGGTTCGAGTCCCTTCTCCGGTACCATCTTTTTACCCGACCTTTATTTTAGCCACGTTTTGAGGGTGGCTTGGGCTTGTTCGATGAGACTGGAAAATTCCTTCGGGTCGGTCAGGGTAAAGGTTTCTTTTTTGTTTTCGCCTTTGATCTGACCGATGAGGATGAGTTCGCCGCTGGAGACGTTATACATGATTTTGATGACAGAAGCGGTGGATGTGGGCCATTCGTCCCGCCATGCTTTCATCTTGGACGATTGATCGAATTCAATCAGCTCGGTCCCGGGCCAGGCATTTTGGAGCTGGGAGTGGATGGGGTCGTTGGTGCCCCGGGTTCGGCCGACGACATCCAGCAGGGCAACCTGAATCACGGGTGTTTCCGCTAGAGGCTGGGCAATTTTGGAAGGCGGTTCAGAGATGGGTTCCTGATCCATTTTGTTCAGTGAAATCAGGAATAAAACGACGAGGCCAAAAGTGGGGATCAGAGCCCAGCGCCAGGTCACTTCGCGGGCGACCACTTCGCCGACTTCTTGGGAAGTGGCCCGGGATTGTGCATCAGCCAATTCTGGCTCGGCTTGATCAAATGTTTCCTGCAGATGCTCGAGGAGTTCTTTCCGAACCGATTCAGGTAATAGGGGTTCGCTTGAGGTGGTGGCACCCGCGAGGCCGGCCAGTTCTTTCAAGGCCGGGAGTTCGGCCTGCCACGCCTCGTATTCCGCTTTTAATGCAGGGTCTTGAGCGAGAATTTGCTTAATCCGTACAGAGCCTTCGGCATCGAGTGTGCCGATAGATTCTTTGATCAGTAAATTGAGTAATTCGTCTCGCATTTGGTCGTGGAGATTCCTCCCCTCATTCTGTATTTCGCATGGCAACTTGAATTTCTTTCATTAAAGTAGGATTTTTCCCCATAACTTCCCGAATGCGCTGCAAACTGCGGGTTATATTTACGCCAACGGAATTGAGTGCGAGGTTATTTCTCTTGGCAATTTCACGCTGGGTGAGTCCTTTCAGATAAAAATCACCCAAAACACTGGCGGCCTTGGGGGAGAGCGTCTTCTGCAGGGATTCAATTAAGGCCCGTAATTCCTGTAGATCCAACTCACTGAGAGAGGCAGAGGGAGCCGGCACATCGAACTCACCCAATGAATCCGTAGCCCGCACATCACGTTTCTCCGCTTTATTATAGCGAATGAGTTGAACAGTCTGATTATGGGTGATTGCGAGCGTAAGGGGCAATAAATCCTCGGTGGCGGATACTTTTTCCACATGATCCACCAACTGCTGCAGGGCGATGGACGCCACATCCTCGGCATCGGTGGAGGTGGAAAACCGCAGCTTGTTGGATGCCACCGCCAGAGCCTTTGGCCAGAGCCATTCGTACACAATCATCCACGCGGCTTCATCACCATCGCGGAGGCTCTGGATGGTTGGGAGGGTCAACGCCAAGAAATTTACCTTTTCCCACAACTTATTTCAAGGGCAGGAGAAAAGCGAAGGTTGATTTTCGATTGGAACTGAATTTTGCTGGGCAGCGCCCGTGAAACAAATCTCCTTATCACTGCAGCTTACCCCGCGCCAAGTGGAGGAATATTACCGTGGCCGCGCACGGCATGTGGTGGCCGAGGCTGCTGATGGCCGGATTATCCAGCTCCCAATCAAAGTGCTGCACCCATTTATCTCCAAACAGGGCATTCAGGGAGATTTCCTGGTAACGACCGATGATGAAAACCGGTTTTTGAAAATTGCATCCATCAGCGCAAACAGCAATCAAGGAGGCTTATTAGACGCGGAAGCCTAATAATTGACGAGTAAACGGAATGCGTTTTCGTTCACAATTCGCGCCTTATCAATCATGTCCACAGAGGATTTCAGCAGAATTTGGTGCCTGGCAAATTGAGTGCTTTCTGATGCAACATCAGCATCTTTCATCCGGCTAACCGATTGGGCCAAGCTTTCTTTCAGCATACTCATTTGCTCATTCATTCGCCTAAGCCTACCTGACACAGCGCCAATAGAAGCACGATCACTTGTGATTTGATCCAGAGCAGTTTTTATAAGCGAAACAACAGTCTTGGCTCCGGTAGAAGTCAATACATGCGCATTAGCCAATTCAGTTGCGCCCGAATCAGCACCCGTAGGATCTGTGTCCACAGTCGATCCAGCCGCATAATATACTTCAGCATTATCTTCGGTGGCAGGATCGACTGTTACGTAATCGCCCGCACTCACAGCAGTCTGTGATGCTCCCAACCCCGGATCATTGGCAAAAAAAGTGCCTTGCGCGAACGTGGTATAGGTTGGCTCATCCGAACTAGACGACGGATCGTAGGTAATGAATGTGCCTGATGCGACAGAACTGACATCCGCTGCCTCAAGGTTCCCTTTGGAAAGCGGATTTGCCGTCGTTAGATAGTTACTACCAGCATAAATATTTTCCCGATCCCATGAATTCGGAACTGATTGAATATTTACAGAACCAGATCCCGTGCCAAGTTTAATAAACGAACCCGAATCGTACTTTGTCCCACCATTATTGGTAGTCGACCACGAATCAGCCGCGGCGTCATACCACAAATCCTTATTCGTCCTCCATATGTTATTGGATGCGTTATAAACCTGATATCCACTTTGTGTAGTTTTGTAACTCGTTTGGTTCAGTGTATATCCTGGAATAGATACCTTCCAAAGGTTTACCGATGTTTCCCATTGATCGACTGATGTCACATTTCCAGTCGTGAGATTCGTAATATTCGAACCGGTTAAATCTGAATTGTTATACGAATAAAAATTACCACTCTCGTCTTTAATGACACTTTGTGAACTGCCATCAAAAAGACTTTGTCCGTTCATTGTGCGGTTTGCCACATCCCGAATGTAGGCCTTGAGATCCTGAAACTCCGTATTATAGGTTGCCCGGTCCGTGGCGGATTTTGTGTTATCCATGGCTAAGGCCGCCACTTCGCTCATCCTATGAAGCGCATCGGTAACCTTATCCAAATATCCCTCGGCCGTTTGCACTTTGGACAGGGAATTAGTGATATTAGTCCGCGCCGACTCCACTCGGGAAGTTTGCGCCTCAAACTTGCTGGACACAGCCAACCCTCCCGCATCGTCGGTAACCATCTGCTTTGAGCCACTGGCCAGCCGATCCATGCTTTTTGTCGCCCCATTCATATGAGACCGATACATGTGCAGTGCCTGATGCGAATTTGCTAAGTTAATCTCCATAGGATTCAACTAAACGATTTCGTATACGTAGCATCTAATATGCCAAAAAATGAATCAAAACTCTTACTAATAGTACGTGCACGTACATTTTTGTTGCCTAAATGATGGATTTACTAAATGCTCGGCCGGAGCAGAAATGTGTGTTTTTACCATAATTAAGGCGATTATATGAGAGTGTGGCGCTTTTGGTTGAGTTTATTGATTGGCTATTCTTACTGTTTTTATACGAATGCTGCAGATTGGCCGTTGTTCCGTGGGGATCGCGGATTGACCGGGGCGGCGGCGGGGAAGTTGCCTGAGAAGCTCTCGTTGTTGTGGAAGTTTGATGCCAAGGGGCCGGTAAAGGCATCGGCGGTGATCGCCAATGGGATGGCCTATGTGGGCGGCGATGACGACGGGAAGAAGGGGCTCAAAGGCAAACTCTATGCCATCGACCTAGCCACCGGCAAACAGGCCTGGGATTTTACCTGCAACGATCCGATTGAGGCTTCGGCGATGGTGCTGGATGGGCGCGTGTATGCGGGGTCAGTGGATGGGTTCGTGTATGCGCTGGATGCAAAGACGGGCAAGGAGTTGTGGAAGTTTGAAACGGGCGACCAGATTACCGGCGCGCCGAACTGGACCAAGTCACCCGACGGCAAGAAGACCTATGTGCTGGTGGGGAGTCACGATTTTTTCCTCTACTGTCTGGATGCCAAAACGGGCGAGAAGGTTTGGGAATATGAATCGGAGAATTACATCAATGGTTCGCCGGCATTGACGGATGGCCGCACGATGTTTGGCGGCTGCGATGCATTGCTGCATGTGATTGATATAACCAAGGGTGAACGCGAGAAGGTGATTAATGCCAATTCCTATATCATCGGCAGTGTTGCGGCGGATGCGGGACGCGTGTATGTGGGGCATCACGACAATGAATTTCTCTGCATCGATCTAAAGGCCGGTAAGATTGTGTGGAACTATAAGGACCGGCTCTTCCCGTATTCCTCCTCGCCGGCATTGACCAAGGATCGCGTGCTCTTTGGCGGACAGGATAAACGCCTGCATTGTCTGCGGCGCGACAATGGCGAAGCGGTCTGGACCTTTGCCACACGCGGGCAGGTAAACAGTTCGCCGGTGGTGTGCGACGGCAAAGTGTTGGTGGGGTCCAATGATGGCCGCCTGTACATGGTTTCGCTGGATCAAGGGAAACAATTGTGGAGCTATGAAACGGATGACTCGATCACTGCGTCGCCGGCGGTGGCTGGTGGAAAAGTAGTCATCGGCAGCGAGGACGGCACCGTGTATTGCTTCGGGGTGAAGGTAAAATAATGAGTACTCCCGCCCCTCCCACGCCCAGTAAGCCGCCGTTGGAAACCCAAACCACGGTCGGCAATTATTTTGTCTCCAACTACCCGCCATTTTCATTTTGGCAGAAGGAATCCTTGCCGGAAATTGAGGCCGCCATGGAGCGAGCGCCCGCGCCGGACACACCGCTGGGGGTGTACGCGCACATTCCGTTTTGCCGGAAGCGTTGTCACTTTTGTTATTTCCGCGTGTACACGGACAAGAATGCGGACGCCATCAAGAGCTACCTCGACGCGATGTTGGAGGAGCTGACGATTTATGCGAACAAGCCGTTTATCGGCGGACGCAAGCCGAGCTTCGTTTATTTCGGTGGCGGCACGCCGAGTTATCTTTCCAGCAGCCAGTTGTTTCATCTCACGGACGGCATGAAAGCGTTGTTGCCCTGGGACGAAGTGAAGGAGGTAACCTTCGAGTGCGAACCGGGCACGTTGACGGATAAGAAACTGAAGACCCTGCACGAGGTCGGCGTGACGCGGCTGAGCTTGGGCGTGGAGAATTTCGACGATCACATCCTTGAGATCAACGGCCGCGCTCATCGCGGTGGGGAGATTGGTCGCGCGTATGAGTACGCCCGCGAGGTGGGTTTCCAGCAGATCAATATCGATCTGATCGCGGGCATGCTGGAGGAGACGGAAGATAACTGGAAAGCCTGCGTAGCCAAGGCCATTGAGATGGCGCCGGACAGCATCACGATTTACCAGATGGAGGTGCCGTACAACACCACCATTTACAAGCGCATGAAGGAGGAGGGTAAACTCGCTGCGCCGGTGGCTGACTGGGACACCAAACGGCGCTGGACCGATTACGCCTACAACGAGCTGGCCAAGAACGGCTACACCGTCACCAGCGCCTACACGGCGGTGAAGGATTCCTCCAAGGTGACGTTCGAATACCGCGATCAACTGTGGGCCGGGGCGGATTTGCTTTCGGTGGGCGTGGCGTCCTTTGGCCACATTGGCGGCACGCATTACCAGAATCATCACGACTTTGATCCCTATGTGGAACAACTGGGCAACGGCGACCTGCCGGTGTACCGCGCGTTGACGCCCAGCGATGATGAACGGCTCATCCGCGAATTCATTCTGCAGCTCAAGCTCGGCTCAGTGAGCCTGCAATATTTCACCGATAAATTCGGCACCAACCCCGCCGAGCGATTTGCCGAGCCGCTCCAGCGCATTGCCGACTGGGGGTTCCTGACCATTGAAGGCGATCGCGTGAACATCAATCGCGAAGGCCTGTTGCAGGTTGACCGGTTGCTCCATGAATTTTTCCTGCCCGAACATCGCAACGCCCGCTATGCCTGATCATTCCGATGCCTGAAACAGCCCCCAGCCTTTCACTTGAAGATGCCGCCCGCCCGTTGCTAGAGTTTTACCAGCGCGCCGGCGAGGCCGCGCCAGACCTCCTGCTGATCGATAGCAGCGAGATGCCCGAACCCTACCGCCGCCTGCTGGTGCATGACGATGATATGACACCCACGCTGGAGGAATTTCATGGTGACCGTATTCATCTGCGCCTGTTGGGCCGCGAGGAATCCGAGGCCAGCTACAAGCGCGAGGTGGTGCTGGAGGCCGGCGAGGATAACAAGCCGGTGGAGTTCGGCGCTATTGCGATTCATCTCGAGCATTTTCCGGAACAGGCGCGCGCGTTGGTGCTCGGCGAGAGTGTGCCCCTAGGCACGATCCTCAACGAACACGCCATCCGCCACGAGAGCTGCCCGCAGGCCTATTTCAAGGTGCAATCCGATCCGCTCATCACCGAAGCGTTCGGTCTGGACGCCTCCACTGAACTTTACGGCCGGTGCAACATCCACCGGGATCTGAACGGGAATCATCTGGCGGAGATAGTTGAAATTTTGCCACCAGTATAATTTGTGAGAGGTTAACATGATGGAAAACAATCATTTCGATGTGATTATAATCGGAGCCGGACCCGCTGGCTCATCAGCAGCCACTATTTTAGCTGAAAATGGTCGTAGAGTTTTAGTTTTGGAACGGGAGAAATTCCCTCGGTACCACATCGGTGAATCTCTAATTCCCTTCACATTCCACCCTCTTGAACGTCTTGGAATGGTAGATCGCCTAAGAGATTCAGCCTTCGTCAAAAAGTATAGCGTTCAATTTATTTCACCAGAAGGTGACGCTAGTCAGCCCTTTTACTTCTTCAATCGATACGACCGCGACACTGTCGCCCAAACTTGGCAGGTGATGCGAGCGGACTTTGACCTTATGCTTCTTGATAATGCGCGAGATAAGGGAGCAGAAGTCATTGAAGAAATTGCGGTAAAAGAGTTGATTTGGGATGAAGATAAAGTTGTGGGTGTAAGAGCTAGGACGAAAGACGGTGAGGAAACAGAATTTTTTGCTCCGCTCACCTTTGATGCCACAGGCAAAGAGGCATTTACTGCAACGCGCAACGGTTGGCGCGAGCGAGACCCTTACTTAAATAAAGTGGCGGCCTGGGCATATTACGAGGGTGCTACTAGGCAGGAAGGGATTGATGAGGGAGCCACGGTGGTCGCATTTGTCCCGGAAAAGGGATGGTTCTGGTGGATTCCACTCCACGACAATCGGGTGAGTCTGGGAATAGTTGCGGAGGGAAAATACCTCAGTCGCGATGGAGTCCGAAAACCCCAGGAAATGCTGGAACGCGAAATTGACAACAACAAATGGGTTAAAGAAAGGCTTGGCCCAGCCAAACGGATTTCTGACTTTTATATCACCAACGAATACACCCATCACTCACGGCACTGCGGCACTCATGGCTTATTGCTTTTAGGAGATGCCTTTTGTTTTCTGGATCCAGTTTTCTCTAGCGGCCTGATGCTTGCCTTGAAAAGTGGTGTCATGGCTGCCGACGCGGCTGAAAACGCGTTTCAAGCTCAAGATTTGAGCCCTAAACAATTTACTGAATACTCCAGCACACTCCGGCAGGGTATTGAAAACATGAGAAAACTGGTATACGCCTTTTATAACGAAAACTTCAGCTTTTCCGATCTCGTGGAAAAACACCCTGAGATTGCAGGCGACGTGACCGACTGTTTATCAGGTGATGTTAATAAGGATTTCACGGAACTTTTCAAATGCGTGGAGGACTTTTGCCCAGTTCCAGAAGCCCTTGATTTAGGAGCACCATTAGAATCAAAGTCGGAAGCATTGCTCACCTAATCAATTCATTGTTTGCGCATAACTGGCGTTGGTCTAGAACCTCCCTGTGAACATTGTTCAAATCACACCCGGCGCCGGGAAAATGTATTGCGGGAATTGTTTCCGTGACAACGCACTGGTGGCCGCATTACGCGAAGCAGGGCATGAAGTGACAATGATTCCGCTTTATTTGCCATTCACGCTGGATGAGGAAAATCAGGCCGGCGATACTCCTATTTTTTATAACGGCGTAAACGTCTATCTGGAACAGAAATCTGCCCTTTACCGCGCTGCCCCGCGCTGGCTACATCGGATGGTGGGGTCAGACACCATGCTCGGTTGGGCTGCTAAGCAGGTTGGCAAAACGCGTGCTGAGGAAGTTGGCGATCTTACGATCTCCATGTTGCGTGGCGAAGAGGGGCATCAGGCGCGTGAACTGGAGGAGCTGATCGGCTGGCTGAAAACGCAGCCGAAACCCCACGTCATTTCGCTCTCCAATTCTCTGCTGCTAGGGCTGGCGCATCGGCTCAAGGAAGCCATTGGCGCGCCGGTGGTGTGTCTGTTGCAAAACGAGGCACCGTACATCGACAGCATGCCCGAGGAGGTGCGCGAGGAGGTCTGGCAGATCATGGCCGAGCGCGCGCAGGAGATTGATCAGTTCATCGCGCCAAGTGCGTTTTATGCCGGTCGCATGCGGGAAAAACTGAACCTGCCGAACGAGCGCGTGGCTGTGATTCACAACGGCATCAATCACGATGGCTACAGCGCTGAGCGCGTGGCGCCCAATCCGCCGGTGATCGGGTTCTTTTCGCGCATGTGCAAGGACAAGGGCCTCGACACACTGGTCGATGCCTTCATCAAAATGAAGCAGGATAACCATATCCCTCAACTGCGCCTGAAGATCGGCGGCGGTTGCGGCCCAGGCGATGAGCCCTTTGTAGAAAGCCTGCGCGATCGCCTGCACGCCAAGGCGCTGCTGGGTGATGTGGAATTTCATCCGAACCTCAGCCGCGCGGAGAAGCAGGCGTTTTTGAAATCGCTCTCCGTGCTTTCCGTGCCTGCGCAATTTGGCGAGTCGTTTGGCTTTTACGTGATTGAAGCGCTGGCCGCCGGCGTGCCGGTGGTGCAGCCACATTGCGCGTCATTCCCTGAGCTTGTGGAAACCACTGGCGGCGGGCGCGTGTACGATCACGAAGGACCCGAGAGCCTTGCCGCCGCGCTGGAAGGCATGCTCCACAATCCTACCGAAGCCAAGGCCATTGGCCTTAAGGCGCGCGAGGTGGTGCGCGAAATATTTTCCGTCGAGCACATGGCCGGGCAAATGATCGACCTGCTCGACGGTTTGGTGTCCAATCCATCCCCAACCCCGGAGGCATAATGGCAGCACACGAATTTACCATCACCCGCCGCGTCGAGTTCAGTGAGACGGACTTGGCCGGAATTGTTCATTTCTCCAACTTCTGCCGCTACATGGAGTACGCCGAGCATGCTTTCTTCCGTTCACTCGACCGCTCGATTGTCGATCGCGACCTCGGAGTTGGCTGGCCACGCGTGCATTTGAGCTGTGATTTTAAAAAGCCATTGCGCTTTGAGGACGAAGTGGAGATTCAGCTGCTGGTATCGGCCAAGACCAGTAAATCCATCAGCTACCAATTTCGTTTTCGCGTGGCCGACGCGGAAGCCGCGCTTGCCGTACGCCTTGCGGAAGTAGAGCTCGGCGACGTGGAGCGTCGACTGGTCGTCGGACGCGACGCCCTGCTGCACCTGCAGCGAGAACCACTCGCGCATCAGCCCGACGACCATCGCGTCGGACCGGAACGCCAAGTTCCAGTTGTGCGGGTACATCGTCTCGCTCGCGATGTTCTGCGAGCCGTGCGCGATGTGGAAGCCCCACAGGTCGGTCGCGAGCGCCGCGTCGAGGAACGCCTGCGCGGCGCCCGGCGTGCACGACAGCACGTTGCTGTCGAGCGCCCACGTCACCTTGAACGGCGAGTGCGCGAGGTAGTACAGCCGCGTCAGCCACTGCCGCATCACGCGGTCCGCCCGCTTCTGCAGATTCTCGCCCGCGAACATCAGGTCCTCGCGCGGCGAGATGTGCACGTCGAAGATGCGGCCGTCGACCGTCGCGTTGTTCGTCACGACCGCGATGCGGATCGACGGGTTGTGCTCGCGGAAGCTGCGCGCCGCGTTCGCCGCCTCCTTCAGGAAGTGGT